>DASWDF010000026.1:0-14247 GCA_036395475.1 Casimicrobiaceae bacterium
GCTCGGTCTGGAGTGGTCGCACGTGAACCTTGACACCGGCCACGCGTGGGTGGGCGCCGCTCAGTCGGAGAGTCGCAGGCCGATTGCGGTCCCACTCAACGCTACCGCGGTGAAGGTGTTGCGACGGCAGCTCGGGAAGCACTCCGAGCGCGTGTTTACGTGCCGCGGGCGGCCGATTTCCTGGGCCAACACCTTAGCGTGGAGAAACGCGTTGAAGCGTGCCGGCATCGAGAATTTCCGCTGGCACGATTTGAGACACACGTGGGCCTCATGGCATCGGCAATCGGGGACGCCGACGCACGAGCTGCAGCGGCTTGGTGGCTGGCGCTCTTCGGTGATGGTCGAACGCTATGCGCATCTCGCACCCGACCATCTCGCGAAAGCTGCCAATCGGCTTGACTCGCTGCTTGGTGGTTACGATCTGGCTACGTCAGAGCAACAATAGACGCAGGAACTTGGCACCAAGCCTTTGAAAAACTGAGTGGGCCCGGCTGGACTCGAACCAGCGACCAAAGGATTATGAGTCCTCTGCTCTAACCGACTGAGCTACAGGCCCGGATAGCGACTGCGCCGCGATTATAGCGGAGCGCCAGCGCGCGATCGCTGCGCATCCTTCGCTACGGCGTCGACGCGAGCGAGCTTGCGGTAGACTTCCACGCACGCATGGCGCCATCGCATTATCTTCGGCCGCTGCTCGCGCCTGATTCGGTTGCGCTCGTTGGCGCATCGGAGCGTCCGGGATCGCCGGGCCGCGTCGTCTACGAAAACATGCTTGCCGGCGAATTCAAGGGCGAGCTCTACGCGGTGAACCCGAGCCACGCCAAGGTGCTCGGCCGTCGTGCGTACGCGTCGCTCGCCGCCATCGGACGGCCAATCGATCTGGCGGTGATATGCGCGCCTCCGGCAGCGGTGCCGAATGTTCTCAAGTGCGAGCGTGGTCTTTTGCGCACCGCAGTGATTCTGTCCGGAACGCCGATGGCGACGCCCACGGATGACCGGCGCTGGCGACGCGAGCTCGTCGCCAATGCGCGCGCATCCGGCGTGCGTATCCTTGGACCGGCAAGCTTTGGTGTAATCAGGACGTCTCAGGGGCTCAACGCGACGCTCGGCGCGGCGACTGCGCTGCCGGGCCGCCTGGCGCTGCTTTCGCAATCGGGCGCGATGGTGGGCGCACTGCTCGACTTCGCGCGCTCCGCGGGCATCGGCTTCGCGTCGGTCGCCGCGCTGGGCGCGGGCAGCGATGTCGACATCAGCGAGCTCCTCGAGTTTGCGCTCGCCGATATCGAAACCGAAGGCATCGTGCTCTATATCGAGACCGTGCCCGATGCGCGCCGCTTCATGTCCGCGCTCCGCGCTGCGGCGCGTACCAAGCCTGTCATCGTTCTCAAAGCGGGTCGACACGCTGCCGCCGCGCCCGGTACGCCGTCGTCGGACCGGGTATTCGATGCGGCGCTCAAGCGTGCCGGGACGGTGCGCGTGGCGACATACACGCAACTTTTCGGTGCGGCGCGCATTCTCGCCCTGGGACGTTTCCCCAGCGGCAATCGGCTCGCCATCGTGACCAACGGACGCGGCCCCGGACTGCTGGTGGCGGACCGCGCCGCCGAGGTCGGCGTCGCGCTCGCGAGCTTCACGCAAGCTACCGTGGCCGCGCTCAAGGCGTTGTCACGTTCGGGTTCCAAACTGGCCAATCCGCTCGATATCCAGGGAGACGCACCACCGGAGCGCTTCGCCGCAGCCTTGCGTGCGGTGCTCGGCGATGCCAATGTCGACGCCGCCGTAGTTCTGCATGTGACGACGCCTGTGGCGGGGCCGGTGGACAGCGCCCGCGCAGTCGCGGCGGAGGCAGAGGGCGCGACCAAGCCGGTGCTCGCCGCGTTGTTGGGTGCAGTCGATCGTGTTGAAGCGAGCGCCGCGCTCGAAAAAGGCGGCATCGCCAACTTCTACACGCCGGAGAACGCTGTCGAGGCATTCTCGTTTCTGGTGGCGTACCGGAAGAACCAGGAGTGGTTGCTCGAAGTCCCGCCGCCGCAACCGGAATTCGCCGCAGCAGATCTTGCGGCCGCCGAACGCATTCGCAGGCAAACGCGGCGCTCCGCCGGCAGCGCGCTCCCGCCGCGGCAAGCGCGGACGCTGCTCTCCGCATTCGGGATCACGGTCCTTCCCTTGGCAGCGCCACGTACGCTGCAACGCGCCAGGCCCATGACGCGCAGCATCGGCGCGACGGGCGGCACCGCCATGGAAATCCGCGTGCACCGCGACGCGGTGTTCGGATCGGTCATCGCCCTTAGCCTCGCAAGATCGCGCGGCGAGCCCGAGGTCATGCTGCCGCCGCTCAACCGCCGGCTCGCCGCCGATCTGGTTGCGAGCGTCTGCGGCGTAATGCCTGCTGCCGAACGCCACACTCTGACCGCGCTCTTGCTCAAGGTCTCGACGCTGGTCTGCGCGCTGCCATGGGTCATCGAGCTCGAGCTCGCGCCGGTGTTAGCCGCCGCCGGCGACGCAATCGTCGGCGGCGCAAGCGTCGTTGCAGACCCGAAGCGCCACGTTCTCGCGCACGGCTACCGGCACATGGCGATTCATCCCTACCCGGTCGAGCTCGAGACGACCGTGACCTTGCGCGACGGGAGCCTTTTGCGCGTGCGCCCGATTCGCCCCGAGGACGCCGCTGCTGAGCGTGCCTTTGTCGCCAGTCTCTCCGACGAGAGCCGCTATCTTCGCTTCATGCACCACCTGCACGAGCTGACACCTCAAATGCTCGCGCGTTTCACTCAGGTCGACTACGACCGTGAGCTGGCACTTGTCGCGCTCACCGGCAAGCCGGGCGCCGAGCAGATCGTCGGCGTTGCGCGTTACGTGGCCAACCCCGATCGGGAGAGCGCCGAGTTTGCGATCGTCGTCGCCGATGTGTGGCAGGGCAAGGGCCTTGGCCGGGCGTTGATGGGGAAGCTGATCGCGAGCGCGAAGCGCCGCGGTTTCCGCCGGCTGGTCGGGGCGATACTCGGAATCAACGCATCGATGCAGAAGCTCGTGCGGACACTTGGTTTCCGGCTCCGAACCGACCCCGACGACGCCGAGCAGCTCCTCACCGAGCTCGAACTTTCCAGCAAGCGGCGCCGGCTGAACCCGGATTGAGCCGCGTCCGCGCAGCTTGCAAAAAAATGCCCCGGACCGGCCGGGGCATTTCATTTGGCGGACGGACCCCTATTCGCCTTCGAGGAAGCTGCGCAGCTTCTCCGACCGCGACGGGTGGCGCAGCTTGCGCAGCGCCTTGGCTTCGATCTGGCGGATGCGCTCGCGGGTGACGTCGAACTGCTTGCCGACTTCTTCGAGCGTGTGGTCGGTGTTCATCTCGATCCCGAAGCGCATGCGCAGGACCTTGGCCTCCCGCGGGGTGAGCGTGTCCAGCACGTCCTTGCACACGTCGCGCAAGGACGCGTTGACCGCGGCGTCGACCGGCGCGACGGTGCTCGCATCCTCGATGAAGTCGCCGAGGTGCGAATCGTCGTCGTCGCCGATCGGGGTCTCCATCGAGATCGGCTCCTTGGAGATCTTGAGGATCTTGCGGATTTTCTCCTCGGGCATCTCCATCTTCTCGGCCAAGAGCGCGGGGTCGGGCTCCTGCCCGGTCTCCTGCAGGATCTGGCGCGAGATGCGGTTCATCTTGTTGATCGTCTCGATCATGTGCACCGGAATGCGGATGGTGCGTGCCTGGTCGGCGATCGAGCGCGTGATCGCCTGCCGGATCCACCACGTCGCGTAGGTCGAGAATTTGTAGCCGCGGCGGTATTCGAACTTGTCGACCGCCTTCATGAGGCCGATGTTGCCTTCCTGGATGAGGTCGAGGAATTGCAGACCGCGATTGGTGTATTTTTTCGCGATCGAGATCACCAGGCGCAGGTTCGCCTCGGTCATCTCGCGCTTGGCCTTGCGCGCCTTGGCCTCGCCCGTGGACATCTGCTTGTTGATCTCCTTCAGGTCCTTCAAGGGGATCATCACCCGTTTCTGCAGGTCGAGGAGCTTTTGCTGTTGCTCGACGATCGCCTGCCGGTACTTGGCCAGCGACTCGCCGAACGGATGGTGCGCGGCAATCTCGCGGTCGATCCAGCGCAATGAGGTCTCGTGCTCCGGGAACTTCTTGATGAAGTCCGGGCGCGGCATGCCGCCCTTGTTGACGACGAGATCCTGGATCTTGCGCTCGGTCTGCCGGATGTTGTCGACCTCGCAGCGCACGCTGTCGCACAGCCGCTCGACCTGGCGCGCGGCAAAACGGATCTGCATGAGCTCGGCCGAAATCTTCTTTTGCAGGTCGAAGTACTTGGGCGCCTTGTGCCCATCCTTTTGCAGGACCGCAAGCATGCGCGTGTACAGCCGGCGGATCGCCGCGAAGCGCTGCAGGCCGGCGACCTTCAGCCGTTCGAGATTCTCGGCCGCGATCGCGCCGCTGTCGGCTTCTTCCTCGTCGAGCTCCTCGAGCGCATCCTCGTCGTCCATCGCCTCGAGCTGCTCGTTGAAATCCATCAAGCCGTCGACGACGTCGTCGATCTTGAGCTCGTCCTTTTCGATCTTGGCGGCCAGTTCCAGGATCTGCGCGACGGTCATCGGGCAGGCCGAGATCGCCATGATCATGTGCTTCAGGCCTTCTTCGATCCGCTTGGCAATCTCGATCTCGCCCTCGCGGGTCAAAAGCTCGACCGAGCCCATCTCGCGCATGTACATGCGCACCGGGTCGGTCGTGCGGCCGAATTCGGAGTCGAGGGTCGACGCTGCCGCTTCGGCGGCTTCCTCGTCGACATCGTCGGCGGCCGTGGTCGGCGCGGCTTCCGACATCAGCAGCGTTTCGGCGTCGGGCGCCTCGTCGTAGACCTGGATCCCCATGTCGTTGATCATGGAGATGATGCCCTCGATCTGCTCAGCGTCGAGGATGTCGTCGGGCAGGTGGTCGTTGATCTCGGCGTAGGTGAGGTAGCTTCTCTCCTTGCCCAGCACGATCAGGTTCTTGAGCCGCGTCTTGCGCGCCTCGGCTTCCGCCGGAGTCAGCTCGACCTTGCGCAGCTCCACGCCGCCATTCTTGCCGCTCCTCACCTTGCCCTCGGCAAGCGCCTTTTCCGTGCGCCGGGCCGACAGTCTTGCAGCGATCTCACCCGCGCTCGGCTTGACCGGTGCGGTGGGGGCGACGCCTGCCTTGGCCGGTCCCGTTTGCGCTTTCGACGGGATCTTTGGCGTGGTTTTCGCGAGTTTCGGCGCAACCTTGGGAAGCGCCTTGGGCGCAAGCTTCGGCGATTTCTTGTGCTCGACCAGCTTCGCCTGTTTGCGCGATTTCAACGAGGTCTTAGCCTTCGGCAAGCGCCGGCCACCGGCTCGGGGAGCCGGCCGTTTCTTGCCGTGGAGCGTGCTCCGCGACATGCGTTTTGTACTGCTGCGCCGGGGCAGCGATGCCTTCCTGCGCGTAGTCCGCGCCACCTTGGTCGATCGGCGCGCCGGCCGCTTAGCGGTGCGCGCCGCACTCGACGCCGGTCGGGCCCTGCCCTTAGGTTTGGCGCTGCGTTTCTTGGCGGGTTTGGAGGATTTTTTGGCCATGGCTGTCCTGCTGGTTTGGGCGCCTGCGAATCCGCGCCACGATCCGGTCATCCCCCGAAGATGGGGCCATTTGGGAAAAACCCAAAATTATAACATTCATACGCCAAGGGCAGCTCCGACGCTCTTCATGTTTCGCGAGCATCGCTGCCAGGACCTCCCCGTCGGTACTCCTGAGCGCGCTTGCGCTGCTCCGCGGACAGATCGTCGACGCTGCCCGATCGAACGATCTCCCTGAACGCGGCGTTTTCCTGCCCCCTCTTAAGCTTTTCGACCAAGCCGGTCAGTTCCGCGTTCACATCGTAGTCGTCGTCCCAGCCGAATATCTCAGCCGCCAGCTCGTCGAACAGGCTTTCGAACGATGTGCCGCGGGCTTGCTCGATAAGCGCTGCGGTCGTCAGCTCCACGGGGCTCGCGCTCGTCGCGGACTGGATGAAGGCCACCGCGGGACGTTCCGGGTTCGCCGGGCCGAGGAGACCGATATCCAGGCTGCTGGCGAGCTGCGGACGGAACAGCAAGGCGCGTAACAAGCGTCGATCGTTGGAAGTGACCGGCAGCCGTGGAGTGCGCGCCGGCGCCTCGGGCGCGCTCCGCGGCGCGTTCGCCGGGAGCAACGCGGCGAGCTCAATCTCCGGCAGTCCGGCAATCTCCGCGATACGGCGCCGCAGGAGCGCCGACAGGATCGGCGCATGGAGCTGCGCTAGCAACGGCTTGGCGGCGTTGACCAGCGCGGCCCGATCCTCCGCTGAAGACGGCGGATGGCGCGTAGCCAGCTCGGAGAGCAGGAAATCGGACAAGGGCACGGCCTGGCCGACGAGTCCTTCAAACGCAGCGCTGCCGCGGCGCCGGATATAGTCATCCGGATCCGCACCATCTGGTAGGAAGAGGAATTTCGCATTCTTGCCATCGGCGAGCCAGGCGAGCGTATTCTCCAGCGCGCGCCAGGCGGCGCGGCGGCCCGCCTCGTCGCCGTCGAAACAGAACACGACCGTATCGGTGAGGCGAAAGAGTTTTTGCGCATGCACAGCCGTTGTCGCAGTTCCCAGTGTCGCGACCGCGTATTCGACGCCATGCTGGGCGAGGGCGACGACGTCCATATAGCCTTCGACGACGACGACTTTGCCCGCGGCGCGGATCGCCTGCCGCGCCTGGAATAGACCATAAAGCTCGCGACCCTTGGAAAACAGCGGGGTCTCGGGCGAATTGAGGTATTTGGGCTCACCCTTGTCGAGCACCCGACCGCCGAATCCGACGACGCGCCCGCTCGCGTCGTGAATGGGGAACATGATGCGGTCACGAAAGCGGTCGTAGCGCTTGCCCGCGTCGCCCGCGATGACCAGCCCCGCGGTCTCCAAAGCCTTGTCCTGATAGTCGGGAAAAACGCGCGCCAACGGCTGCCACTCGTCGGGCGCATAGCCGATTCCGAAGCGAACGGCGATCGGACCCGTCAGACCGCGATCCTTGAGGTAATCGATCGCGCGGGGGGTTTCCTTCAGCGCCGTGCGATAGAACTTGGCGGCGTGCAGAAGTAATCCCGTGAGGTCCTGCCCCTGCATGCGCCGCGCATCGTCGGCAGGGGTAACCGACCGAGGTACCTCGAGCCCCGCGTCCCGCGCCAGCTCCTCGACGGCGTCGGGGAACGACTTGCCGCCGTACTCCATCAGAAAACCGATTGCAGTGCCATGCGCTCCGCAGCCAAAGCAGTGGTAGAACTGCTTCGAGGGACTCACCGTAAAGGACGGGGTCTTTTCGCTATGGAAGGGGCAACAGGCCGTGTAGTTAGCGCCCGCCTTCTTAAGCGGAACGTATCGATCGATGACATCGACGACGTCGACCCTGGCGAGCAGCGTCTGAATAAAATCGTTGGGAATCATGGGCTTGGAGGCTGCGGACCACCCTGACAACGTAGTCGCGGGGCCCATCTCCCCATTATAGGCGAGGTTCTACGTGCTGCGAGGTAGCCTTGGCGCTTTTGCTCTAGCCCGCGAGCTTGGCCTTGACCCGGTCGGCGACCAGCGCCATATCGGCGCGGCCGGCAAGCCGCGGTTTGAGGGCTGCCATAACCTTGCCCATCGCCGCCGGGCCCGAGACACCTGCGTTGGCGATCGCCTCCGCGATCAGCGCTTCGATCTCGGTCGCGGAGAGCGGCTGTGGAAGATAGCTGCGAAGAATTTCGATCTCGGCGCGCTCGGCGGCGGCAAGCTCGGGTCTGCCGCCCGCGTCGAACTGGGTGATCGACTCACGGCGCTGCTTGATCATCTTGTCGACGATGCCGACCACATCGGCATCGGATACCTCGATCCGCTCGTCGACCTCCTTCTGCTTGATCGCTGCGAGCAGCAGACGGATCGTCGACAGGCGTGCGGTTTCCCTGGCACGCATGGCGGCTCTCATGTCTTCGGTAATCGTCGCTTTGAGTGTCATTTAGTAGGGTCAGAGACGACTTTCACGAGTCATCGGGACATTAGGGTCAGAGACGAATTTTGGCAGACGTCGCGTCAATTCATGGGCACACTCGTGAAAATCGTCTCTGACCCTATAGCAAAAGGGGCGAATCGCTTCGCCCCTTGCGGTCCGGATCGTCGGTGGCTAGTAAAGCTTCGGCGGCAGTTGCTGGCTGCGTAGGCGCTTGTAGTGGCGCTTGACTGCAGCGGCGAGCTTGCGCTTGCGCTCGGCGGTGGGCTTTTCGTAGAACTCGCGGGCGCGGAGCTCGGTCAGGAGGCCTGTCTTCTCGATCGTGCGCTTGAAGCGGCGCAATGCCACCTCGAAGGGCTCGTTTTCGCGGACGCGGACACTGGGCATTGGAGAATCAATCCTTTCGCTAGCCGACGCTCGGAACTTACATCAACCAATAAGTCTAGCAGGCAACATCGATTAAGGCAACGGGAACGTATACTTTAAGGCATTGGCGTGAACCGATTCCACGACGTGAAAGTCCTTGGCATCGAAACCTCCTGTGACGAGACCGGGCTCGCTATCTACGACAGCGCCCAGGGCTTGCTTGCGCATGCTCTCCACTCGCAGGTGGCAATGCACGAAGCCTATGGCGGAGTCGTGCCCGAGCTCGCGTCGCGCGATCATATTCGCCGCGTCGTTCCGCTTGCGGAGCGCGTGGTCGGCGAAGCCGGTTGCCGGCTCTCGGACCTCGATGGCATCGCTTACACGCAAGGCCCGGGTCTTGCGGGCGCTCTGCTGGTCGGCGCCAGCGTGGCCAACGGCCTGGGGTTTGCGCTCGGGAAACCCGTCATCGGCGTGCATCATCTCGAAGGTCATCTGCTCTCGCCGCTGCTTGGCGTCCCGCGTCCGCCGTTCCCGTTCGTCGCGTTGCTCGTCTCCGGTGGACACACCCAATTGCATGCTGTTCATGGCGTGGGCGAATACGCTCTGCTCGGCGACACCGTCGACGACGCCGCGGGGGAAGCGTTCGACAAAACGGCCAAGCTCCTCGGCCTGCCGTATCCCGGTGGCCCCGCGCTGGAGCGACTTGCGGCCCGCGGACAGCGGGGCGCGGTCACGCTGCCGCGGCCAATGCTCGGCAGCGGCGATCTCAATTTCAGTTTCAGCGGGTTGAAAACTTCGGTGCTGACGCATGTGCGCAAGCAAGCCCTGCCCGAGGAGCGCTTGGCGGACATTGCGCGAGGCTTCGAGGACGCTGTCGTCGATGTACTGGCCGCGAAAGCGCTTGCCGCGCTCGATGTGACGGGTCTCGACCGGCTCGTCGTTGCCGGAGGCGTCGGCGCCAATCGCTCGCTGCGCGAGCGCCTTTCCGCGGCAGGGAGGCAGCGCGGCGCAGAAGTGTTCTTTCCCGACCTTCAGTTCTGCACCGACAACGGAGCGATGATCGCGCTTGTCGGCGCACTGCACCTGCAGCGCGAAAACATGCCCGACTACCGCTTTACGGTGCGCCCGCGCTGGGAGCTGTCCTCGGTTCGCAGGGCGGCCATCGTGTGACCCGCGTCGTAGCGCAGGATCGGCCTCCAGCGTTGCAGGGCGCTAGCTGCCGATCTTTCGTTCTTGCCCAGCCATAAGCTTGCGGATGTTTTCGCGATGTCGCCAGATCAAGAGCAACGCGATCGGGAACAGCGCCCAGGCCTCGGGCCGGTTGCCTATGAAATACAGGCCGAGAGGCGGCGCCGCGACAGCTGCAGCAATCGATGCCAGCGAAGCGATCCGGAACAACAGTGCGAAGACAAGCCAGACGCCAAGCAGCGCCATTCCAAGCGGTAGCGCAAGCGCGAAGGCGACGCCTGCTGCCGTCGAGACTCCCTTGCCCCCCGCAAAGCGATGGAATACCGGATAGACGTGGCCGAGGAAGACCGCGAGCGCGGCGCCAGCGGTGGCCAGCGACGCGTCGCCCCAATTCGCGCCCAGCCGATGCGCGATCCATACCGCCACGAACCCCTTGAGGCCGTCCCCGGCGAGCGTCAACGCGGCGGCGGCCTTGTTGCCGGTGCGCAGGACGTTGGTCGCGCCCGGATTTCCGGATCCGTAGCTGTGCGGGTCGGGGAGCCCGAAGAGCTTGCTCACGACGACTGCGAACGATACCGACCCGACGAGATACGCGCCGACGATGACAGCAAGCGTGGCCAGCGACGTATTCATCTACAATGCGCGCTCAGCGACTTCAGGCTTGAGATTCTAGCAGGCCACCAAACCTCCGCCGTCGAATACCCGGCGATGAATACCATCTTCGTCCATGAATTGCGCGTCGAGACGCGCATCGGCGTCTACGCGTGGGAACAGCATCTCGCGCAACCCTTGCTCATCGATCTCGAGCTAGCGCTGCCTTCGGCGAAGGCATTCGCCAGCGACGATTTTGCCGATGCGCTCGATTACGCGGCGGTTGTGAAGCGCGTGCAGGCGTTTGCGGCCGATCACCCGCACAAATTGCTCGAACGGTTCGCCGAGGCGTTGGCCGAGCTGCTTCGCGCCGAGTTCGGATCCCCGTGGGTCCGGGTGAGCGTCGCCAAGCTCGCGCCGATCGCCGGCGTCAAGCGGCTCGGAGTAGTCATCGAGCGCGGCCAATCCGGCTAGAGTAACTCCGGATCTCGCGCGGTGCTCGCGTCACCCGCGGGGGTGATGCCGCGCGTGCAGTTGTTTCAGCCGTTCGCGGGCGACGTGCGTATAGATGGTGGTTGTCGTGATGTCGGCGTGCCCGAGCAACAATTGCACGACCCGAAGATCCGCACCGTGATTGAGCAGGTGCGTCGCGAAGGCATGCCGCAGCGTGTGCGGCGACAGGCCCGTAGCGGCGACGCCCGCCTTGACGGCATAACGCTTGACGAGCTGCCAGAACGCCTGCCGCGTCAGCGGCCCGCGGCGTGCCGTGATGAATACCGCATCGCTCTTCCCATCTCTTGCGAGCTCGGTCCGGCCCGTAGCGAGATAACGCTTGAGCCAATCGACCGCTTCTTCGCCCAGCGGCACCAGCCGCTCCTTGCCGCCCTTGCCGAGCACGCGCACGATGCCCATATCGAAGCTGACTTGCCCGAGCTTGAGGCCCACGAGCTCGGACACGCGCAGGCCCGTGGCGTAGAGCGTCTCCAGCATCGCGCGGTCGCGCAGGCCGAGCGTGGTATCGGGATCAGGCGCTTCGAGCAGCGCTTCGACCTCTCTTTCGGAAAGGCTCTTCGGCAGCCGGTGCGGCAGCTTGGGCGCGCGAACGCGAAGTGTCGGGTCGCGCGCAATCGTGCCGTGCTCGGCGTGCAGCCGATAGAAGCGGCGCAACGATGACAGCCGCCGACCGATCGATGTGCTCTTTGCCTTCGCCCGGAATTGTGCGGCGAGGTAGAGATCGATGTCACCGCGTTCTGCGGCGAGCAGTGGCTTGTGCCCGTTGCGCCGGAGCCAATCGGCCCACGCCGTGAGATCGCGGCGATAGCTCGCCAGGCTCGACGCCGCGAGCCCGTCCTGCAACCACACCTGGTCGCAGAACGCGTCGATTAACGCGGCGGCGTCAGGCGCCGAAGCGGTAGCCCTCATGGGCCAAAAGCCAGCGCTTGATCGCGATCGGATCGCCGTTGGTCACGCCCATGAAACCGCCGAGCGATCCATGCGTACCGACGACGCGATGGCAGGGAATCACCAGCGCAATCGGGTTGGCGCCGCACGCGCCGCCGACCGCGCGCGGCGCGGTGTGCAGCTGCCGCGCCAGCTCGCCATAGGTGCGCGATTCTCCGACCGGAATCTCCGCCAGCGTATCCCAGACCCGGCGCCGAAAGACAGTGCCCGCCGGTGCGAGGGGCAAATCGAAGCGAAATTGCGGATCGGCGAGATAGCGTTCGATCTGCCGGCACGCGCGCGCCGCCAGCGCGTCGGTCGGCGCCTGCGCGCGCTCCGACCGTGGCAGGTACTCGATGCCGGTAACGGCGCCTTGGCCGGTGCGGATGCCGAGCACAGCGAACGGCGCTCTCATTTTCGCGCTGTAAATTGGCATTCCTTTGCTGTCCTAGCCGATTCTCATTTGCTGCGGCAGAAAAGTCACGAGCTGCGGAAAGAGATAGATCAACAGCGTTGCGGCGATCATGAGATACAACATCGGCAGCGCCTGTTTCGCGATCCATGTGATCTGTTTTCGGGTCATACCCTGCAGCACGAACAGATTGAAGCCCACGGGCGGCGTGATCTGCGCCATCTCGACCACCAGCACGACGAAAATGCCGAACCAGAGGAGATCGATGCGGGCCTTGTCGATCGTCGGGAGGATCACTCCCATCGTCAGCACGACCATCGAAATGCCATCGAGGAAGCAGCCGAGGATGATGTAGAACCCCATCAGTGCAACGATGAGCCACAGCTGGGAGAGGCCCAGGCCACCGATCCACTCCGCGAGGCGACGCGGGAGTCCGATGTAGCCCATCGCCAGAGTGAGGAACGCGGCGCCGGCGAGGATTAGCGCGATCATGCAGTAGAGCCGGGTGGCGCCGAGCAGGCTGTCGCGAAACGTCGTCCACGTGAGCGAACCCTGCACCGCGGAAATCATCAGTGCGCCCACAACGCCGAAGGCCGCTGCCTCGGTCGCGGTGGCGATACCCGCGTAGATCGAGCCGAGGACGAGTCCGATCAGGACGACGACCGGGATCAAGTGCCGCGAAGCGAAGAGCTTCTGCGCGATCGTGGTCCGTTCCGAGATGACCGGGATCTTGTCCGGATGAAAGAGTGCCCAGACGACGATGTAACCGGAGAACAGCGCCGCGAGGATGAGCCCGGGGATGACGCCGGCGATGAACAACTGCGAAATCGACACGTTGGCGGATACGCCGTAGACGATCATGATGATCGACGGCGGGATCAGCAGGCCCAGCGTGCCCGCGCCTGCCAGTGTGCCGATCGTGATGTCGTCGGGATAGCCGCGGCTTTTGAGCTCCGGCAATGTCATCTTGCCGATCGTGGCACAAGTCGCCGCCGACGATCCGGACACGGCGGCAAAGATCGTGCAGCCGATGATGTTGGTGTGCAGCAACCGTCCCGGAATGCGTTCGAGCCAAGGCGCCAGGCCCTTGAACATATCTTCCGAAAGCCGCGTCCGGAACAGGATTTCGCCCATCCACACGAACAGCGGCAGCGCGGTCAGCGTCCACGACGACGCCGTGCCCCAGATAGTCACGGCCATCGCATCGCCGGCGGGGCGCGACGAAAAAAGCTCCATGCCGATCCAGGCCACACCCGCCAGTGCGAGCCCGATCCATACGCCGCTGCCGAGCAGCACGAACAGCGCAACGATCAGCAGCGTCGTTATCAGCAGGTCACTCGACATGCGCCGGTTCCTGGTCGGGCGTAATGTGCGGCCGCGTTCCCGATAGCTCGCGTACGAACTGGTCGACAAAGGCGATCGCGAAGATCACGGTGCCCGCGGCCATGGCGAGCTGCGGCAGCCACAGCGGCGTCGCGTCATTGCCGGTCGAGATGTCGTGGAGCATGAACGATTGCCATGCGAGTCGAACGCTGAAGTACGCGAACCCTATCGACAGCGCGGAGGCCGCTGCCAGCGACCAACGCTCCAGTGCCCGGCGAACGCGTCCCCCCGCGTGCTCGAGGATAAGGTTTACCCGGATGTGCTCGCCACGCGCGAGCGTGTGTGCCAGCGCGAGAAAGCCCGAACCCGCCATGAAATAACCGGCATAGGCGTCGGTACCACGCACCTGAAAAGCGAACAAGCGGCCACAGATCCCGAGCAATACCATCGCCAGCGTCGCAATCAAAAACAACGCCGCCAGATAAGCGGCGGCGTTATACAGGGTGTCGAGCAGCCGGCGCATTACGGGTCCGTCCGCGGAGTTATTTGTGTCGCCCCGGCTCATTTGGGTCACTGAGCCGGGGCCCAAGTTACGTAATGCGACGACGTACAAACTTGGATTCCGGCCTGCGCCGGGATGACCCGAGTGCAGATACGCTCTGCATCACTCAGTTACGAAGATCATTATCGTCACCGTATCCAAGCTTCGGTAGGCGCGTGATCACATTTTCTTGTATGCGTCGACCACGGCCTGGCCGTCCGGACCGGCCTGCTTGGTCCACTCCGATGTCATCGTATCGCCGATCTTCTTGAGGTCCCCGGCGAGTGAGGGCGAGGGCGGAGCAACGGTCATGCCGTTCTTGGCCAGCTGCTCTAGATACCACTTGGTTTTTTCCTCGGAGAGCTTCCAGCCGCGCGCCTCGGCATCGGCGGCG
>DASWDF010000027.1:0-11481 GCA_036395475.1 Casimicrobiaceae bacterium
AATACCTGCACATTCGCCGGAACATCCCTGGGCGCGGTGCCGAGGCCCGGCAACGGCGTCGTGCCGATGACCGTGACCGCCGGCAGCTCGAAGATCTCGGCCGGATTGTCGGCGAGGGCGTGGCCCGTACTCAACGCGGCCGCGAACCCCAGTGCCAGCAGCGCGGCGGCGCGGCGGGTCAAGTCAGCGGATCGCGACGCCCCACGGCAATTCGCCCACCGGGACATCCGCGATCTTGGTATTGGTCTGGGTGTCGATCACCGCGACGGCGTTGGACCGCCCGCAGGCGACGTAGAGCTTGCGGCCATCGGGAGTGATCGCCATGTTCCACGGCCGCTTGCCGACGGGAATCTTGGCGATGATCGCGTTGGTCGCGGTGTCGATCACCTGCACCGTTCCCTCGCCGCCCGAGGACACGTAGACGCGTTTGCCGCCCGGATGGACGGTGACGCCGTTGGAACGGCTGCCCGCCTTGATCCTGGCGACGACCTCGCCGCTGGCGACGTCGAACACGTTGACGGTGTCCGCGTTCTCGGCGGCGACGTACGCGCGGCTGCCGTCGGGCAGGAAGCCGATGCCGCGCGGGCGGTCGCCGACCTTGACCGACTTGACCACTTCGCGTTTGGCCAGGTCGACGATGTCGACGCTGTCGGCTTCCTCGCTGCTGACGTAGAGCCATTTGCCGTCAGGGCTGAACACCGCGTGCTCGGGGTTCTTGCCGCGCATCTTGATGCGTTGGGCGATCGTGCCCGACGCCGCGTCGATCAGCAGCACCTGGTCGTCTTCCTCAATCGCGGCCGACAGCCACTTGCCGTCCGCCGAGAGATAGATCGCCTCGGGCGAGCTGCCGAGCGTAGTGGTCGCGACGACCTCACGCTTGACGAGGTCGATCGTTATGAGCGTGTTCGCGGTCTGATCGCTTATGAACAACCGCGACCCATCGAGCGATACCGCGATGCCACGCGGCTTCTGGGCGAGCTTGAGCGTCGCGATGACGCGATCGGTGGCAGTGTCGATGATCGAGATCGACGCCGAGCCCTCATTGGGCACGTATGCGAATGGCGCCGCGGCGGCGGTCGCGGCCCATGCGGCTCCAAGTGCAACAGCGTAGCGAATCAACCGGGGCACGACACTCCTCCTTGCATCGAGTTGGAAGCCGCGCGAACGATCGGCTATGCTACACGAGTTTGCCCGCGCGCCTATCGGAGCAATTTCCATGGAGAGCAGCAAGCGTTGCGATGAGCGCCGCGACCGCATGCGCGCGCTTGTTTTGTTCGCCGCAGGCTGGAGCGCCGTCGCCGCGGCGCAGGTTCCGCAGCGCATCGACCCGCTTGTCGTCACTGCCACGCGGACCGAGGAGCAGGCCTTCGATTTGCCGGTCGCGATCGACAGCATCGATGCCGCGCAGATCCAGCGCAACCAGTTGCAGGTCAATCTCTCCGAGTCGCTGGCGCGCATTCCCGGCATCGTCGTCGCAAACCGCTGGAACTACGCTCAGGATCTGCAGGTTTCGGTGCGCGGCTTCGGCGCGCGCGCCAACTTCGGCGTCCGCGGCATCCGGCTGTATCAGGATGGGATTCCGGCGACCATGCCGGACGGGCAGGGTCAGACGGGGAGTTTCAGCCTCGTGTCGGCGCAGCGGGTCGAGGTTCTGCGCGGACCCTTCTCGACGCTGTACGGGAATGCGGCTGGCGGCGTGATCTCCGTCTTCACCGAGGACGGCGCCGATCCTGCGCAGGCGCAGGGACAGGTCGTCGGCGGGAGCTACGGGACGTACAACGTGATCGCCAAAACCTCGGGCGTCGCGGGCGGCCTCGGTTACGTGCTTGCCGCCAACCATTTCGCGACCGACGGCTACCGCGATCACAGCGAGGCCTCGCGCGACCTGATCAACGCCAAGCTCAAGTTCGACATCGATGCGGACACGCGCATCACCCTGATCGGAAATTCGCTGTATCAACCCGAAGCGCAGGACCCGTTGGGGCTCACACGCGCGCAATGGCAGGCGAATCCGCGTCAAGCCGATCCGATGGCGGAGCAGTTCAATACCCGCAAGACCGTCAATCAGCAGCAGGGCGGCGCGGCGCTCGAGCGCCGGCTCGGCGCCGATGCCGTGCTGCGCGTGACCGGATACGGCGGCCGGCGTCTCGTCCGTCAGTATCTCGCGCTCCTGGGAAGCTTGCCGACTTCCTCGGGTGGTGTCACCGATCTCGACGGCGATTTCGGCGGCGTCGACGCCCGCGTCACTCAGCGCATGCAGATCGCCGGCGGCCCGCTGACGCTGACCGCGGGCATGTCTTACGACCGCCAGCATCAGCGCCGCCGCGGATTCGTCAACAACAACGGGGCGCTGGGCGACCTGCGGCGGGACGAGGACGACATCATCAAGGCTACCGACGGTTACGCACAGGCGGAATGGGCGCCGCTCGCGGCGCTTTCGTTCCTCGCAGGCGCGCGGTACAGCGACGTGCGCTTCGATTCTCTGGACCACTACATCAACGACCAGAATCCGGACGACAGCGGTCGCGTCGCGTACAGCCATCTAAGTCCGGTCCTGGGTGCGACGTGGCGTGCCGCGCCCAGCGTCAACGTCTATGCCAACTGGGGCGAGGGATTCGAGACCCCGACCTTCATCGAGCTGGCGTACCGGACGGTGGGCACCGGCCTCAACTTCGATTTGCGGCCCGCGATCAGCCGCTCGGTGGAAGCGGGACTCAAGGCTTACCTGCTCAATCGGCAGCGGATGAACCTCGCGGTGTTCTCCACGACCACGTCGGACGAAATCGTCATCGACACCGCCGCCGGCGGTCGCACGACGTACAAAAACGCGAGCAAGACCCGCCGGCGCGGCGTCGAAGCGCAGTGGGAGGCCGACCTTGGTTACGGCTTCTCCGGCTATGCGTCCTACACCCGGTTATCGGCGAAATTCGCGTCCGACGCGACGACGGGGTTGCCACCGCAGCCGATTCCCGCCGGTTCGCGCTTGCCTGGTGTGCCCCAGTCGAACGCGTATGTCGAGCTCGCGTGGGGGCGCTCCGATTGGTTTGGATTCTCCGCCGCGCTCGAGGCCCAGTACGCGGGCAAGGTTTATGTCAACGACCGCAACACCGATGCCGCGCCCAGCTATAGGGTCGTCAACCTGCGCGCCGGCTTCGAGCAGGTTGCAGCGGCCTGGACGCTGCGCGAATTCGTGCGCGTCAACAACATCGGCGACTGGGATTACGTCGGCTCGGTGATCGTCGGCGACGTCAACAGCCGTTTCTTCGAGCCGTCCGCGCGACGCAACTACCTGATCGGAGTGAGCGCGAATGCAAGGTTCTGAGCCAGCGCCGCGATATCCATTGACCGTAATCGTTCTGCATTGGGCGATTGCAGTGGCCGTTATCGGCCTCATGGCGTTGGGGTGGTGGATGCAGACGATCCCGAAGGATCCTGTCGGACCTCGTGCCGATGCGTACAACCTGCACAAGTCGATCGGGTTGACCGTGCTGCTCCTGATGGTGGTACGTCTCGCCTGGCGCGCCTCACACCGTCCGCCGGAGCTTCCGCCTTTGCCGGTCTGGCAGGCCCGAGCAGCGCAAGCGGTCCACGCCCTGCTTTACGTGTTTATGTTTCTCGATGCCATGAGTGGCTACATGGGGTCAGCGGTGAGCGGCTTTCCCGTGAAATTCTTCGGATCGGTCCTGCCTGCCTGGACTCCCGCAAATGCCGCACTCAAGGAGGCATGCAGCGTTGTCCACAGCATAAGCAGTTGGGCGCTGGTAGCAGTGATCGGCCTTCACGTCATGGCGACGTTCTATCACCAGTGGGTGCTGCACGACGGCTTGTTGTGGCGAATGTGGCCCAGGCGCGCGATGCGCAGCGGCAGGCAGAGAGCGGCAGCGTGACGGCCTCTAAGCAACGGTTCAACTCTTTACCGCGGCTTCGAGGAGCTTCACCGTATCGGGAAAATTGCCGTCACGTGCAAGGTCGAGCGCGGTCTTGCCGCGATCGTCGCGCAGATCGGTTCGAGCGCCGGCCGCAAGCAACGCCCGCACGGCGTCGCTATGACCGTAGCCGGCGGCCCACATCAGCGCGGTCAACGAATGCGCGTAGACGGCGTTGGGATCGACCCCGGCATTGAGCAGTAGCAGCACGATTTCGGTGCGGCCCTGACCGGCGGCATAAGTCATTGCGTTCTTCTTGAGCCGGTCGACCAAGCCGACGTCCGCGCCCTTGGCGAGTAGCGACCGGGCAATGTCGGTGTAACCGACGTGGGCGGCCGCCATCAACGGCGTCACGCCGTTGACCGCGGCGAGGTTGACGTCGGTACCTGCTTCGATCATCTGCCGGGCCAGATCGGGCCGCTCGGTCTTGAGCGCGATCAAAAGCGCGGTTTCACCGATTCGGTTGCGCGCGTTGGGCGTCGCGCCATCTGCCAGCGCTTGCATCATGGCGGCCTGATCGCCCGCGCGTGCCGCGGCGACCAGCCGGACGTTGGCGCTCGGCTGCTGCGCGGATGCGGCGGACGGCAACGACAAAACCAGCGCGGTCATCAGGCAAGCTGCGACAAGGCTCCGCAGCGGCAGCGATCGGGTCTCCGCGCGGCACATCGCTCGGGTGTATTGCACGCGCGATTCTGGCCTCATGCACGGCTCCATTGTGGCCCACAAGTTTGCATTGGCTTGTATTTTCGACTATAAGTTATCTCTGTGGGAATAGATCCCCCGCCTAGCGACATCGCGCGCTCGCGGGCGGCCAACAACAGAATAGCCCTGAAGGAGGATCCTATGTCATCTCAGTTTGTCAGGTTGATGGCCGCGGCTGCCGCGTCCACGTTGGCGTTCGGCTTCGCGGTGATTTGTAGCGCGCAGGAAACGCCCGGCGCGGCAACGACGACCATGCGCCCGATGTCGTCGGCGCTCGCTCCGATCACGCAGGCGATGCTCGATGGCGCCGGCAAGGACAGCAAGAACTGGCTGCATTCGAACGGCAGCTACGAGCAGACGCGGTTCTATACCGGCAAACAGCTCAACACCGAGAACGTCGCCAGGCTCAAGCCCGCGTTCGTGTTCCAGACCGCGGTGCTGGAGTCGATGGAGACCGCGCCGATCGTCGATAATGGCGTGATGTTTCTGACCACTTCGTTCAATCACGTGTACGCCATCGACGCCGCGACCGGCGAGGAATTCTGGCACTACAAGCACAAGCTGGGTCCGATCGTCACCGTGTGCTGCGGCAACAACAATCGCGGCGTCGCCATCTCCGAAGGCAAACTGTACATGGGCACGATCGACGCCAAGCTGGTCGCGCTCGATGCCAAGACCGGCAAGCTGCTCTGGGAAACGCAGATCGCCGATCCCGACAAAGGGTACTCGGAGACGATGGCACCGGCGGTGGTCGAGGGCAAGGTGCTGATCGGCACCAACGGAGGCGAGTATGGCGTTCGCGGCTTCATCAAGGCGTTCGATGCCAACGACGGCAAGCTCCTGTGGACGTTCTACAGCATCCCCGACAAGGGGCATGAAGGCGTGTGGGCCAAGAACGACGCCACCGGCCGCGACATGCATCGCAACATCGAAGCCGAAAAGGCTGCCTTCGCCAAGGACAGCTCGTTCTTCGACAAGCTCGGCGGCGGGGTGTGGATGACCCCGGCGATCGACAGGAAGACCAAGACGGTATTCTTCCTCGCCGGCAATCCTTCTCCCGACCTGTATGGCGGGATCCGCCCGGGTGACAACCTCTACACCAACTCGATGGTCGCGATCGATCTGGACAAGGGCACGTACAAGTGGCACTTCCAGTACATCGCGCACGATGTGTGGGACCTGGATGCGGTGAGCCCGGCGATCCTGACGCAAGCGCGCGACAAGGATGGCAAGACGGTCGACGTCGTTATCCATGGCGGCAAGACCGGCCACATCTATGTACACGAGCGCAACACGGGCAAGCTGATCCGCTTCTCCGACGCGATGGTCCCACAGGAGAACATGTGGGTGCTGCCGACCAAGGAAGGCGCGCGCATGCTGCCAGGCGCCAACGGCGGTGTGGAATGGTCGCCGATGGCGGTCAATCCCGGCCTGCGCCTCGCCTACGCCGCGAACTTGCATCAGCCGATGACTTATCACGTCGAGGAGGTTCCGTACCCCGGCGGCAAGCTGTGGCTCGGCGGCGCGTTCAAGGTCATCCCGAGCGAGGAGCAATCGGGACGGCTGGTCGCCGTCAACCTTGATACCGGCAAGGTCGCCTGGAGCGTCAAGACACCGCAACCGTTGATCGGCGGCGTGCTAGCCACCGCGGGCAATCTCGTGTTCAACGGCGAGGCCAACGGTTGGTTCAAGGCGTTCGACGCCAAGACCGGCAAGGAGCTGTGGAAGTACAACTGCGGCGCCGGCGTCAACGCACCTGCCGTGTCGTACATGGTCGGCGGCAAGCAGTATGTCGCCGTCGCTGCGGGCGGGAACAACCAGATCGACGCCAAGCGCGGCAACAGCGTATTCGTCTTCACATTGCCTTAGCCTCTCTTCGAATGAATCGCGGCTGCCCGGGGTCACACCGGGTAGCCGTTTTTTTTTGCGCCCGTGCTAAGGAACCTCTGAACAAGTCCCACATGCGCCGAAACCCGAAGGGACGGGGCTTTCCGGGCGATCTGCTTTGTCGCGCCGCTCGCCCGTGGAGCCTGCCACGGGCTTCGCGTCGCTTCGCGCATCTCATCCCGGAAAGCCTCCGTCGCGGCCACGCGGGACTTGTTCAGAGGTTCCCTAACACGTTGAAGATCCTGGTTTGTGCTGCGACCGCCGCGGTCGTGTTCCCCTTGCACGCGCAGATGGATCAGGCGCAAATGGCCGCGGCGCGCGAAAAGGCGCAGGTCTGCGTCGCCTGCCACGGCCCGGACGGCAACTCGCAGAACCCCGACTATCCAATCCTGGCCGGGCAGACCTGGCGTTACGTCTACATCGAGCTCAAGGACTTCAAGGAAGGACGCCGCAGCGACCCGCAAATGTCTCCGATCGCGGCGACTCTGTCGCAGGAGGACATGGTAGCGTTGGGGAACTATTTCGCGGTGCAGAAGCCGCTGCCGATCAAGTTCCAGGCCGACAGCGCCAAAGTCGTAGCGGGCCGCAAGACCTCCGATGCGGTGCTATGCCCGATGTGCCATCTCGGCGGTTTTGTCGGGCAGAACGAGATCCCGCGTGTCGCGGGGCAATATCCAAAATATATCAAGAAACAGCTCGAGGATTTCAAGGCCAGGCGGCGCACGAACGACGCGGGCAACATGACCAGCGTCGCTGCAACGTTGTCCGAGCAGGACATCGAGAACCTATCGCAGTACATCGGCAACCTCAATTAGTCCGTCCACGGTTCGACGGCGGAAATCCGCCGGCAAGGGCGCACAGACCTCGCTCGTGCCATGCATTGTCCCGCCTTAGACCGCAGCTCAGCTGCGCGGGGCCACGACTGCTTGGCCGTCGCGTTGCCGTCATCTTCCACGCGGAGTATCCTAGGCTTGCCGCCACGCCGCGAATCCCAACGCCAGCTTTTTTCGGCGGCAGTCAACCGAAGGAGGACGCCTGTGTCTGTCTCGCTGTCTCTTACCGTCAACGGCAAGGCAGAGCGCGCGGAGATCGATCCGCGCACGCTGCTGGTGGAATTCATTCGCAACGATCTTGGGCTGACCGGAACCCACGTCGGCTGTGACACCGGGCAATGCGGCGCGTGTACGGTGCTGATCGACGGCAACGCAGTCAAGGCGTGCACGATCCTCGCCGTTCAGGCGGAAGCGGCCAAGGTGACGACCATCGAAGGCCTGGCAAGCAATGGCGAGATGCACCCGATGCAGGCGGCGTTCAAGGAATGCCACGGCCTGCAATGCGGCTTCTGCACGCCGGGAATGGTGATGAGCGCAATCGATCTGGTACAGCGCCATCCGAACGCCGACGAGAAAACAATCCGCGCCGAGCTCGAAGGCAATCTTTGCCGCTGCACGGGTTACCAGAACATCGTCAAAGCGGTGGCCCAGGCCGCCGCGGCGATGCGGAGATAAGATCATGGGCGCCAACGATCTCAGCACCATCGGCCAATCGGTTCGCCGCAAGGAGGACTATCGCTTTCTGATCGGTGCCGGCCAGTACACCGACGACGTTAACCCGCCGCACCATACGCACGCCTACTTCCTGCGCTCGCCCCACGCGCACGCGAAGATTCGCAAGATCGACACGTCCAAGGCGAAGGCGGCGCCCGGGGTCGTCGGGATCTACACCGGCGCCGACCTGACCGGCGTCAACGGCCTGCCGTGCGGCTGGCTGATTACCGGCACCGATGGGCAGCCGATGAAGGAGCCGCCGCATCCGGTGCTGGCGCAGGGCAAGGTTCGCTATGTCGGCGATGGGGTCGCTCTGGTGATCGCGGAGACGCCCGACCAGGCGAAGGACGCCGCCGAGCTGATCGACGTCGATTACGAAGTCTTGCCCGCGGTGGTCAATCCCGTCGATGCGTTGAAATCGGGTGCGCCGCAGATCCACGACGGCGCGCCCGGCAACAAGTGCTACACCTGGGCGCTGGGCGACAAGGCCGCCGTCGACGCGGCATTCGCCAAAGCGGCGCATGTGACCAAGCTCGACATCGTCAACAACCGGCTCATCCCGAACGCGATCGAGCCGCGCGCCGCTGTGGCGAGCTACAGCCGCGCCGATGACAGTTATACGCTCTACGTCACCAGCCAGAACCCGCACGTCGAGCGGTTGTTGATGACCGCGTTCGTGCTGGGATTGCCGGAGACCAAGGTGCGGGTCATCGCGCCCGATGTCGGCGGCGGCTTCGGCTCGAAGATCTATCTCTACCCGGAAGAGACCGCGATGGTGTGGGCGTCCAAGCGCGTCAACCGGCCGATCAAGTGGACGGCCGAGCGCAGCGAGTCGTTCCTCTCCGACGCGCATGGCCGCGATCATGTGACGCACGCCGAGCTGGCGCTCGACAAGGACGGCAAGTTCCTCGCCATGCGCGTGCAAACGACCGCGGCGATGGGCGCATACCTTTCGACCTTCGCCTCGTGCATTCCGACGATCCTGTATGCGACGCTGCTCGCCGGCCAGTACACTACGCCGGCGATCTATTGCGAAGTGACGGCGGTATTCACCAATACCGCGCCGGTCGATGCCTATCGCGGCGCAGGCCGGCCTGAGGCAACGTACGTCGTCGAACGGCTGGTGCACGCGGCGGCCTCCGAGATGGGCATCGCGCAGGACGAGATTCGCCGCCGCAATTTCATCCGTAAGTTTCCGTACCAGACGCCGGTCGCACTGCTCTACGACACGGGCGGCTACGACGCCTGTCTCGACGAGGCGATGAAGATGGCGGACGTCCAAGGCTTCTCGGCGCGCAAAGCGGAGGCCGCGAAGCGCGGAAAATTGCGCGGGTTGGGTTATTCGTCGTACATCGAGGCCTGCGGCATCGCGCCCTCGAACATCGCCGGCGCGCTCGGCGCGCGGGCGGGGCTTTATGAAGTGGGCGAGGTGCGCGTCAATCCGACCGGCGGGGTGACCGTGTTCACCGGCTCGCACAGTCACGGTCAGGGTCACGAGACGACGTTTTCGCAAGTGGTCGCGAGCCGATTGGGGATCCCGATCGAAAACGTCGAGATCGTTCACGGCGACACCGGGCGCATTCCCTTCGGCATGGGCACTTACGGCTCGCGCTCGCTGGCGGTTGGCGGCACCGCGATCATCAAGGCGTTGGACAAAGTCGTCGCCAAAGGCAAGAAGATTGCCGCGCATCTGCTCGAGGCGGCGGAAGCCGACATCGAGTTCAAGGACGGCAAGTTCACCGTCGCCGGCACCGACCGCAGCAAGGCCTTCGGCGAAGTGGCGCTGGCTGCGTACGTGCCGCACAATTATCCGCTCGACAAACTGGAGCCCGGCCTCGACGAGACCGCATTCTACGATCCGACCAATTTCACGTTTCCTGCAGGTACGCACATCTGTGAAGTCGAGGTCGATCCCGAGACGGGCGTCGTGCAGATTGTCGACTTTTCTGCTTGCGACGACTTCGGCAACATCATCAATCCGATGATCGTCGAAGGTCAGGTGCACGGCGGACTGGCACAGGGCATCGGCCAGGCGCTGCTCGAGTGCTGCGTGTACGACAACGAGACCGGCCAGCTCTTGACCGGCAGCTACATGGACTACGCGATGCCGCGTGCCGCCCATCTGCCGTCGTTCAAGGTGGCGACCAAGGTCACGCCGTGTACGCACAACCCGCTCGGTGCTAAGGGTTGCGGCGAAGCCGGAGCCATCGGTGCGCCGGCAGCGCTGATGAATGCCGTCCACGATGCTCTGGCTTCTGCCGGCGTCAAATACATGGACATGCCGGCGACGCCGCATCGAGTCTGGGACGCAATCCAAGCGGCGAAGCATTGAGGAGACGAACATGTACGCATTCGAGTACCAACGCGCAAAGAGCGTCGCCGATGCGGCTGCGGCACTGAGCAAGAGCGGCGGCAAGGCGCTCGCCGGCGGCCAAAGCCTCGTCGGAGCGATGAAGCTACGGCTCGCGAATCCCGGCACGGTCGTCGATTTGTCGGGCATTGGCGAGCTGAAAGGCATCAAGAAGGAGGGCGATGCAATCGTCATCGGCGCGTTAACGACGCACGCCGAGGTCGCATCGTCATCGGCCGTGAAACAGGCGATACCGGCGCTCGCCGCGCTGGCGGAAGGCATCGGCGACCGCCAGGTGCGCAATCGCGGCACGCTCGGCGGCTCGCTCGCCAACAACGATCCCGCCGCCGACTACCCCGCGGCGGTGCTGGGCTTGAACGCCACCGTTCACACCAACAAGCGCAAGATTGCGGCCGACGATTTCTTCAAGGGTATGTACGAGACCGCGCTTGGCGCTGACGAGATCATCACCGCGGTGAGCTTCCCCGTGCCGAAGAAAGCGGCGTACGTCAAGTTTCCGCAGCCTGCATCGCGCTTTGCGCTGGTCGGCGTGTTTGTCGCGCAAACCGCAGGCGGTGGTCGCGTCGCGGTGACGGGTGCGTCATCACACGTGCATCGGGCCAAGGCGATCGAGGATGCGCTGGCGAAGAGCTTTACCGCGGACGCTGCGAAGGCGGTGAAAATACCCGCGGCGCAGCTCAACAACGACCTGCACGGCTCGGCGGAGTATCGCGCGCATCTCGTGTCGGTGCTGGCGGGAAGGGCCGTGGCAGCGATGTCGTAGGGCCGAATTCATTCGGCCGCGGGTAGCTCAGCGGTATCCTACGGACGCATAGCCGACCCAGTGGCGCAGCGTTGCTGGCGCAGTGACACCCATCCCCTCGAGGTCGTCGACTTTGACGCGCGCGTTGTCCACTGACGTAGCGTACCCCAGGATCGTACCCATCAACGGCCTTGCGCGCCGTAGTTGCTGGAGTCGCCACGCAACGAGCAAACCGAAGGGAACCGAATAACGCCCGCACCATGGCCACTTGTATTCGCGGTGGTCGTGGTCGTCGAGCGTGTAGCG
>DASWDF010000028.1:0-15704 GCA_036395475.1 Casimicrobiaceae bacterium
CCATCCCGCGAGGTCGACGTCCTCGTAGATCTCCAGGTGGAAGTGCGCCCCTTGCGCCGCCCGCAGCACTTTGGGCGACCAGGCGAACGCGCATTGCGGCGACAGAAATACCTGCGCTACGCCTGCGGCGGCAGCGCTGCGCAGTATCGATCCGACATTGCCCGGATCCTGTACGTCTTCGAGCAGGACGCAGAAGTCGGCCGCGCGCTCGAAGCGCGGCGTGGGCGTCGCGACGACCGCCAATGCGCCGACCGCGGCGGGTAGCTGTGAGAATTCGGCCCATGCTGACGGAGTGACGACCAGCGTTTGTGCCGCCGGAACGCTTGCTTGCAACGCCCGGATCGCGGGACGGTCGAGCGCGGTTTCGGCGATGAGCAATGTTTCGGCCGTACCATAGCGTCGACAATAGGCCGCGACGACGTGCTCGCCTTCGAGCACGCAGCGCCCCGCCTTGCGCCGCTCGCGCGACGAGGCGATCAGGCGCACGGCCTCTTTCAGCCGCGGGTTGTCGCGCGAAGTAATGCGCGGCATCTCTTTGTGAAGCAAGCCTAGCGCACGCGCTGGGCGGCCGGAGTCTTCGTCGCGTCGGGAGCCAGCGTGTCCGCGGGAAGCTGGAAGAACACTTCGTCCTGGCGGATCATGCCCAGCTCGGAACGGGCGCGCTCCTCGATGGCCTCGTATCCCTGCTTCAGATCGCGAACGTCGGCGTCAAGCGCAGCGTTGCGCGCCTTGAGCTCGGCGTTGGCCTGCCGCTGCGCCTCTACCTGCCGATCGAGCTCGCGCACCTGAAGCCAACCACCTTTGCCGAGCCACATCGGATATTGCAGGGCCAGGATCAGCAGCACGAAAACGAGGGCAAGGATGCGCACCTAGGCTCCCTGGCCCTACTTCAATTGATAAAACGCGTCGCGGCCGGGGTAGCTCGCGACGTCGCCCAGATCTTCCTCGATGCGCAGGAGCTGGTTGTACTTGGCGATGCGGTCCGAGCGTGACAGCGATCCGGTCTTGATCTGTCCTGCGTTGGCGCCGACCGCGATGTCGGCGATCAAGCTATCCTCGGTTTCGCCGGAACGGTGCGAAACGATCGTCGTGTAGCCGGCGCGGGTCGCCATGCCAATCGCCGCGAAGGTCTCGGTCAACGTGCCGATCTGATTGATCTTGATCAGGATCGAGTTGGCGATGCCTTTGGCGATGCCTTGTTTCAGAATCTTGGTGCTGGTCACGAAGATGTCGTCGCCCACGAGCTGCACCTTCTTGCCAAGCCGGTCGGTCAGGAGCTTCCAGCCGTCCCAGTCGTGCTCGGACATGCCGTCCTCGATCGAGATGATCGGATACTTGTCTGCCCAGGTCGCCAGATAGTCGACCATCTGCGAGCGCGTGAGCTTAGCGCCTTCGCCGTCGAGCTCGTACATGCCGTCCCTGTAGTATTCCGACGCGGCGCAGTCGAGCGCGAGCGCGATGTCCGTGCCCGCGGTGTAGCCGGCCTTGTCGATCGCCTCCAGCAGGAGCTGCAGCGCGGCTTCGTTCGACGCCAGATTGGGCGCGAAGCCGCCCTCGTCGCCGACGGTCGTCGCCATGCCTTTGGCGTCGATCAGCTTCTTGAGCGTCTGGAAGACTTCGACCCCGTAGCGCAGGGCCTCGCGAAATGTCGGCGCGCCGACCGGCACCAGCATGAACTCCTGCATGTCGACGCTGTTATTGGCGTGCGCACCCCCGTTGATCACGTTCATCAGCGGCACCGGCAACGCCATGTCGCCTGCGCCGCCGAGATAACGGTACAGCGGCAGCGTCGACTCTTCCGCGGCCGCCTTGGCAACTGCGCAGGACACGGCGAGGATCGCGTTGGCGCCGAGACGACCTTTGTTTTCGCTCCCGTCGAGCTCGATCATCGTCCGGTCGATGAACGCCTGCTCCGACGCATCCAGCCCGATGATCGCCTCGCAGATCTCGGTGTTGACATGCTCGACTGCCTTTTGTACGCCCTTGCCGCCATAGCGCGCGGCATCGCCGTCGCGCAGCTCGATCGCCTCCTTGGAGCCGGTCGACGCGCCCGAAGGCACCGCGGCGCGGCCGCTGATGCCGGACTCCAGCACCACGTCGGCCTCGATCGTGGGATTGCCGCGCGAGTCGAGGATCTCGCGGGCGATGACATCGACAATGGCACTCATGGGACCCCCTGAAAGTTGGTCGCAGCAACGGCAGTGCTCAACCGGCAACCTCGTAATCGCAGATGAGCCAATCCGCAACTTCCCGCTCCAACGCCACGACCTCCTGGTGCTTGGGATTCGGGCCGTAGGCGTCGAGATCGGCGCGTGGCAAATGCCATGTTGACACCGAAATCGTAGGCGATCGGGCGATTGGTCGTATTCCAACCGTACTCGAAGCGCACGATTCCGGTGCAGTATTGGGGCAGGGCCTTGAACGCGGCTTCCCATGCCTGCACGCGCGAATCGCTCCGCGCGATGCCGGGCTTGAGCTTGATCAGAACCAGGTGCACGAACATCGGCGCTCTCCGGGCCTCGCGCTAGTGTGCGGCGATCAAGTCGGTTTCGGGAAAGCCCGCGCGCTTGACGGTCGCGTCGACTTCGGCCAGCGTTTCCAGAAGCTCGCGCATGCGGGCGAGCGGCCACGCGTTCGGTCCATCCGAGAGCGCCTTGGACGGATCGGGATGCGTCTCCATGAACACGCCCGCGACTCCGGCGGCGACCGCAGCACGCGCCAGCACGGGAACGAACTCACGCCGGCCACCGCTGGTGGTTCCTTGTCCGCCCGGCAGCTGAACCGAGTGCGTCGCGTCGAACACGACGGGGCAGCCCGTCGCGCGCATGATGGCGAGCGAGCGCATGTCCGCCACCAGATTGTGATAGCCGAACGCGGCGCCGCGCTCGCACACAAGAATGTTGTCACCACCGCTCGCCTCGCGCGCCTTGGCAACGACATTGACCATGTCTTCCGGAGCGAGGAACTGGCCCTTCTTGATGTTGACGGGCTTGCCCGCTGCGGCGACGGCGCGGATGAAGTCGGTCTGGCGGCAGAGAAACGCCGGCGTCTGCAGCACGTCGACAACCGCCGCGACTTCCGGAACCTCTTCCTCAGTGTGCACGTCGGTCAGCACCGGAACCCCGACCTGACGCTTCACTTCCGACAGGATGCGCAAGCCCTCCGCCATCCCCAGACCGCGAAACGACTGCGACGAGCTGCGGTTGGCCTTGTCGTACGATGACTTGAAGATGAACGGGATCGAGAGCGCGGCGCAGGTTTCCTTGAGGCGGCCCGCGACGTCGATCTGGAGCTGCTCGGATTCGACCACGCATGGCCCGGCAATGAGGAACAGAGGCCGGTCCAGACCGGCCTCGAATCCACAAAGATTCATAGGGCAGCTACGCGACGAGCTGCGGCCGCGCGCGCGCCGGCTCGCCGCGCGCCTCGCGCGCTCGGGCGAGCGCCGCGTTGATGTAGGCGATGAAAAGCGGGTGGCCGCGACGCGGGTTCGAAGTGAACTCGGGGTGATACTGGCAGCCGAAGAACCACGGGTGGTCGGCAAGCTCGATCATCTCGCACAGGTCGCCGGCCAGCGCGCTCTTGGCCCACGCACCGACGACCAGACCGGCGGCTTCGAGCCGCGGCAGATAATGGTTGTTGACCTCGTAGCGGTGGCGGTGCCGCTCAGCGATCGTGGTCGCGCCATAAATGCGATGCGCGAGCGACCCGGGCACCACTTCGCAGGGCTGCGCGCCGAGGCGCATGGTGCCGCCGAAGTCGGATTGAGCGGTCCGTTTTTCGACGGTTCCGTCGCGGTTCTGCCATTCGGTGACGAGCGCCACCACCGGGTGCGGCGTATCCGGGTCGAACTCGGTGCTGTTGGCATCGGCGAGCCCCGCCTTGTAGCGGGCATGCTCGATCACCGCGAGCTGCATGCCGAGGCAGATCCCCAGATAGGGAATCCCGTTCTCGCGCGCGTAGCGGATCGCCTTGATTTTGCCTTCGACCCCGCGCTTGCCGAAACCTCCCGGCACCAGAATCGCGTCCATGCCCTTGAGCGCATCGATGCCGTCGCGCTCAATCGCCTCCGAATCGACGTAATGGATCTGCACCTTGCTGCGGGTGTGGATGCCCGCGTGGACGAGCGCCTCGGACAGCGATTTGTACGATTCGGTGAGATCGACGTACTTGCCGACCATCGCGATGTGCACTTCGTGCTCGGGATGCACCAGCGCGTCCACCAGCTTGTTCCACACGGTAAGGTCCGCCGGCCGCGGGCTCAAGGAGAGTTTGCGGCAGACGATTTCGTCCAGGCCTTCCGCGTGCAGCGCCGCCGGGATCTTGTAGATCGAGTCGGTGTCGAGCGCGGGGATCACGGCCTCGGGCGTGACGTTGGTGAACAGCGCGATCTTGCGCCGGTCGCCGTCGGGCAGCGGCCGGTCGGCGCGGCACATGACGATGTCCGGCTGGATACCAATCTCGCGCAGCTCCTTGACCGAGTGCTGCGTCGGCTTGGTCTTCATCTCGCCTGCGGTGGCGATGAACGGCACCAGCGTCAGGTGGATGTAGCAGACGTTATCGCGGCCGAGCGTGATGCCCATCTGCCGGATCGCTTCGAGGAACGGCAACGATTCGATGTCGCCGACCGTGCCGCCGACTTCCACCACGGCGACCTCGGCATCGCTTGCGCCCGCCATGATCCAGCTCGTGATCTCGTCGGTGATGTGCGGGATCACCTGCACCGTGCCGCCGAGATAGTCGCCGCGACGCTCCTTGCGGATCACGCTTTCGTAGATCTGGCCGGTGGTGAAATTGTTGCGCTTGCCCATCTTCACGTCGACGAAACGCTCGTAATGCCCGAGGTCGAGGTCGGTCTCGGCGCCGTCCTCTGTGACGAACACCTCGCCGTGCTGGAACGGACTCATCGTTCCAGGATCGACGTTGATGTAAGGATCGAGCTTGAGATTGGTGACGCGGATGCCGCGGGAAGCGAGAATTGCGGCGAGAGACGCGGCGGCGATGCCCTTCCCCAGCGAGGAGACGACGCCACCCGTTACAAACACGAACTTGGTCATGGGCGACAAGTTCAGGAAATTCCAAGTTTACACGAACCGGTTACCGCGCACAAATTGGAAGCGCCGGAACGTAGGAACCGTAGCCCGGGCTGAGCGCGCAGCGCGATGCCCGGGGACGACACAGCATCGAAAACCTCGCTCCGGGATTCGCCGGTTCAATCCCGGGCATCGCTGCGCTCAGCCCGGGCTACGTTCGCAATCCCGCTTCGATCCGTTGTCGCACCGTTTCGCGTCCCAGCAGCGCCAACACGGCATCGATCGCGGGGGTCTGCGGAATGCCCGTGACGAGCGCGCGGACCGCCATCATGATTTGCGGCGGCTTCAGACCATGTTTGGCAGCGGTCGACTTGATTGCGGTCCCGATCGCCTCACGGGTCCAGTCGATGGTCTCGAATGCGGCCTTCAGGTCGGCCAAGGCGGGTCGGACCGCATCGATCACCTGTCCCGCGAATTTCTGCGGGGCGTTCGTGAAATGAGCAGGCGTCGCGTAGAAATAGCGCGCAGCATCTGCCATTTCAACCAGCGTCGCTGCCCGGTCGCGCAGCAGCGCGGCGACGCTTCCCGGCGACGGTCCTTGCGAGACATCGAACCCGGCGCGTTCCAGGAACGGGCGCAGCCGCTCGCCGAGCGTTGCGTCGGGAAGTCGCTTGATGTGCTCGTGGTTGACCCAGCGCAGCTTGTCGCCGTCGAAGCGCGCGGGCGCGGGATTGACATGCTTGATGTCGAACCACGCGACGAGCTGGTCGCGAGCAAACACTTCATCGTCGCCGTGTCCCCAGCCGAGACGAGCAAGGAAGTTGACCATCGCCTCGGGCAGGAAACCGTCGTCGGCATACTGCATGACGCTCACCGCGCCATGTCGCTTGGAGAGCTTGTGTCCGTCATCGCCGAGCACCGTCGGCAGATGCGCGTAAACAGGAACCTGCGCACCGAGCACGCGGATGATGTTGATCTGTCGCGGCGTATTGTTGACGTGATCGTCGCCGCGGATGACGTGACTGATGCCCATGTCGAGGTCATCGACGACGACGCCGAAGTTGTACGTCGGAATGCCGTCGCTGCGCGCGATAACCAGGTCGTCGAGCTCGGCATTGCTGATCTCGATGTGACCCTTGACCTGATCGTCCCAGGCGACGCTTCCCTGCGTCGGGTTCTTGAAGCGATAAACGGGCGCAATACCTGCGGGCGGGGTCTGTCCGGGATGGATATTTTCCGGCCGCCAGCGGCCGTCGTAGCGCGGCTTTTCGCCGCGCGCCATCTGCTCCGCGCGAAGCGCTTCGAGCTCCTGCGGCGTCGTGTAGCAGCGGTACGCGAGACCGCGCTCGAGCATGTCGTCGAGGACTGCCTTGTAACGGTCGAGCCGCTGCATCTGATAGTAGGGACCTTCGTCGTAGTCGAGGTCCAGCCACGCCATCGCATCGAGGATCGCCTTGATCGCCTCCTTGGTGGAGCGCTCGACATCGGTATCCTCGATGCGCAGGATGAACTGTCCGCCGTGATGCCGCGCGAAGGCCCACGCGAACAGCGCCGTGCGGGCGCTGCCTAGATGCAGGAAGCCGGTGGGGCTCGGCGCGAAGCGTGTGCGGACGGTCGCCATCGGCGAGACTTACGAATGCCGCGCTGGTCTAACGCCGCTTTCGCACCGGTTGCCAGCGCAGATCGAGCGTGGTCGGCAGCGCCGGATTCGGCGCCTCGGCGCGTACGAGCATCGGTCCGGGCGTGTGGCCGTGCGTCCAGAAGCGCGCGATTCGGCGCGCCTCGGCTTCGTTGGCGTTGACCGGGAACGTCGCGTAATTGCGCCCGCCCGGATGCGCCACGTGATACGTGCAACCGCCCAACGCGCGGCCGGCCCAGATATCGACGAGATCGAAGGTGAGCGGCGCCTGCACTTCGATGGTCGGGTGCAGCGCGGAGGGCTGGTTCCAGGCACGGAAGCGCACGCCGGCGATCAATTCGCCGGGCACCCCCGTCTCCGTCAGCGGCAGCGCGCGCCGGTTGCACGTCACCGCGTGACGACCAGGGACCATGCCGCTCACCTTGATCTGCAAACGCTCGATGGACGAATCGACAAAGCGCGCGGTGCCGCCGGCGCTGATCTGCTCGCCCAACACGTGCCACGGCTCGATCGCCTGCCGCAGCTCGATGGTCACGCCGGCGTAGCTCACCGTACCGAAACGCGGGAAGCGAAACTCGATGAACGGATCGAACCATGCCGCATCGAAGGCGTAGCCGAACGCGTTCAGGTCGGCGACGACATCGCGGAGGTCCGCGGTGACGAAATGCGGCAGCAACCAGCGATCGTGCAGCGCCGTGCCCCAGCGTACCAGCTTGCCCCGGTACGGCTGCTGCCAAAAGCGTGCGACCAGCGCGCGCAATAGCAGCATCTGCACCGCGCTCATTCGCGCGTGCGGCGGCATCTCGAAGGCGCGGAATTCGAGCAGTCCGAGCCGCCCGGTCGAGCTGTCGGGCGAATAGAGCTTGTCGATGGAAAATTCGCTGCGATGGGTATTGCCCGTGAGGTCGGTCAAGAGATGGCGCAGCAGGCGGTCGACTAGCCACGGCTGCGCCGAATCTTCGCCGGCGCGATGCTTGCGCTCGAGTTGCTGGAACGCGATCTCGAGCTCGTACAGGCGATCGTCGCGCGCCTCATCGACGCGTGGCGCCTGGCTGGTCGGTCCGATGAACAGGCCGGAAAACAGATACGAGAGCGCAGGATGGTTTTGCCAATACGCGATCAGGCTCTGCAGCAAGTCGGGACGCCGCAGCAGAGGACTGTCGACCGGCGTGGCGCCGCCCAGCGTCACATGGTTGCCGCCGCCAGTGCCGGTGTGGCGGCCATCGAGCATGAACTTCTCGGTGCCGAGGCGGGATTGCCGTGCTTCCTCATACAATGTCGCCGTGGTCGTGATCAATTCGTGCCACGACGCTGCGGGTTGAATATTGACTTCGATGACGCCGGGATCGGCCGTGACGCTGAGCACCCGCATCCTGGCGTCGCGCGGCGGCGCGTAGCCCTCGACGACCACGGGCAAGCCCGCGGCATGTGCAGTGTCCTCGATCGCGGCGAGGAGCGCGGCATAGTCCTCCAGTCGTGTGAGCGGTGGCATGAAGACGTGCACGTGACCGTCGCGTGCCTGCACCGCAAGGGCGGTCTTTACCACCTCACGCGGCTCGGCGCCGCGCGCGCGGCCGCGTCGGGCACGCCGCATATCGTCGCGCCGCGGCAGAGCCTCCTTGGGGGCGAAAGGATCGATGGGCGGCTCGTGTTCGACTTCTTCCGGCAACACGTCCGGCAACGAACCGAGCGGCAACCTGAGCCCGAGGGGGGAATCTCCCGGCAGCGCGTAAAGCCGCTCGCGGCGGAGCGGCCATAGGCTCGATTCCCAGACGGTGTGCCCACTATCGCGCGGCTCCGAGCCGGCCTTGAGCGGCAGGATGTAGCCGGAGGGCTGGTCCAGGCCTGCGAGCAGAAGTCGGGCGAGCCGCGCGCGCTCGTCGGCATCGGCGAGATCGCTCCGCAGCGGATCCGCGTTGACCGGCAGCGCTGCTTCGTCCTTGAGGAGCCTCGGCACGTCCTCGTAAGCGGTGATGACCAGCGCCTCGGGCAGCCCGAGCGCGGCAGCAAGTCGCGTCGCGAACGCGCCCGCGTCGGACAGGCCGTGCCTGCCCGGTTGCCGCGTATCGGCGAGGAGCGCGGCGTCGCGCCATAACGGCTCGCCGTCGTTGCGCCAGTACACGCCCAGCGCCCAGCGCGGCAGCGGTTCGCCCGGATACCATTTGCCCTGCCCGTGATGCAGGAACCCACCGGGTGCGAACCGTGCCTTGAGACGCATGAGTAGCGCTTCGGCGAGTTCGCGTTTTTTCGGTCCCAGCGCCGTGTAGTTCCATTCGGCCCCATCCATGTCGTCGATCGACACGAAAGTCGGTTCGCCCCCTTGCGTCAAGCGGACATCATGGGCCGCGAGATCGACGTCGATCGCTTCGCCCAGCGCGTCGATCGCCGACCACTGCGCGTCGCTGTAGGGTTTGGTCACGCGCGGGTCTTCGTGCACGCGCGTCACCTGCATGGCAAAGTCGAATTCGACGTTGCACATGTCGGTGTAGCCGATGACCGGCGCCGCATTGCCCGGATCGGCGGTGCATGCGAGCGGAATATGTCCTTCGCCGGCGAGCAGTCCCGAAGTCGGATCGAGTCCGATCCAGCCTGCGCCGGGGAGGTACACCTCGGCCCACGCGTGCAGATCGGTGAAGTCGCGCTCCGGCCCGGCCGGGCCCTCGAGCGGCTTCTGATCGGCGGCGAGTTGGATCAGATACCCGGACGCGAACCGCGCGGCGAGCCCGAGATTGCGCAGGATCTGCACCAGCAGCCAGCCGGAATCGCGACACGAGCCGCAGGCCTGCGCGAGCGTTTGTTCCGGCTCCTGCACACCGGGCTCCATCCGCACCAGGTAACGGATCTCCTTTTGCAGCTGATGGTTCAAGCGAACCAGCATGGTGACCGTGTTGTCGCCCTCCTTGATCGTGGCGCGAAACGCGCTGAGCCAGGCGGCAAGGCGTGGACCGAGGGGCGCGGTCTCGAGAAACGGAATCAGTTCCTTGGCGAGCGTCGGCGCGTAGGCGAACGGAAAAGTTTCGGCATAGGGCTCGACGAAAAAGTCGAAGGGATTGATGACAGTCATGTCGGCGGTCAGACCGACCAGCACGGCGAGCCTGTCCGTGCGCTCGGTAAAGACCAGGCGCGCGACCCAATTGCCGTACGGATCCTGCTGCCAGTTCAGAAAGTGCTCCGGCGGCTCGACCGAGAATGAGTAACCGAGGATCGGCGTGCGGCACTGCGGCGCGGGGCGCAACCGTATCTCGTGCGGACCCAGGTTGACGAGGCGGTCGAACCGGTAGCTCGTGCGGTGCTGGAGCGCGACGCGGATGGCCATGCGCTGGGGCCTACCAGTCCGGGTTCGGGAGCTGCGCGAACACCCGGCGCAGGCCCTCGCCCCACTGCGAGTGGATCATCTGGAAATATGGATCGGATTCCTCGATACGCCGCTGCAGCCGGATCGTCAGGGCGTCGGTCTCGTAGACGACGAGGTCGATCGGCAAACCGACCGAGATATTCGAGCGCATGGTCGAATCGAACGACACGATCGTGCACTTGGTCGCCTCGAGCAAGCCGGTCGAGCGCTTGACCACCCGGTCGATGACCGGCTTGCCGTACTTGCTCTCGCCGATCTGGAAATAACAGGTGTCCGGCGTCGCCTCGATGAAATTGCCTTCGCTGTAGACCTCGAACAGCCGCGGCGCCTCGCCCTTCACCTGGCCGCCGACAATGAAATTCGCATGCGAGTCGATGTTGTTCTGCAACAGGTAGGGCCCGTCGCGGGTCTTCACCTCGCGCAGCGCGTCGCCGGTCAGCCGTGCGATGTCGAACATCGACGTGGCGTTCCACAGGTTCAACTCGCCGTCGGCCTTGCGCGCCCGCTGGTCGATAATGGACAGCGCGTTCTGCGTGATCGACAGGTTGCCGGACGAAAGAGTGACGATCACGCGGTCGCCGTCGCGGACGAAAATGCGCATCTTGGAGAAGCGCGCGATCTGGTCGACGCCGGCGTTGGTGCGCGAATCCGACGCGAAGATCATTCCCGCGTCGAGTGACATGGCGACGCAATAGGTCATGGGAGATCGAGGCCGCGATGCAAGCGATTCCTAAGCATCCGGGGCATTGCGCCAGAAACGCGGCTCATGTGGGATTTGGTCAGAGGTTTCCTTAATTCTACAAGATCGCCTATCACTACGTTGGCACGAGGAAGTAGCGATTGATTTCGCCGCCGAGCGTTGAAATACGATCGAGAAACTCCACCAGGTACTCGTGCAGCCCGAACTTGATGATATCGTCGGTCTTGCCGTAATGCAGTCGCGCGTATAGCTCGCCCGATGCGCGCTCGATTTCCCGGCTGTTATGGTCGCATAGCACCTCGAGCGTTTCGTGGATAAAGTTCATGCACGAATGCAGCGAGCGCGGCATGTCCTCGCGGAGAATGAGCAGCTCGGCGACCCGCCGCGGCGTGATCACGTCGCTGTAGATCTTGCGGTACGACTCGAAGCCCGACACCGAGCGCAAGAGCGCGCTCCACTGGTAATAGTCGACCGCGCCGCCGACGTCGGCGGCCGACGGCAGCAGCGTGTGGTACTTGACGTCGAGGATCCGCGCCGTGTTATCCGCCCGCTCGATGTGCGTACCGAGCCGGTTGAAGTGGTATGCCTCGTCGCGCAGCATGGTGCCGAAGGTCACGCCGCGGAAGAGGTGCGAGCGCATCTTCACCCACTCGAGGAAGGCCGACACGCCGAGGAACTGGATGCGGTCGTAGTCGTAGCCGCGCATCTCGAGCCAGGCGGAGTTGAGATCCTCGTACATTTCCGAGGTGATGGCGCCCCGCACGGCGCGCGCCGACTCGCGCGCTCCGCGCAGGCAGCAATAGATCGACGACGGGTTGCTCGAGTCGAGGATCATGTAGCGGAGCACGTTCTCGGCCGAGAGCTCCCGGAAACGCTCATAGAACGCGGTGGCCAGCCCGGAAGTGATCAGCGGCACCGCCCAGGGCTCCGCCCAGGCGAGCCCGGGCTCGATCACCTCGTAAGGCAAAAGCGACATGCGGTAGGTTACGTCGAGCAGACGCGCAGTATTCTCCGCGCGCTCGATATGACGGGCCATCCAGTAGAGCTCGTTGGCGGTGCGGCAGAGCATGCTGGTTCAGGGACCTAATGCGCCATGACCCAGGTATCCTTGGTTCCACCGCCCTGCGACGAGTTCACGACCAGCGAACCTTCGCGCAGCGCCACGCGCGTGAGACCTCCCGGAACGAGATTGATAGACTTGCCCGAAAGCACGTACGGCCGCAAGTCGATGTGGCGCGGCGCCAATCCCGCGGCGGTGAACGTCGGGCAGGTCGACAGCGAAAGCGTCGGCTGCGCGATGTACTTGTCCGGCTGGGCGACGACGCGCCCGCGGAATGCCTCGCGCTCGGCGACGCTCGCCGCCGGGCCGACCAGCATGCCGTAGCCCCCGGCGCCGTGGACTTCCTTGACGACCAGCTCCGCGAGATGCTCGAGGCAGTACCGCAGATCGTCCTCCCGGGAGAGTTGCCAGGTCGGCACGTTGTTGAGGATCGGCTCCTCGGTCAAATAAAAACGGATCATGTCCGGCACGAAGGGATAGATGGACTTGTCGTCGGCGACGCCGGTTCCGATCGCGTTGGCCAGCGTGACGCGGCCTGCGCGATATGCGGCGAACAACCCCGGGACGCCCAGCATCGAGTCGGGCCGGAACGCACGCGGATCGAGAAAATCGTCATCGACCCTGCGGTACAGGACGTGAACACGTCGCGGACCGCGGGTCGTGCGCATGTATACAGTGTCGTTCTGCACGAACAGATCCTGGCCCTCGACCAGCTCGACGCCCATCTGCTGGGCGAGGAATGCGTGCTCGAAGTATGCGGAGTTGTGCGCGCCCGGCGTGAGCACGGCCACTTCGGGCCGCTCCTCGCCCGCCGGCGCGACGCCGCGGAGGTTCTCCAGCAACAGGTCCGGATAGTGCTCGACTGGCTTGATCGCCTGGCTCGCAAATAGCTCCGGAAACAGGCGCATCATCATCCGCCGGTTCTCGAGCATGTACGATACGCCCGACGGGACGCGCAGATTGTCCTCGAGCACGTAATAAGTGCCTTGATCCGCACGCACGATATCGATCCCGGCGATATGCGCGTAGATGCCGCCCGGTACGTCCATCCCCTGCATTTCGCGCCGGTACTGTGCGTTGGCCAGGACACGCTCGGGCGGTATGACGCCGGCCTTGAGGATGCTCTGATCGTGATAGATATCGTCCAGGAAGAGGTTGAGTGCCTGCACCCGCTGCTTGAGGCCGGACTCCAGCGTGCGCCATTCGCTTGCCGGAATGATCCGCGGGACGATGTCGAACGGGATCAGGCGTTCAGTTCCACCATTGTCTCCGTAGACGGCGAAGGTGATGCCGATGCGATGAAATGCGCGCTCGGCTTCCTCGCGCTTCTGAGCGATCTGCTCGACCGGCGTTCGCTTCAGCCAGTCCGAGAAGCCCTGGTAGTGGGGCCGCAGCGCGCCGTCGGCGCCGGTCATTTCATCGTAAAGGAGACGGGACACAGAGGGCGAATCCGCTATTCCACCGGGTTTGAGCAAGACTTGAGCCATCGAAATTTTTGCTTTTCAGCCTATAAGCTTACGGAAATCCCACGCGTGCAAGAGCCAGCGACTCGCTCCCCGGCAGGCTTTAATCGCACCTCGACGTTGCCTTTTATGTCCTGGACAGGCTTCGACAAAGCCCGGTACCGGTTTGACCCCTCTCTCGACGCTATGCTTAAATACCCGCTCCTGTCTGGGTTCGCGCGGGCGGTTAGCTCAGCGGTAGAGCACATCCCTCACACGGATGGGGCCACTGGTTCGATCCCAGTATCGCCCACCATGGAACCAAGGGGTTGCACGCAAGTGTAACCCCTATTTTTTTGCCTGCGTTCGCCGCATTCTCGCGCAAGCGGTGTAATTTTTGCATACGATGCCCGAAAAATCTGGGCGGGAGGCACCAAGATGACTGCCAACTCTTCGATTTCGCTTTCCGTCGATGCGTTGGTCTTCGATGCTTACGGCACGCTCTTCGACGTGCAATCGGTCGCCACGCTCGCCGAGCGTCTGTTTCCCGGGCATGGTGCGGCGCTATCGCAGCTCTGGCGGACCAAGCAGCTCGAATACACCTGGCTGCAGAGCCTGATGATGAGCCCGATGCAGAGGCGCGAGGATTTCGCCGCGATCACCGCGCATGCACTTGATTACGCGGTCGAGGCGCGCGGCTTGCCGCTGCACGGCGCGGCGCGGCATCGGCTGCTCGATGCGTATCTCGACCTGTCTCCGTTCCCCGACGTCGCGGCTACGCTCGCCATGCTGGCGCCGCTGCCGCGCATCATCCTTTCCAACGGTACGCGTGAGATGCTCGAACCGTTGGCGGCGTCGACCGGCATAGCCCTGCATCTCGACGCCATCCTGTCCGTGGACGCCGCCGGCGTTTACAAGCCGAGCCCCCGCGTTTACCAGCTCGCCGTCGATCACCTCAAGCTGTTGCCGATACGGATCGGCTTCGTCTCGTCGAATGGCTGGGATGTCGTCGGCGCCAAGGCGTTCGGCCTCACCGCCATCTGGGTCAGACGCGCCAGCGCCCCGCTCGAGCGACATGGCCCGAAGCCCGACGCAATCATTGCGTCGCTGGCTGAGCTTCCGGCGCTGGTCGGCAGAGCGTGACCCGGGCTTCGCTGCGCTCAACCCGGGCTACGCGCGCAGCGCGATGCCCGGGACTGCGTTGCGATCCCGCGAGCATGCCATCATCGAAAATCACCCGGGCATCGCTCCCCTCAACCCGGGCTACTTCAGCCCGGGCTACGGCATGTATTGCCCGCCGTTCACCTCGATGACCTGCCCTGTCACGTATCCTGACAGCTCGTCGGACGCGAGATAGATCAAGGTCCCCGCGCATTCGTCCGCGGTCCCCAGCCGATTCATCGGAATCGTTGCCTGCATGGCCTTCAACTGTTCCGCGGTTGTGTAGCGCTCGTGAAACGGCGTCGTGATGACGCCTGGCGAGATCGCGTTGACGCGAATGCCGTCGCCGGCGACTTCCTTGGCCCAGCCGTGCGTTGCGGTCGAGATGAATCCCTTGGCTCCCGCGTACATGATGGCACCGGCGCCGCCGCCGTGACGCGCCGCGATCGAGCTCACGTTGATGACGTTGCCCTTCTTCTGCTTGCGCATGATCGGGATCACCTCGTGCATGAACATGGCAACCTGGACCACATTGAGCGCAATGACCTGATGCAGGAATTGCTCGGTGTAATCTTCGATGCGGGTGCGGGCCACCAGGCCGCCGGCGTTGTTGATGAGGACGTCGATGCGGCCGAGCGCCGCCTGCGCTTCGCCGACGATGCGCTTGATATTCGCAGTCTGGGTGACGTCGCCACCGACCAGCACGGCCTCGCCGCCCAGGGAGCGCACATCAGCGGCGACCTTCTCCGCCGCGTCGCGGCTCGCGTTGTAGTGCACGACGACATGGCTGCCGAGCCGCGCGAAGGCGCGCGCCGCCGCGGCGCCGATGCCCGTCGATGAACCGGTGATGAGAACTGTCTTGCCATTGAGATCGGATGCCATTAGGTCGCCTCGAGGTTATCGCCTTTCGCTCAAGCGCCGCCTTGGACGGCGCCTCTTGCAACGCCAAGTATACTTGTGGCGCCCGTCAGGATTCCGCATCGCTTTCCGGGCTAAGCGAATCTGCACGCCCTCATCGATGCTAGTCAGCGCTCCGTCCATGCCTCCATCCAAGCTTCGCGTCCCGGCAGACGCATGCGATTGCCACATGCACGTCTACGAAGACCGGTTTCCGCTGGTGCCGCAGGCGACGTTCAAGCCGCCGCATGCGCCCTTGAGGGATTATCTGCGCGTCCAGCGAGCGCTCGGGCTCGCGCGCGCGGTCATCGTGCAGCCCAACGGCTACGGATTCGACAACCGCTGCACGCTCGAGGCGCTCTCCGCGCTTGGGGACACCGCGCGCGGGATCGTCACCGTGCCACCCGATGTCACCGA
>DASWDF010000029.1:0-3204 GCA_036395475.1 Casimicrobiaceae bacterium
GCAGCCGGGCTGAAGATCGATGCGTGGTCGCGATCGCGCCGACAGCCTTCATTGGTTGCACCGGAAACGGCGTGCGATAGATGACGCCGCACACGATCATCGCCAGTCCGAACGAGAACAGCACCGCGAACGGGTCGAGACTGAGCATGCTGAGATACACGACCACAACGGGATCAATGTGCCAAGGTCGCCGAACGCGCCGGCCCACTCCATGCGATCGAAGCGGTTGCCGCGCAAGAAGGGCTGCGCGGAGTCGTGCAGGCGGGAGGGCAAGGTGCGCAAGTTCATCGCGGTGCGCCCCGGGTGCCTCAATATCGCCGATTATCCAGGGACCTGCAATGAATCACTGGAGGCGCGTGCTACGCGCGACGGCAAAGTCAGGATCGCCTCCAGTCCGCCATTCTCATGGTTGCGAAGGCGCACATCGCCGCCATGCGCTCGGGCGATGCTTCGCGCGATGCTGAGTCCAAGTCCTGTGCCGCCGGTCTCGCGGTTGCGCGAGCCTTCGAGTCGATAGAACGGCTCGAACACCTTCTCGAGTTCGCTGTCGCTTATCCCGGGGCCGTGGTCGCGAACGCGAATGGTCAATCCACGCGAATCTTCTTCGACGTGGATCTCCGCGCACTGGCCATAGACGGTGGCGTTGTCCACGAGGTTGGAAATGCACCGCTTCAGAAGCTGCGGCTCGGCAAGGAGAGGATGCGTGACGCGTCCGCCGATGGTGACGGTCCGCCCCATCGCTTCGTTGTCGGCCTGCAGGCTTTCGAGCAGAGCCATGACGTCGATAGGTTGCTCGGGCTCGCGCTGGCTGAGACCGCGCATGAATTCCAGCGTCTGGGTCACCATCGTTTCCATCTCCACCAGATCCTTCTCGAACTTCTCGCGCAAGCTGTCGTTCTCCAACAGCTCGGTACGCAAGCGCATCCGCGTGAGCGGTGTCTTGAGGTCGTGTGACATGGCCGTAAGCAGCCGCGTCCTCTCGTCTAGGAATTCGATCAGGCGCGCCTGCATCGTGTTGAAGGCGCGGGCTGCGCGGCTGACCTCGATCGGACCGCTCTCCGGTAATGGCGGCCGGTTGATGTCACGGCCGAGCTCGTCCGCGGCCGAGGCGAGCACGTTGAGCGGGCGCGTGACCCAGCGTACCGCGATGTACGAGAGCACCAGCACCGCCGCGAGGAGAATCGCCAATGTCAGCAGCAATCGCCACGGCAGATTCTCCGCCTGCTGCGGAAGCTGGGTATCGAAGCTCGCCCAGGTTCCGTCCTGCAGGCGGACCTGAGTCAGGATCGAAAGGCCCTCGGGAGGAAACCCGTGCATGCCCATCGGTCCGCTCATGGGATACCGACCGCCTGCGCGAGCCGGTCTCGGCGCCCACGTGGGAGGCATGCCCGACATGGTCACCTGTACCGGCCGCTCATCGCCCAGCGCGGCCCGCAGCACGGCAGCGAACATCGCCGCGTGGGCACCGCCCGTCGAAACCGAATCCTCGGACACAGGCGCGCGATCGAGCGCGACGACCAGCGGCGGCACGTTGAGGATCCCGACGATGCGCGCACGTTCCGCGGGACTCAACGAGTCCAGCAGCCGGACCACATCGGCGATGCGCTGCGCGGGCTGCATGCCCATGACACGGACGAGCACCGTGTCGCGTTCGGCCAGGTTGATCGCCGCGCTCAACAGTTGCGCGACGATCAGGCCGCTTGCGAGCACGAGCATCAGGCGGCCAAACAGCGAGCGCGGCAGAAAGCGCCTCATGCCTCGGCGCTCACCGTCACCGCGAGCACGTAGCCTTCACCGCGCACCGTCTTGATCAGCCGCGGCTCGCGCGAATCGTCGCCAAGCCGATGCCGCAGCCTGCTCACCTGCACGTCGATGCTGCGATCGAGCGGATCCGCGTCTTTGCCCTGCGTGAGATCGACGAGCTGATCGCGATTGAGCACGCGATTGGGGTGACTCAGGAAGATGCGCAACAACCGGTATTCCGCACCGGAGAGCGGCGTCACAACGCCCGCTGCGGAAACGAGCTGGCGATGAGCAATGTCGAGTAGCCAATCGCCAAATCGGATATTCCGCGCATCGTCGGGCCGCAGATTCTGCGGCAGGCTTCGCGCGCGACGCAGGACCACCTTGATGCGAGCGAGCAACTCTCTTGCGCTGAACGGTTTGGCCAGATAGTCGTCGGCGCCCATCTCGAGGCCGACGATGCGGTCGGTCTCTTCGCCCCGCGCCGTGAGCATGATGACCGGAATGTCGGACGACTTCGCGCGCAGGTTGCGGCACAGCGTAAGTCCATCGTCGCCCGGCAGCATCAGGTCGAGCACGATCAGATCGATCCGTCCCGCGTCAAGCGCTTGCCACATTGCACGACCTTCGGCGACCGCCGTCGCCCGAAAGCCGTTCTTCTCCAGATATTGCGAGAGGAGGCTACGAATTTCGGCGTCGTCGTCGACGATCAGGATGTGATCGGGGGCGTCCATGGCGCAATTCTCGGATGGTTCCAAGCAAGGCGGGCGAGAGAAAAGTAACGCAGTGTGTCAATCGGCGCTTTGTCGCACTGCGCTACCAAAAGGCCTGGTCTTGACATGATGGGCTTACACGGCGGTGTTGAAATCATAACCGTTGCGAAGGGAGGATCGTGGAACGGTATCTCCCCTCGAACAGATTCATTCACCACCCATTGGAGACGCACGATGAAAAGGACTCACGCTGTTGTCGCCGGCGCTGTGGCCGGCTTGGCACTGGCAGTAGCCGCTGTCACGTATGCACAGCCGTTCGGCGGCATGGGACCCGGTCATGGACCGGGCATCGGCATGGGCATGGGACCGGGTCATGGACTGATGGCCGGGGTCGATCCCGCGACCGTCATCGATTCGCGCCTGAGCGACTTGAAAGCGCTGCTCAAGATTACCGCCACGCAGGAAACCGCGTGGCAGGCGTTCACCACCGCGGCCAAGCAGCAGGCCACGGACATGCAGGCGATGCGTGCCCAGATGCAGCAAGGAACGGGTACCGCGCCGGAACGCATGGGCCAACACGCGACTGCGATGCAGCAGCGCGCTCAAGCGATGGCAACGATGACCAATGCGTTCAATGCTCTGTATGCGGTGCTCACTCCGGAGCAGAAGACCATCGCCGACCAGCACTTCGGCATGATGGGTCCGCACGCGATGCGCTTCGGCGCGCGCGCAGGCTAAGGGAGCGGGG
>DASWDF010000030.1:0-1560 GCA_036395475.1 Casimicrobiaceae bacterium
CTTGGGATCGATACGCATGAGCGGTTGGCCGCGCCTGACGTTTTGGCCGGTATCGACCAAGCGTTCCAGAACCTTCCCGGAGACTCTGAACCCCAGGTCGCTCTGCACGCGGGCCGCGACGATGCCGGTGAAGGAACGCTCTGACGATGTAGTCTTCTTGACAGCCACTACCCGCACCAGCGGAGGCTGCGTCCGTGGGTCGGTTGAAGAAGTGGCGTCGGTGCATGCCGCCAAGACGAAGGGCAACAGCCCGACGAGGGCAACGAACGGAACACCGCAGCGCTGCATCATTGCTTCGCAGGAATCGCCGATGAGCGCCCTCATTGCAACGCCATTCGTGCATCGAGCTGCAGGTCCTTTCGGACCCCAGCGTCGACCAGGCTCGCGGGCGCAAATCTGCGCAGAATTCGCAGGCGGTTCGCGAGCCCACCGGCTGCATATCGGAGTTTCGGCCGCGCCGCGATAGCAGCTTTGAGCACAACGTCGGCCACAATGCCGGGCTCGTCTCCAGCCTTGACTACTTCCTTGAGCCTCTTGCCCAGCGCCGCACGAACCTCGCGATACTCGTCGAGCTTCGAGTCGGGCTGCAGGAAGTTGGCGTCGAACCGCGTCTTCGTGTACGCGGGCTCGATGACCGAGACCCGAATGCCCCTCGTGCGCAGCTCATGGTCGAGCGACTCCGAATAGCCTTCGATCGCGTGCTTGGTCGCCGCATAGAGCGCCATGTACGGCATTGGCAGGAAACCAAGCACCGAGCCGATGTTGATGATTCGACCACCCCCTTGGCGCCGCATGTGCGGCACGACGGCACGCGTCATGCGAACGATGCCGAAGAAGTTCGTATCGAAGATCGCTCGGGCCTGTTCGATCGAGCTCTCTTCCGCGCTGGCGGGCGCAACGCCGAAGCCGGCGTTGTTCACGAGCAGGTCGATGCGCCCTTCCAAGCGCAACACTTCGGTGACAGCAGTCTCGGACGATTCATCGCTGGTCACGTCGAGACGCAGCATCGCGAACGATCGCTCGCCCGCTTGTGCTCCCCGTCGGCTGGTGCCGTAGACCTTATAGCCAGCGCTTGCGAGCCGCTCTGCCGTAGCTTCGCCGATGCCTGACGAGGCGCCTGTAACGAGCGCTATCTTGCTCTTCATGATGTCCTTCCTTCCGATCTTCATGGGATTGGCTTTCAGTGGGGTGTGCTCTCTCAAAGCATCTCGAGCGCAAGCGCGATACCTTGCCCTCCTCCGATGCACAGCGTCACCACGCCGCGTCTGATTCCGTCGCGCCGCATCGAGTGCAATAAACGGGTCGTCAGTACCGCACCGGTGGCCCCGATCGGATGACCATGCGCGATCGCGCCGCCATCGACATTGACGATGTCCTCCGGCAGGCCGAGCTCGCGCAAGACGGCGAGCGGCACGGCCGCGAAGGCCTCGTTGATTTCCACGCGCTCGACGTCGCTTAAGTTCCAGCGGGCGCGCTCCAATGCTTGCCGCACCGCAGGCACCGGCCCAATGCCGAACATCCCGGGCTCGACTGCTGCGACTCCGTAGGAGACCAGGCGCG
>DASWDF010000031.1:0-5140 GCA_036395475.1 Casimicrobiaceae bacterium
CTTGGGATCGATACGCATGAGCGGTTGGCCGCGCCTGACGTTTTGGCCGGTATCGACCAAGCGTTCCAGAACCTTCCCGGAGACTCTGAACCCCAGGTCGCTCTGCACGCGGGCCGCGACGATGCCGGTGAAGGAACGCTCGGACGCGGCGGAGATCTTGACAGCCTCTATCCGCACCAGCGGAGGCTGTGTCCGTGGGTCGGTTGAAGAAGTGGCGTCGGTGCATGCCGCCAAGACGAAGGGCAACAGCCCGACGAGGGCAACGAACGGAACACCGCAGCGCTGCATCATTGTTTCGTAGGAATCGACGATGAGCGCTTTCATTACAACGCCACCTGCGCATCGAGGTGGAGATCCTTTCGGACGCCGGCGTCCACCAGGCTAGCAGGCGCAAATCTGCGCAGAATTCGCAGGCGGTTGGCGAGCCCACCGGCTGCATATCGGAGTTTCGGCCGCGCCGCGATAGCAGCTTTGAGCACAACGTCGGCCACAATGCCAGGCTCGTCTCCAGCCTCGACTACTTCCTTGAGCCTCTTGCCCAGGGCCGCACGAACCTCGCGATACTCGTCGAGCTTAGAGTCGGGCTGCAGGAAGTTGGCGTCGAACCGCGTCTTCGTGTACGCGGGTTCGATGACCGAGACCCGAATGCCTCTCGTGCGCAGCTCATGGTCGAGCGACTCCGAATAGCCTTCGATCGCGTGCTTGGTCGCTGCATAGAGCGCCATGTACGGCATCGGCAGGAAACCAAGCACCGAGCCGATGTTGATGATGCGACCACCCCCTTGGTGCCGCATGTGGGGCACGACGGCACGCGTCATCCGGACGATCCCGAAGAAGTTCGTATCGAAGATCGCTCGGGCCTGTTCGATGGAGCTCTCTTCCGCGCTGGCCGGCGCGACACCGAAGCCGGCGTTGTTCACGAGCAGGTCGATGCGGCCTTCCGAGCGCAACACTTCTGCGACAGCAGTTTCGACCGATTCATCGCTGGTCACGTCGAGGGGCAGCATCGTGAACGATCGCTGGCCCGCTTGTGCTCCCCGTCGGCTGGTGCCGTAGACCTTATAGCCAGCGCTCGCGAGCCGCTCTGCCGTAGCTTCGCCGATGCCTGACGAGGCGCCTGTAACAAGCGCTATCTTGCTCTTCATGATGTCCTTCCTTCCGATCTTCATGGGAATGGCTTTCAGTGGGGTGTAGTCTGTCAAAGCATCTCGAGCGCAAGCGCGATACCTTGCCCTCCTCCGATGCATAGCGTCACCACACCGCGTTTGCGTCCGTCGCGTCGCATCGAGTGCAGTAAACGGGTCGTCAGTACCGCACCGGTCGCCCCGATCGGATGACCATGCGCGATCGCGCCGCCATCGACATTGACGATGTCCTCCGGCAGGCCGAGCTCGCGCAAGACGGCGAGCGGCACGGCCGCGAACGCCTCGTTGATTTCCACGCGCTCGACGTCGCTTAAGTTCCAGCGGGCGCGCTCCAATGCTTGCCGCACCGCAGGCACCGGCCCAATGCCGAACATCCCGGGCTCGACTGCTGCGACTCCGTAGGAGACCAGGCGCGCAAGCGGCTCGAGACCGTTCGCGTCGGCGAAAGAGCGGTCCGCGACGACCATCGCGGCGGCGCCACTGTTGAGCCCTGGCGCATTGCCGGCGGTGATCGTGCCGTCGTTGCGAAACGCCGGCTTGAGCTTGGCGAGCACCTCCAAAGTCGTATCGGGACGATTCGCTTCGTCGGTGTCGAAGACTTGCGGGCCCTTGCGCCCCTTAACTTCCACGCCGACGATCTCGGCGGCGAAGCGCCCCGCCGTTTGCGCCGCCGCGAAGCGCTTCTGCGAGCGTTCCGCCCAACGATCCTGATCCTCGCGCGAGATCTTGCCGCGCACCACCAGGTCTTCGGTATGCCAGCCCGAGTGCTCGCCCGAGAACGCGTCGTTCAATCCGTCGCGCAACATGCTGTCGTAGATCTCGACATCGCCCATGCGCTGACCCCAGCGCCCACTGGGCATGAGGTACGGCGCCTGATCCATGTTTTCCATTCCACCGGCGATGGCGACGTCGACATGGCCGAGCCAGATCTCCTGTGCCGCCGATGCGATTGCCTGCGCACCCGAGCCACAGACGCGATTGACGGTCATCGCTGGCACGGCGACGGGAACGCCGCCGTTGATCGCGGCTTGCCGGGCGGGATTCATTCGATTCCCGGCTTGGATCACGTTGCCCATCACGACGCTGCCGATGCGCGCGGGATCGAGGCCCGAGCGCCGAAGCGTCTCGCGAACCACCGTAGCGCCCAACTCGCTGGCCGGCGTGTCCTTCAAGGTGCCGTTAAAGGTCCCGATCGCGGTGCGAACGGGGTGAGACAACACAACATCTCGCGATGACATGTAGGTCCTTCAATCAGTGTAGTTGAGCATTCACGGCTACCAGATCGCGCCGTATACGCAGTACGGTGGCGTCTCCCGGCTCCGCGTTCACAGAAAAGCCCATCGACCGGGCGAGCCGGAGCATGGCCTCGTTGGTGGCGAGAACAACGCCGACTATTTGCTGTACCCGTGCGCTTTGCGCATGCTCGATCAACGTCGCGAGCAGCCGACGACCAAGCCCCCGGCCCTGCCACACATCCGCGATCACCAGCGCTACCTCCGCACCCGCCGTCGCCACATCGACGACATAGCGCCCGACCCCGACGAATTGCTCGACACCGTCGATCACGCTGGTTACGGCGAAGGCCATGTGACGCTGATAGTCGATGTGCGTCATCGACTCGATCCACTCGGGCGTCACCTTGAAGCCGCCGCTCAACATGCGCTGATAGCGCGATTCGCGGGAAAGGCCACGGACGAACGCTTCCTCGAGCACACCGTCGTCGTGGCGGACCGGCCGCAGGGAGAACGACTCACCCGAGTCCAGTCTCCAGTTGCGGGCCAGGTGCGCTGGATACGTGTGCAGCGAGCGCGAGGAATCATCGGCCAGGTTCGAACGGGGGCGGCAGTCATGCATCACGTCAACGCTCCAGGCTTGATCTCGATCGTCAGAGGACTTGACATAGGCGTATATGCGTGTAATATGAGCGTATATGCACTTATTGTCAAGAGGAACCTTCTGATGCCCTCCGAAAGTTCGGTCCGGTGGCCGGAATGCAATTGCCTGGCGCTGCGCCAGGCCGCCCGCCACGTGACCCAGTTCTACGACCAGTACCTGGCGTCCACGGGACTGCGGACAACGCAGTTCTCGATCCTCGCGAAGCTGAAGGGGCTGGGACCGATGACAATCAACGCCCTTGCCCGCGAGCTGGTCATGGATCGCACCACGCTTGGCCGGACCATGCTGCCGCTGGAGCGCGATGGCCTCATTGCCATCAAGGACGGGATCCTGGATCGTCGCAGCAAGGAGCTTGCAGTGACGAAAGCCGGCACCGAGCGCCTGCAGCGCGCCGCGAAACTGTGGGTCGAGGCGCAGAAGGAATTTGAGGAGCGGTTCGGCGCCAGACGCGCGGCCGATCTGCGCGGCCTTCTGGGCGAGGTCGTTTCGTGCGAGCTCGACAAGCCCGCCTCAGGGTCCACCCGACAACGCCAGCAGACTCGAGCGAGGCTCTAAAGGTGCGATATCTCGAGGAGTTCGAACCGGGACAGAAGTTCGCCTCGGGCCGGCTTTCGGTCGAGGCTGCGCGCATCAAGTCCTTCGCCACGGAGTTCGACCCGCAGCCGTTTCACCTAGACGAGGACCGCGCCCGCGACTCGTTCTTCAAGGGACTGGCCGCGAGCGGCTGGCATGCCGCGGCGATGACGATGCGCCTTCTCGTGGCAAGCGAGCTCAAGCCGGCGGGCGGCATCATTGGCGTCGGATTCGACGAAATGCGCTGGCCGCGGCCGGTGCGACCAGGAGATGAGCTGCATGTGGAAACCGAGGTCCTCGAAGTACGCGCTTCGAAAATCTCGGCCGGATCAGGGCGTGATCAAGGTAAGGACGACGACGTTGAATCAGAACGGGGAGCTGGTGCAGGTCTTTGTTGGCAACCTGATCGCGCTGCGCCGACCGACTTCTTGAGGAGAATTGCACGCCCAGCTTGACGGGAAGATCGCCTTCGTTACGGGTCGTAGCAGCGTCAAGCGCGAGAAGGTCGTGTCGACTGTTCGCGGATGCGGGATCGCTAAATACGCCCCGATACGCAAGATAACCGACGACGTCTACGACAGCAGCACCAAAGGCTACTTAGTGACCCGCCAGCCAACGACTTGCCTCGGCTTGCAGCCCCTCTCGAAAATGCTTCTCCGTCCCACAGGAGGAGCTCATGGCCACGACACGCACACCAGGGATCACGGTCCTCGCAAATGGCCGACGATTCATCGACAAGCGGTATCTCGGAGTACGCATCGGCCTGCGCGTCGGCGCCATAACACAGGAGCAAGCGGAGGAGCGATTGCAGACCGAAATCGCTCGAGTGCAATGCGATCTCGCGCGAAGTGCGCATGCACGCCCGACCTTCACCGTTTGCGCCGCGCGCTATGTCGCGCAGTCGCTCGGCAAGCGTAGCATCGATGTCATCAAGTGGCACGTCACGCTGCTGCAGTCGTACATCGGCGATCTTGAACCGCAGCACGTTCACGATCAGACGATGGAGCCCTTCGTGAAGGCGCGGCTTGCCGATGGGGAGAGTGCAACCACGATCAATCGCAGTCTGGAAGTGGCGCGCACGATCTTGAATCGCGCGGCCCGCTCCTACCGTGATGCTGACGGTCGTCCGTGGCTCGATGGGATGCCGCCGCTAATCACGATGTTGCCTGAGAGTCCACGCTCACCCTATCCGATCACCTGGAAGGAGCAAGACGCGCTGTTTCGCAAGCTGCCTCCCCGCCTCATCCGAATGGCTCTCTTTGCCGTTAATACGGGGTTGCGCGACAGCAACGTGTGCGGCTTGCAGTGGACATGGGAGGTTGCCATACCGGAGTTGGGACGGTCCGTATTCGTGATTCCTCAGGAAGCGTTCAAAAGTAAACGACCGCATGTCGTTATCCTGAACGACATCGCCTGGTCGATTGTAGAAGCACAGCGATCGCTTCATCCGATCTGAGTCTTCTCGTTTCGCGGCCGGCGTATTGGCAGAATGAACAACAAAGGTTGGCAGTGCGCCCGACGTGACG
>DASWDF010000032.1:0-9394 GCA_036395475.1 Casimicrobiaceae bacterium
AGCTCCTTCACTGGTTGGCTAGGGCGCGGTCGAGCCCCATGCTCGGCCGTCGCCCCACTTCGCCGCTAGCGCGGCTACTCAGTGGCTATTTTCCCATCAGCGCAGGGCGATCCGCCACCGCAAATAATCACCACATCGATCCCCCGCAACCATCAGATAAAGGGCCTGCTGTGACGCGGGCCCTTTCCATTTGCGGCTGTGACGAATTTGCGCCGTAAATTTCTGCACGTGCCGGCTCGCCCAGGTGTCCCGCAGATCGTGCCACCGAAATCCGCGATCCCGGCGCGCTCCCGCTGCGGAGCCTCTTGGGCGAAAGCGCGCCGCGGTCGGCGGCGTCGCTTTCGCGGCTCAACGGCGCCTAGCATGCGGCTGACCGCAAGGCGGCGCTGCTGGTGATGGTCGGAGCGACTTCCGGCGGTGACAAAGTGCTGCTTGCCTGCCAAGCCAGTGAGAGGAGCGCACTGATCTGGAAGCTGGTGCGGGTCGCCGAGAAGTCCTGGCCCGCGCTCAGCGCCTATGGACAAAACTACCTCGGAATTCGCTGTTAACATTTTCAAAGAGCTGGGGGCTCTAGATATTTCCAGGTGCCTCGACATTGCGGCAGCGGGCGGGCGATACAATTGCGGTCTACCGCAAGCCTGCAGCGGGCGCGACACCGCCTTCCGAGGGTCCATTGTCCGACACTTCAGCCCCCGCGCTCGAACCCGGGAACGACGCCCTCGTCAAGAGCTACAACGATGTCCCCTACACGAGTTTCCCGGATACAGCACGCCATCCTGACCGCCTCGCAACGATAGGCACGCTTCTCGGCCTCGGCGTTGCGCCCATCGCTACCTGTCGTGTCCTCGAGTTCGCCTGCGGTGATGGGGCGAACCTGGTACCCATCGCATCCACATTGCCAAACGCTACCTTTGTGGGTTTCGATTTTGCGGCGCGCGCCATTTCCCGTGCCCAGAGAATGGCACGCGACCTGGGGCTCACCAACATCCGCCTGCTTCAGCTCGACCTGCGCGATCTTCCCGAGGATCTTGGCAGCTTCGACTACATCATCGCGCATGGCCTCTACTCGTGGATCCCCGCGGAGGTGCGCGCTCGCGTAATGCCGCTGATCGCGCGCCATCTGGCGCCGAACGGGGTGGCCCTCGTGAGCTACAACACGTTGCCCGGATCCCACTTGCGCCGCATCGTATGGGAAATGCTCAGGTACCACACGCGGGATATCGCCGACAAGCCCGCCAAAGTCGCCGCGGCGCGTGTGCTCCTCAATCTCGTGGCGACACCGGTCAGCGATGACAATGCGACCCAGGAGGCCATGCGCGCGGAAGTTCGCAATGCCGCCAAGGGCTCCGACGCCGCATTGGCGCACGACGACTTGAGCGAACCCAACGATCCCGTATATTTCCACGAATTCGTCGCCGACGCGGCGCGCGCGGGGCTGACGTATCTCGCGGAAGCCCGCTTGAGTGAGATGATGGGCGTCGGGTTGGCACCGCAGGTCAGACAGGCACTCGGGCGGCTCGATCGCCTGACGCGCGAGCAGTATCTCGACTTCATCCATTTTCGCCACTTCCGCGAGTCGTTGCTGTGCCACGCCAATGCATCGTTGCGATTCGTCGTGCAACCGCCACGGATGCTGGGATTGCATGTGTTGCCGTCGCTGAACCTGCGGCACGCGGCCGCGAATAACCCGCCGACGCGTGAAACGGATGCCGATTTCGCCGCCGTCAAGGAATTCCTGCTTGCGCATTGGCCCCAATCCGTCCCGGTCGCGGAGCTTGACCGATGGCGTGCGCAAAATACGTCAACTACTGGCGACGGCAACGCGTCACAGCCGACCGAACTGCTAATAGCCGAGCTTTACGGCACTGGCCTGGTCGACTTGCGTACCGCGCCCGTCGCCGTCGCGGCCATTCCAGGCGAACGCCCCGAGGCTTTCGCCGCAGCGCGCTGGATGAGTCGTGAGCACGAAGTCATTCCAAGTCTCTATCACGAAGCGCTCCGGTATCAGGATCCGCTCGGTCGAAAGTTGCTGGCTTTGCTCGACGGCACGAGGAAATGCGATGAACTTCTCGCGGCTGTGGGCGGCCCCTTCGCGGGACCGGCCGGACGTGCTCAGCTGGACAATGTGCTAAAGATCCTCGCCAGCAAGGCGTTGCTGGTGGCTTGAGCAACGACCACGACACCTGGCAGCAGATCACCGAAATGCAGTGAGCGCGTCGCCCGCGATTGCCGATTCCCGGCAGGAAAATCGCAGCTTGCGCGCTATCGTGTCGCCATGCCTTCCGCAACACTTTCTTACCACCCGTCGCCGAGCAAACCCCGGCTGGTGCTGCCGGCCGGAGCATGCGACGCGCACGTCCATGTGTTCGGCCCGCCGAAGCGTTTCCCCTTCGCGGCGGACCGCAGTTTCACGCCCTGCGACGCACCGAGGGAAAAGCTCTTTGCGCTGCACGCGCGGCTGGGCATCGAGCGGTGCGTCGTCGTACAGTCCAACGCGCACGGCTTCGACAATTCGGTGACCGAGGACACGCTTGCGGCACGCAACGGCGCCTACGTCGGCATCGCGCTCGTGCCGGTAACGATCAGCGAACCCGAGTTGCGCCGGCTCGATGCCGCCGGCTTCCGCGGCGCGCGCTTTCACTTCATGCGCCACCTCGGCGCATCGACCCCGATCGACGACATCATCGCGTTCGGCGGGCGACTCGCCGGCATCGGTTGGCACCTGCAGCTGCATTTCGAGAGCTCGCTCGTGCACGATCTCGCACCCGCGCTATTGCGCTCGTCGGTTCCGGTCGTCATCGATCACATGGCGCGCGTGGACGCTTCGCGCGGCCTCGATCAGCCCGATTTTCGCAAGCTGCGCGAGCTCATGTGCGACGAGCGCTTCTGGGTTAAAGTGAGCGGCGTCGAACGCGCGTCGCGGCAGGGGCCGCCGTACGGGGACGCCGTAGCGTTTGCTCGGACGCTGGTCGAGGATGCGGGCGAGCGCGTCTTGTGGGGAACCGACTGGCCGCATCCGAACCTCGCTCACGTACCCGACGATGGCTTGCTCGTCGATCTGCTCGCATCCATCGCGCCGTCCGAGGAACAGCGCCAGGCGCTGCTCGTGACCAATCCCGAACGCCTCTATCGCTTCGGAGCCTGGGCATGAAGCGCTTCGAAGGCAAAGTCGCGATCGTCACCGGCGCAGGATGCGTCGGCACCGGGTGGGGCAATGGTCGCGCGACCGCGGTGCGTTTTGCGGAAGAGGGAGCGCGCGTGGTCGCGGTCGATCGCGAGCCCGAGCGCATCGCCGAAACGCTCGAGCGCGCCGGCGCGCTCCGCGAATCGATCCATGTCGCGCAATGCGACGTCACCGATTCGAAATCCGTAGCGACGATGGTCGCCGAGGCGATGAGCGCGTTCGGCCGCATCGACGTGCTGGTCAACAACGTCGGCGGCTCCGCGGCCGGCGGACCCGTGGAGATGAGCGAGGAAGTGTTCGATGCACAGATCGACCTCAACCTGAAAAGCGTGTTCCTGACTTGCAAGCACGTGCTGCCCATCATGGAGCGGCAGCGCGCCGGGGCGATCGTCAACGTCGCGTCCACATCGGGTTTGCGCTGGACCGGAGCGGCTCAGGTTGCGTACGCAGCGACCAAGGCGGGCGTCATCCAGCTGTCGCGTGTCGTGGCGGTGCAGTACGCCGAGAAAAACATACGCGTAAACTCCGTCGTGCCCGGGCAGTTGCATACGCCGATGGTCGAAGCGCGGCTCGCGACGCAGCGCGCCGGCGGCGACGTCGAAGCGCTGCTCCGACAGCGCCAGTCGCGCATCCCGCTGGGATTCATGGGCGATGGCAGGGACACGGCCGCTGCTGTGCTTTTCCTTGCTTCCGACGAGGCCCGGTTCATCACGGGAACCGAGATCGTCGTCGACGGCGGCATGACGATCCGCTGTGATTAAGCATACCGTGCCTTCATCGAGGAGCAACCGATGATTCGCAAATTCGCCGCACTCGTGCTCACGGCCACGCTCAGCGCTGCTGCGCCCGCGTGGGCACAGGAGAAAATCACCCGTCTGGTCGTTGCATTTCCTCCCGGAGGACCCGTCGACTTTGTCGCGCGGACGATCGCCGAGCAGCTCGGCAAAGAGCTCAATCAGCGCGTGATCATCGACAACAAGCCGGGCGCCAACGGCGCCATCGGCGCGCAAAGCGTGGCGCAGTCCGCGCCCGACGGCATGACATTGTGGCTCAGCAGCGTCGGCGCGGTCGCGATCAATCCGGTGCTCTACGACAAGCTCGCCTACGACATGCAGCGCGACTTCGCCCCGGTGTCGCTGGTAGTGAACAATGACGAGCTCTTGGTCGTGAATCCGGGCAACCCGGCGAAAGACGCGGCGGAGTTCGTCGCGAACGCGAAGAAGTCTTCGCAGCCCGTCGCGATCGCATCATCGGGTATCGGCAGCATTCCGCACCTTGCGATGGAGCAGCTCGCCGATGCGACCAAGGCGAACCTGCTCCACGTGCCTTATAAGGGCGCCGCCCCGGCGATCACCGATTTAATCGGCGGCCAGGTGTCAGCGTTCTTTGGTGACGTCCCCGGCCTCCTGCCTCACGTGCAGAGCGGCAAGCTCAGGGCGATCGGCATCGCGGCGGCCAAGCGGCACCCGCTGCTGCCGGAGGTGCGGACTCTGGCCGAGCAAGGGCTGCCGGGCGTGGATACCAACAATTGGTATGCGCTGTTCGCGCCTGCGAAGACGCCGCTGGCGGTCATCAACGCGCTGAACGAAGCGGTGCGCAGGACGCTCGCGACGCCGGCGATCAGCGAAAAGCTTCGGTCAAGCGGCGCCGTTCCTTCTGCGTCGTCTCCACAGGAACTGGCTGCGATGCTGAAGCGCGATACCGAGAAGTGGGCCACGCTGGTCAAAGCGAAGAAAATCACGCCGGACAGCTGAGCGCGGCGCCTCTTTTGTGACCCGTGCATGCTCTCTCGATGAGTGACGAGATCCGTGTTCCGCTGGTTGAGCCCGGCACGCGGCCGGAGCTCGCCGACCTCGAGCGCTCGATCCTAGCGGCGCGAGGTCGGATTTCGCCGCTCTACCAGGCGCTGCTCAACAGTCCGCCGATCGCGAGCAGCTGGGAGAAGCTGCTGACTGCCGTGCGCAACCAGACACTCGTCCCGGGGAACCTCCGCGAGCTGATCATCCTGCGCATCGCGGTATTGAATCGCGCATCCTTCGAATTCGACGCTCACGTTCCACACGCGCTCAAGGCCGGCCTGCCGCAATCGAAGATCGAGGCGGTGCGAAGCTGGCAACCGGGCCGCGGGCACGACAAAACGATCAACGCGTTCGATGACGACGAGCTGCTCGTGCTCGAGCTCGCCGACGCGATGACGCGCGACATCGACGTTCCAGATGCTCTGATCGGTCGCGTGCGGGCGCGCTTTGATGCGCGCGGCATCGTCGAGGTCGTCGCCACGGTCGCGGCGTACAACATGGTTTCGCGCCTTCTGGTGGCGATCAATCTCGTGCATCGACCTTGACCCCGGCGAGCACGCTTCTGGTCAAGTTCACCTGGCTGGATTGCGATCCGGTCGAGGCGTTGCGTGCGGCGCTCGGCGAGGATCGCGACCTGCGCGTGTTCCGCGCGGTCGATACGGAAGAGGGCTGCGCGTACGCTGCGCCTAGTGAAGAGCAGGAAGCATGGCGACTCGGACAAACGGCAGGTGTTGCGCTTCCGAGGGCAACCGTGTCGCGGCTGTCCCTGCTGATGGATTTGCCGGGCGCGGCGGCGGGGACGGAGGCGCCTTATCACTACGTGGTCGAAACGGATGTCCTGGCCGAGTGCGAAGCCGACTTCAACGCCTGGTACGACCGTGAGCACCTGCCTGGGCTCGCATCGGTACCGGGTACGGTGCGTGCGAGGCGATTCCGCAACGTCGACGATCATCCGCGCTATCACGCGTGCTATGACCTCGTTCGTCGCGAAACGCTGGGCAGCCCGCCATGGCTGGCCGTGCGCGGAACGCCGTGGAGCGATCGCGTGCGGCCGGCATTCTTCAACACCAGGCGCACGATGTTTCGACAGGTTTGACGGCACCTGGCACCGGGGCGATACGTTGGACAAGCTACGCGCGATCACGTTTTTTTGCCGCATGGTCGACTAAGAGCTTCGCCGCGGCGGCCCAAACGCTGGCGCCAGCCGGTTGGCGGCAAGCTGTGTCTCGTCGCGGCCGAATACGTTATTCCGCTTTCGCCCGAGGTCAAGGAGCGGCCGCAGCTATTCGGCCACCCATTCGACGGGCCCATCGAGGGGGCACCATCCGCTCATGCCGCATGGGCTGAACCACTATGATCTTCACGTATGGCTCTGGACGACGAATCCGGCCGGGACATTTGCTCCGACGAATCCCGACGTGAAATGCCCGAAGGGCGCGTATACCTTCCAGGAAACTGCGCCTCGCCTTATTCCGCACGATTAATACGAAGACGAGAAGACTGAACGCTGCTTGCAGCCGGCTCCACGCCCGGCGGCTTCCAACTGTCGATCACCGGGAAACGTCGAAGGTTCAAATCCTCCCCGCTTCTTGCGTCGTGGCACATGCACTTAGCCAAAATAAGGGTAGCATTCGCGAATATCACCTATTAGCGCTGCCGCTTGATTTAACGGGGCGCGTTTCAGTGCTTAGAAGATATGCGCGTACACACCCAGAGCGCACCACTTTCCAGGAGGGATTTCTCGGGGCGCATTGCGGTTACTTGAACGCCGCCCGGCTTCCGGCGAACGAGATGGACAATAAGATTCGGCTCGGCGCGAGGTCGGCGCGATCGTGCACGCGCACTCCCCGTTCGCGACCAGCATCGCTGACTGCCGCGCTCGCACTCGCGGTCGAGGTCGAGGCGCTCGCCGAGCGATACTGACGCGCATTGCAGATCGGTCCGCCGAATCTCCTGTCCGACGTCGAAATGGAGATCGTCCTGGAGAAGTTCCGCACCTACGGCAACCGGATACGAAGCACTGATCGCGCATGCACCGGGCGATGGACGGCGCAACTGGCCGCGTCGAAGGGCGGGATGCGAATACTGGCCATGCTAGCATCATAAGATCGTTTCACCGTCGCTACCTCAAGCGCACCACGCTGTTCTCGCCGGCCGGAATTCGACAGAAAGTGATACCACTCAAAGTGGCCACGGACGCGCCCGGGCCGAACCGAACGTGCCCGGCTCCCGATGCGCTCTTCGCGGTCGTCCGCGTCGCGCTAGCCATAGCGCTGTTTGGAGGATTCCTCGGTGCAGCATCGCAAGGGCGCGCAGGACAACCCTTCGAAAGCGTAGGCGTGACCTATGGCCAACCCAAGGTTATTCCCGGCGAGTTCGACGGCGACTTGAGCCGATTGCCGTTGGCGCCGACGACTCTCGGCAACCCGAAGATGTACCGGCCACGGCTTGCCGGACCGCCGCCAACGAAGTTCCAGTCGCCGCCGCCAGCCCTATCCGCACCACAGGCCATCGCTGGGCCAAGCGCGCCGATGCCGAGTCCTATTCGGAACTTTGCCGGTCTCAGCTTCAACGATACTTGCGGCGGCATACAGTGCGGCGGCGGCTGGCCGCCAGATCCCAACGGCGATGTCGGACCCAGCCATTACATTGAAGCGGTTAACACCGCGGTCGCGATCTACAACAAGACCGGCACGTTGCTCACGTCCTTCGAGGAGAATCAATTGTGGAGCGGGGTCGGAACGACGCCCTGCAACGGCAACTCGCAGGGCGATCCCATCGTCATCTACGACTGGCTGTCGGACCGGTTTGTCCTGACCTGGTTCGCGTTTGCCTCAGTCAGCGGGCCGTTCTATCAGTGCATCGCCGCGGCCAAGAGCAGCGACCCGGTCTCCGGCGGATGGTGGCTGTACGCGGTCCACATGGATCCGGGTACTCCAGGTTCGCCTCCAGTCGGTGACATCAACGACTACGGCAAGTTCGGTCTTTGGCACGACTGCCTGTACATGGCTGCAAACGAGTTCACGCCTGCCGGCGCGTACAATGGAATCGCCTTTGCCTCGTTTAGCCGCGCCGACCTGTACAGCGGTGCGCCACTCACCTACTCGCTGGGCTACCTGTCTCCAGCCAGTAACGCGTTCACGCTTGTCCCGAGCAACAACCAGGGCAGGGGCACGAACGCGGCGCAGCCCGGCACGCCAAACTATTTCGTCTCCGAATCCAGTACGGCATACGCGTTCGAAGTCCGGAAGTTCACGGCCGGCACGAACTGCGGGGCCGGCGGCACGCTCAGCGCCGCGACGAATGTAAGTCAGACGACCTACACCTTTCAGCAAGGCGCGATCGTGCCGCAGCCGAACACCGCGAAGAAGCTCGACATGATCGACGACCGGATTATGCAGAAGGTCCAGTATCGCAAGATCGGGGGCGGCGAATCGCTGTGGGTGACTCATCCGGTGGGTTCCGTTTCGGGAACGACTGCAATGCAGTGGGCGCAGATCAATGTCACTGGCGGCACGATCGTCACCACGCCAGTGCAGCAGCAGATCTATGCGCCCGACGCGACCTTGTATCGGTTCATGGGTAGCCTTGCCGTCGACAGTCAGGGCAACGTGGCGCTGGGCTATACGACGTCGAATGGATCACTTCCGAATTTTCCGAGCATCGCCTATGCCGGGAGACTCGCGACCGACCCGCTGAACACGCTGCCACAGACCGAAGTGCAATTGATCGCCGGCGCCGGATCGCAAACCAACACGTGCGGCGGCGGACCTTGCGACCGCTGGGGCGATTACAGCGCGATGAGCGTCGACCCCGTCGACGATTGTACGTTCTGGTATGTCAACGAGTATTACAGCAGCCAGAACAACGGCAGCGCCGGCAACTGGCAGACCCGCATCGGATCGTTCAAGTTTCCCTCATGTACGGGGTTGCCGCCGACGACAACCACGCTCGGCAGCTCGTTGAACCCCTCGACATTCGGTGCGAACGTCGACCTCACCGCCACCGTCTCGGGCGCGGCGCCGACCGGCACGGTGAATTTCACGGACGGTGCATCATCGATCGCCGGCTGCAGCGCCGTCGCGCTGAGCGGCGGCGGCAACACGCCGACGGCGGTATGTCACACCAGCAGTCTGAGCGTGGGTACGCACAGCATCAGCGCTGTGTACAGCGGCGACGCGACCAACAATGGCTCGACCAGCACCGCCTTTTCGCAGGTGGTGAACAAGGCGCCGAGCTCGACGGCGCTGTCGAGCTCGCTCAATCCGTCGACGGTGGGTGCGAGCGTGACCTTCACCGCTTCGGTCACCGGCGCCAATCCCACCGGCAATGTCAACTTCACCGATGGCGGCAGCTCGATCACCGGCTGCAGCGCAGTCGCACTGACCGGCTCCGGCAACGTCCGCACCGC
>DASWDF010000033.1:0-5202 GCA_036395475.1 Casimicrobiaceae bacterium
CGAAAATCGAATGCTGCGATTTGGAGATTTGACGGGTTGAAGACCATTATTCCCGCATGGCGCACCTCGAACGCCGGCTCGGACTCTGGAGCTCGATCGGCATCGTCATCGGCATCACGATCGGCGGAGGGATTTTCCGGACACCGGCGGGAATCGCGACGCGTGTCCCCGATCCGATTTGGATGCTCAGCGTGTGGGTTGTCGGCGGCGTGGTGGTGCTCTGTGGCGCGCTCGCGTTCGCCGAGCTGGCGGCGTCGATGCCCGAAACCGGTGGTATGTACGTTTACCTCCGGGAGGGTTGGGGCCGCCCATATGCGTTTCTCTATGGTTGGGCGCAGCTTGTTCTCATTCGCGCGGCAGCCCTTGGAGGAATCTCTTCGGTCTTCGGCGAGTACTGTCTCCGGTCGTTCGGCGTGGATCCGGCACTGCACGCCGAGTGGGCGGACTACCTTGCTGCAGGCGCGATTGCATTTGCCGCCGTGACCAACGTCATCGGCGTGCAGTTGGGCGCACTGTTTACCGGTCTTTCGACCTTGACGAAATTCGGGGCGTTGGCGCTGCTCGTCGTCTCGTCGTTCCTCCTCGGCGGCGGCAGCAGCGGAAGCTGGTCGCATCTCGCGGGAAACGGAGCACCCGTGCAAATGGGTTTGTATGGCCTCTCCTTGATCTCCGTGCTCTGGGCATACGACGGTTTCGCAGACCTCTCATTCGCGAGCGGCGAAGTGAAGAATCCACAGCGCAATCTTCCGCGAGCGATCATCATCGGCACGCTGTTGATCATCGGCATTTATCTCGCCGCAAATGCGGCGTATCTCTACATCAACCCGATCGATCGAATGAAAGACTCGCGGCTTGTCGCAGCAGACACGATGGTGGCGATCTTTGGACAGTTTGGCGTCTCGTTCATTTCCATCGTCGTGATGATTTCAACTTTTGGATCGCTCATGGGCAGCATGCTGGCATCGCCGCGAATCTTTTTCGCGATGGCAGACGATCGGCTGTTCTTCAAGCAGATTGCCGCTGTTCATCCGACACGGCGCACGCCGTGGGTGGCCATCACGCTCGCATGCGTGTTGGGGATCGCCATGGTGATGACTCAAACGTTCGAGCAACTCACCGACACGTTCGTCCTGGCAATGTGGCCGTTCTACGCGCTCAGCGTTGCCGCGATTTACCGTTTACGCGCGTCGCAGCCGCATCTCAGCAGGCCCTACAAGGTGATTGGTTATCCCATCGTCCCAGGCGTGTTCATTGCCGCGGCCTTTTACCTGGTGCTGAACGCGCTCATCGCCGATCCGAAGTGGACGACAATCACGTTTGCCATCGTGCTGGCCGGCCTTCCCGTCTACTGGCTTTCGTTCAGATCGCGCGGTCCCCTCGCCAGCCAAGCGATTTAAGGTCGTGACAGCGGCATGGATCTTCAGCTGACGCAAAAGATTGCCGCCGTGACGGGCGCCAGTCGAGGATTGGGCCTCGCCAGTGCGAAATCGCTCGTGGCCGAAGGATGCAGCGTCGCAATCTGCGCGCGCGGCGAGCAGCAGCTCGAACGGGCTGCACGAGAGCTCACGGGCGCTGCGAGCCATAACGCACGGGTGCTGCCGATTGTTGCAGACATATCGATTGCCGACGACGTGTTGCGGTTTGTGGAATGCACGGCGAGTGAGCTCGGTGGACTCGATATTCTCGTCAACAATGTCGGCTTGGCGCGAGGATCGGACGTCGATTCGACAACCGACGCCGAGTGGCAGGAGGCTTTCGACCAGACGCTTTATCCCGCGGTCCGCGCGTCACGCGCCGCGCTTCCGCACTTGCGCAAACGGGGCGGGACCATCGTCATCATCTCCTCCATTTTCGGCCGCGAAGCGGGAGGACGCATGACGTACAACGCGGTGAAAGCCGCGGAGATCAGCCTCACCAAATCGCTCGCGCAGCAGCTCGCAAAGGATGGTATTCGAGTGGTCGGCGTCGCGCCCGGGTCGATTCTGTTTCCCGGGGGCTCGTGGGACAAGCGGCTGCAGGCGGACCCTCGAGGCATCACCGAGTTCGTTCGTCGCGAGTTGCCGTTCGCGCGCTTCGGCCGGCCGGAGGAGATTGGCGACGTCGTCGCGTTCGTCGCATCTCCGCGTGCGAGTTGGATCAGCGGAACTACCATTGCCGTCGACGGCTGTCAATCGAGAATGTTTTAGCGCGGTTCCTTCATGTGGGTTCCGTCACGTACGTTCCTTCACGCGGGTTCACGAGGTTCTCCCACGTACGTTCGTTCACGAGGTTCGCTCAAAAGAACGGCACGTCTCATGCCTACATGTCTGCGATGGGCGCGAGAAGAGTGGAGGATCTCAGAACATGGCAGTTGTGCAGCGATCTGGCGCAACGCGTCAGTGAACTTACATCCACGGGACTCGTTGCGAAAAATGTCAGATTCTGCGAACAGATCAATGATGCTGCGACGGATGCACTGTCTGATGTCGCTGAGGGTTTCGTGCGGTATTACCCGCGCGACTTCGCGCGGTTTCTCGACTACGCGGTTAGTTCGTTATCCGGCTCCGTGCGCGAATTATGTACTCGTTTCGAGCGTGGGTCATGCGGCGGTCCTTAAACCGACGGCCTCAAGGAGCGCATCGAGGTCGATGGCGAGGCGTTGATACAGACGGTCGAGTCGATGGCGCTTTTCTTCGGCGAGGCGGCTGTCGGCGGTGACCGGTTTCAGCAGGCCAGCGGTCAACGGCGCGTAGACGCGCTCGAAGAGTTTCAGGAAGAGGAGGCAGATCGAGTACCCGCACGGCAGCAGTCGATAGCGGCGGGAGTGCGGGACGCGTTCGACCAAGCCCTTGGCGCGCAGCTTCGAGACGTCATAGCGCAGCGACGCGAGTCGGTACTGATCGGTCGTCGTATCAAGCGCGGCGGCGGTCGGGCCGTGGAGCTCCCGCATGGTGAAGGTATCGCTGGCCGCGATATGGGCGAAGCGGACAAGCGCGTGCATCACGGCGAGTTGCCGCGGGTGGTCGAGCTTGAGTCCGGGGATGCGCTTGCCGTTCGGCAGACGCGTCGGCTCCGCGAGCTGGCGCAGTTGGCCGCGGTCGACGAAGGTCTCGAGGATGTCTTGTTGGACGGTGAGATAGCGATCGGTGACGGCCGCCATGCCGGTGCGGAGCTGCGGCAGAGCCTCGATGGCTTTCGGGACCCCGAAGTCGGCGACATTGTTGGACGTCGCTTCCGTGCGCAGCAGCAAATGATCCCGCACGTACTGCTTGATCGAGCCGTCGCGGTAGTAACTCCGGATCACCGGATTGGGGAGGTCGAGATCTTCGATGATCGTTTCGAGCTTGCCGCGATGCCGGGTGGTGATCTTCCGGCCGAAGATCGTGGCGAGCTTCCGCGGCTGCCCGATCGTGCGATTGGCGTCGAGGAGGCGCTCGCCCAGGGCATCAAGGGCAGCGCGGCGGTGAAAGATTAGGTTGTCGCAGTACTCGACCTGCGAGAGAAACCAGCGATGCTGACAGGCGGCTTCGCGCCGCTCAGTCGGCGTGAAGAAGGGCGTGAAGGCGCGGAGCCACTTCTGCGCACAGCGCGCGAGGTCACGCGGGGTCAGCGCGTCTGCCAAGACCTGCAAGCGCGTCGGATCACTGCAGGTCAGGAAGGCGTTGCCACACTGCCGGAATGTGATGCCCTCGTCACGCAGACGATTCGCAAGCCAGGGATGCTGATTGAGGCACACACGGGCCGAGAAGGGGAAGTAGGGGCACACGCGGACAAACAGCCGGCCCCACTCGCGGTCGAGCAGGTAGAAGTTGTACTGCATCACCCACCGGCGCGCGTACTCGAGATGCCAACGATCACCCTTGCCGATGGCGGTCAGGATACGGGCGGGTTCACGGGCCTTGAGAATCACGACGATCTGATCGGCGGCGGGCCGACGAAAGTAGCGCGCGACAAAGTCGTCGCGCCGCTGATCGGCGGGCGGTTCCACGAGGGGCGCGCCCCAGTCCTTCGCCCGCACCGTGACCCAGCGGTCGTACTGGCGGGCGATGTCCTTGAGAACCGGTTTGCTTACCGGATAGAGTTCGCGATAGGTGTTGAAAAAACGGACGACGCGTTCGGGTTGCTGAAACGGTTGAATCAATCCATTCAGCAGGATGCGATCGAAACAGCGATAGGCAAACCGGATACTATCTCGATGATGCTCGTAGAAGGTGTTCATGGACTCCTCCAGGTCTTCGCAGTCCCGAAGGATAAAGCCATGCACGCCGCTACGAGCAGCGGGCCATGTCGCGATGATCGTGCGTGCGATCAGGAGCCGGATAACGGTCCGGCGCGCGGAGCGCGCCAAAACCAACAACCAGAACTAGCCAAGGGCGCTGCCCTCGCTCCATTCTCACGACTTCAACGGGATATCAAGGGCAGCGCCCTTGGCTAGTTCAGGCGCGCGGATTACCGATTTACGGCAGGCTTCGAAGTGTCTTCTGCGTTGCTCATCTGAAACGCTGCGCTCTGCACGATGCCTAAAATGAACGACGACATCCGGTTTTCATGACGAGCAGCGTTTCGAATAATGGAGCGCACTGCGGGCATGTCGTAGTACTCGACTCGACGGCCGAGCGCGTAGGTCATCAGGTGTTCAGTGAAGCTGAGAAGCACGAGATCGGCGTGCTTCACGAGCGCCTCGCGTAATCCCGCCGGTCCGTTCATCACGGTGCCGTCGTAAAGTTGGCCTGCGGGGTCGATCAGCACGCCGTTGTCCTTGATCCGCCACTGGCCGGTGACATCGAAATTCTCGAGCGCCAGACCGGGCGGATCGATCACGCGATGACAGGAATTACACGCCGGGTTGGCGCGATGCTGTTCCATGCGCTCGCGCACCGAGAGCAGCTTTCCTCCGGAAACATCTTTCGTCTGTTCGAACGTCGGCACGTTCGGTGGCGGAGGAGGGGGCGGCGATCCGAGCAGCACCTCCATGATCCACTTGCCGCGCAGGACCGGCGAGGTCCGGTCTGCAACGGACGTGAGCATCAGAACGCTGCCCTGCCCGAGAATGCCGCGACGCTCCGGCGGCAGCGCAACGCGGCGGAACTGATTGCCGACGATTTTGGGTATGCCGTAATGCCTGGCGATGCGCTCGTTTGCGAACGTGTAGTCGGCGGTCAAAAGATCGAGCGCGCTGCGATCCTCGCGCACGAGACTGTCGAAGAACAGCTCCGTCTCGCG
>DASWDF010000034.1:0-12329 GCA_036395475.1 Casimicrobiaceae bacterium
GAAATCGCGAGCTGGATCGGCTTTGCTCCCGGCGAGCGCGAGTGCGCGAGCAGCTTTTCGTTCTTTGGTCTTGGCAGCAGCGGCGTTGCCAGTTGCAACCCGGCCTTCGCGATCGCGGCGATCCTGATCTGGGTCTTCTTCGGGGCCGTGCTGTGGTTCAACTACCTGCGCAAGCCTCCGAAGAACTGAGCCCCAACCCGCTTGTTCGGTGTGTCGCCGCGTCCGTTGACGATGTCTCCCTTTTCGGTCAGCGCGGTCTGCTTGTTGAGATTGTTGTTGCCGTGCAGGTCGGCAACATCGCGAGCAATAACGACCCCTTTGGCGTTTTGCCACGGCCCTTTGGCGATGCGCTCGCGCGCGTTGACCGCCGGCGCGCCCGCGGCCGGACTCGCGCTAAGATACGCACGCCAGGTGTGATTCCCCGCGCCGGCGGCGGTGGCCAACGATTGGCAATGCTTGTCCGCGCCCGAGAGCCCGCCGAAATCCGCGCCCTTGCCGGAACCCGCGCTGGTCACGAAAAAAGTCATAGGCGATTGCTGCGCCTGTGCAACACCGCCGCAACCGAAAACGAGCAGCGCGATCGCTGCGGACCTGCCAAATCGCCGAATGGTCATCGCCTCCTCCGTTTGTTGGTCGTCCAGGCAACCGATCCTCCTGCACACCCAAGCGTGCGGAGTATGGCCGCGGCTGCATATCGTGAGACGGCGCGCGTCTGCGGTCAAGGCGGCGATGGCCGTTTCTTGTCCGGGCGGCACGTTTCGTGCAGAGGCTGTGGACGCGCTGCCGGCGGCTTCCTCTCGGGGCCTTCGCGGCAAGCGATGCAAGAAATCATGTAAGCCTTGCGCGCGCTGGAAATTGATACAACCTACGCCATGCGAAAGCGACCCGCCACGCGGTTCCGGACCGCCCTCCTCGGCATGGCTGTCGCGCTGGGGGCGACCACGGCATGCGCCGCCTTGGCCGCCGAGCCCGAGCCCATCTACTTCCCTGCGTTATGGGCGGCGCTGCAAAACGATCCGCTGCAGCCTATTCCTGGGGAGCCCAAGCCCGATTTTTCGGCGGATATCGAGGCGCGCAAGAGTTACCTTCTTCCGGCGCTCGAGATCGTCGGTTTCGACGTCCTGTTGAATCTGGCCAACCGGTACTCCACTAGCAAGGATTACCACTCGAACTTCTCGTCGATCCGCCGCAATCTGCATCACGGCTGGGTCGTCGACGACGATCCGTTCTCGACCAACCAGTTCTGGCATCCGTATCAGGGATCGATGTATCACGGATTCGCGCGCTCCGCGGGCCTCGATTTCTGGGAATCGGCGGCATACACTTTTGCGGGCAGCGCGTTCTGGGAGATCGCGGGTGAGACGACGCCGCCTTCCCGCAACGATCAGATCGCGAGCGGCGTCGCCGGATCCTTCCTCGGCGAAGCGCTGTTCCGGATGGCGAACCTGCTCCTCGAGCGCGGAGACACCGTGCCCAGCCTCTGGCGCGAAGTGGGCGCCGCGTTCATTTCTCCGTCGATGGGCTTCAACCGTCACGCCTTCGGCGATCGCTTCAAGACCATCTTCCCAAGCCACGATCCGGTTTACTACAGCCGGCTCGCGCTCGGCGTGAGCGCCACCACGCAGAACGAGCCCGGCACATCGACCAAGCTCAGGCGCAACGAGGCGCAGGTGGACTTTTCGATGGACTATGGGCTGCCGGGAAAGCCCGACTATACCTATAAGCGTCCATTCGATTATTTCACCGTCCAGGTCACCGGTTCGAGCGCCAACGGATTCGAAAATATCCTGACTCGGGGCCTGCTCTATGGAAAGGACTACGGATTCGGCGCCAACTACCGTGGTGTATGGGGCCTCTACGGCAGTTACGACTACATCGCGCCACAGATCTTTCGCGTATCGAGCACGGCGCTGTCGCTCGGCACGACAGGCCAGTGGTGGCTTTCGAACACGATCGCGCTGCAGGGCTCGGCGCTCTTCGGCACGGGCTACGCCGGAGTCGGAACCCTCCACGGCACGAGCGCCACCGACTACCACTACGGCGTCGCCCCGCAGGCCCTCGCCGCGCTGCGCCTGATCTTCGGCGAAACGGCCTCGCTCGATCTCCTGGGGCGCGAGTACTTCGTGAGTCGGATCGCCTCGGCCAGCACGGGTGGACACGACAACATCCTCCGCGCGGATACGGCGCTCACGGTGCGCATCTACCGCCAGCATGCGATCGCACTCAAGTACGTATGGTCGCGCCGCAACGCGACCTTCCCCGACCTGGGCGACACGTCGCAGACTCGGGGCACCATCGGGATCTTCTACACCTATCTCGGCCACGACCGATTCGGCGCGGTCGAGTGGCGCTGATGATCCACCCGCCCGGGAGCCGCCATGACCAGACCCCTCCTCTGGACTCGCCTGCAAGCACGCTGGGCCCTCGTGATCGGATTGTTGCTGGGGTTGCTCAACCCGCTCGATCCCGGCGTATTTCAGTCGGTGTTCGGCGCGATACTGACGCTGCTGATCGCGCTGGAGTTCAACCACACGCTGCAGTACGTCGTCAAACGCGAGCAGAGCATCATCCAGACCAAGGTGGTGCTCCTCATCGCGCTCCTTGCGGTCGCCCGCAAGTTCATTGTTCTCGACCTGCGTGACGTGGACTCGGGGCAGTTGCTCGCGCTGGCCGTAATCACGCTGGCGCTGGGCCTCGCCTACTGGCTGATGCGCGAGCGCGACGACCGTTTCGTCGACGCCTCACTGAAGCGAGCAGAGTAACGCGCGAACGGCATCGGTCTCTCTCCCGGTTCGCTCTCGCAGTCGCGAACGGTCATCTGAACCAATAGAGGAATCGCCATGCAATATCAGGGCAGCTGTCATTGCGGAAAAATTGCCTTCACCGTGGAAGGCGAAATCGGCTCGGTCGTCGAATGCAATTGTTCGCACTGCCGAAGAAAGGGTTATCTGCTCTGGTTCGTGCCGCAAGCGGCATTCCATCTGACGACTTCACCTGCCGACGTCCAGACCTACACTTTCAACCGCCACGTCATCAATCATCACTTCTGTGACGTCTGCGGCTGCGCACCGTTTGCGGAAGGCAGAGACGCCAAGGGCAATCCGACGGCGTCGATCAATGTCCGCTGCCTCGAAGGCGTCGAACCCTCCACGCTTCCGATCACCCAGTTCGACGGCCGGAGCAGGTGACTCGCGCCTGCACGTTGCAAAAGCTCCTGTCTCGACGCGGCTATAATGGCCGCGCACTGCGGAACATTTGCAAGAGACGTTACTGGCGGGGAATAAGTGGCAGGGGCGAAGAGCTTGTCGCACACCGGGGTTCATGCGGTCCAGATATTGCTCCTGGCTGCCGCGTATTTCGCGGCTGCCAAGCTCTCGCTGCTGTTCGCCATCCCGCCGGGATACGCCACTGCGATTTGGCCGCCCTCAGGCATCGCGCTCGCCGCGACCTTGCTGTGGGGAACGCGCCTCTGGCCCGGCGTCTGGCTGGGTGCGGCGCTCGTCAATTTCACGATAGAGGGCTCGCCACTGCTTGCCGTTCTTATCGCCACCGGCAACACGCTGGAGGCTGTGGTGGGCGCCGCGTTGATCCGGCGCTACACCGGCATGCGCGGTTATTTCGAAACCGGCGACGCGGTCGTGAAATTCGCCGGATTGGCAGCGCTCAGCGCGACCATCGCCGCCGCTGTCGGCGTGAGCTCGATCTCGCTTTTAAAGGCGCTTCCCTGGAGCGAGTTCGTCGTCAACGCCTGGACGTGGTGGCAGGGCGATGCCTCCGGCATGATCATCGTCACGCCGCTCATCGCGAGCTGGTACGTCGGCGCCTGGCGGCGATGGTCGTTGCCGAAGGCGATCGAAGCGGGCGCCCTGGCCTCCGCGCTGGCGCTCACGACGTTCATTGTCTTCGGCAGCGTACCCGAAGAAGCCTCGTCGCTTCCGCTGGCATTCATCACGCTGCCGTTTATCATCTGGGCCGCGATCCGCTACCGCCAGCGCGAAGTCACGACCCTGGCCGCGATGGTATGCGCGATCGCCGCCTGGTACACCATCCAAGGCCGCGGCCCCTTCGGCCTGGGCTCCTCGAACGCCGCGCTGCTGTTTCTGGTGGCGTATACGAGCACGCTGGTACTGACCGGGCTGGTGCTGAGCGCGGTGATCGGCGAGCGCGGGCGCGCGATCGCCGAGCTACGCAAAAGCAATGAAGAACTCGAGCAGCGCGTCGAGGAGAGGACGCTGGAGCTCGAGGTGTCCAATCAGACGCTGCGCGCCGAGCTCGCCGAGCACGGCCGGCAGGCGGAAATTCTCCGGCAAAGCGAGGAGCGCTTCCGCCTGCTGGTGGACGGCGTCAAGGACTACGCGATTTTCATGCTCGACGGCGACGGCAAGGTCGTGAGCTGGAATACCGGAGCAGAGAGCATAAAGGGTTATACGGCGTCAGAGATAATCGGCAAGCACTTTTCGGTGTTCTATACGCCCGAAGACCTGGCGCGAAACTGGCCGGAGCACGAGCTGCTCGTCGCGCGCGCCGAAGGCCGGTTCGAGGACGAAGGCTGGCGCGTACGCAAGGACGGCAGCCGCTTCTGGGCGAGCGTGATTATCGCCGCACTCTACGACAACGAGCACCGCGTGCGCGGCTTTGCCAAAGTCACGCGTGACCTCACCGCTCGGCGACGCATCGAGGCGTTGCAGGAGAGCGAGCGGCAGATGAACGAGTTCCTGGCGATGCTCGCCCACGAGCTGCGCAATCCGCTCGCGTCCATCGTCAATGCGCTGGGTCTGATGCGCAGCAAATCCGGGGAGGAGCGCGCGGAATTTCGGGGTGTCATCGAAAGGCAGACCAAGCTTCTTGCGCGCATCGTCGACGACCTTCTCGACGTCAGCCGGATCACCCGCGGCAAGATCGCGCTGAAAAAAGAAGTCCTCGACATGAACAAAGTGGTCGCGCGCACGCTGGAGTCCTGCCGGCCGCTGATCGACGCGCATAAGCACGCGGTGGAGCTGCGGCTTCCCGAGGAGCAACTGCCGGTCGATGCGGACTCGACGCGCCTATCGCAAATCGTTCTCAATCTAATCAGCAACGCGGTCAAGTACACTCCAGAGGGAGGACGCATCACCATCGCGGTGAGTCGCGAGGACGGCGAGGCGGTGCTGGGCGTCCGTGACACCGGCATCGGCATTCCCGCGGCACTGCTGCCCAAGGTGTTCGACCTCTTCGTGCAGGGCGACCGTTCGCTCGACCGCACCGAAGGAGGATTGGGCATAGGCCTTACGCTGGTGAAGCGACTGGTCGAGATGCACCGCGGCTCGGTTTCCGCCTCGAGCGGCGGACCGGGCGACGGCAGCGAATTCGTCGTCCGCCTGCCGCTCGCGCTTGGGCGCGACGTCGCCCAAGGACCCGTGAAAGAGGAGCTCCCGCGCGCGGCGGTGACGCGGCGCCGGCTGCTCGTCGTCGACGATAATCGCGACTTCGCGGACACGCTCGGCGCGCTGTTCGAAACCATGGGCCACGATGTGCGTATCGCCTACAACGGCACGGACGCGGTGTCTGCGACGGCTGAATACCGCCCGGATGCAGTATTCCTGGATATCGGGCTCCCGGGCAGGAATGGCTACGACGTGGCGCGAATGCTGCGCAGCTCGCCCGAGCTCGCGGGTGTAACGCTCGTGGCGTTCACCGGCTACGGGCAGGTCGAAGACCGCCGTCGCGTGCGTGAGGCCGGCTTCGATTATCACGTCGTAAAGCCGGCCGACGCGGCCGAGCTCGCCAAGATCGTCGATGCGCTGCCTGCGCGCCACTAGCACGCCGATGCCATGTGCAATAAACTAGCGCCGGCTTGAACATCGGACATATCGCTTTGACCATTCCAAACGATGTCGTGACATGGATCAACGGTCACTTCCGGGAAATCGACCGAGCGACGGCTATCGGCTTGCTCGAGGACGCGGTCGACGAGTCTGGCAAACCGGTCGAGGCGCGGGTGCTCAGATGTCTGGTCATCGGAGCGCGCGGCGACATCGACCGGCTCTCCGATCTGGTCGAAGAGCTGCACATCGACTGTGAAGACGTGATCCTGTCGGGTGAATACGAAAGCCGCGGCGGAGATCTGGTCAAGGTCCGCGACCTGAATGAGCCCCTCGGTGATTCCTGACGTTACCCTAGCCGCGGCACTGCGTTAGGCGTTTCGAACGGCGGCGCGTGGCCTGGAAAATCGGCGAGCGGCTGGCCGACGGGCGGTGGGTTGCGCCGGCCGCCGAGCGCAACAAAGGCCCCATCCTCGAGGTGCTCCAGCGCGTTCTTCCGCCACGCGGTCTGGTGCTGGAAATCGGCAGCGGCACCGGTCAGCACGTCGTGCACTTCGCGAAGGCTTTGCCGCAGTTGTCCTGGCAGCCCAGCGATCCCGACCCGGAAAACCGGCGGTCGATTGCGCTCTGGTCGCGCTTCGAGGAGCTCGGCAACGTCAACCCGCCGCTAGCGCTCGACGCCCGCGAGTGGCCGTGGCCGGTCGACACTGCCGATGCCATCGTGTGCATCAACGTCGTTCACGTCTCGCCCTGGGCTGCGACCCTCGCCCTCTTCGAGGGGGCGCGGAACCTGCTGCCGCGCGAAGGCGTACTGATTTTATACGGGCCATATCGCCGTAGCGGCCGCCATACCGCGCCCAGCAATGAAAAGTTTGATGCCGATCTGCGCGCGCACGATCCGGAGTGGGGCGTTCGCGACGTGGATGAGCTTAGGGAGGTCGCCGCTCGCGCCGGATTTGCTCTTGCCGAAATCGTCGACATGCCGGCGAACAATTTCAGCCTCGTCTTCCGCAAAGCGTGACGTGTCGGGATGCGACGCTTCCTGACGCACTACGCGGCGTTCTTCCGCCATCCTGACGTCCCGCGCTTGCTCGCGATGGCGCTCGTCATGCGCATGCCGGTCGGGATGATGTCGCTCGCGATGCTGATGCATCTGCGCGAGCTGTCGGGCTCGTTCGCGTTTGCCGGCGCCATGGTCGGGACCTATCTCGTCGCGATGGCGGCGAGCGCACCGGTCCAGGGCCGGCTGATCGATCGCTACGGACCGCGCGGTACGCTGCTCGTCACGGGCACGGTGCAGCCCTTGCTGCTGGGATTGCTGTTGCTCGCGCAGCCGTTACAGCTGGCGCTCGCGGCGATCGCGCCGCTCGCCGCGCTCGCCGGCGCGTTCGTGCCGCCGGTGTCGGTCCTGACCCGCACGCTGTGGCGGCATCGCTTCGAGAAGCCGGACGAGCGCCGCACCGCCTTCGCCATCGACTCGGTGCTGATCGAGATCAATTTCACCGTCGGCCCGGCGCTCATCGGCCTGATACTACTGGTCGGAACGCCTGCCGCAGCCTTCAGCGCGACCTGGATTTTCTCCGCGCTGGCGGCGCCGCTTTTCCTGCTCTCGCCGGCGCGGCGCTACTGGAAGCACGCTCCCAACGACGAGCGCGATCTGCTCGGTCCGCTCACCGAGCGCCGCCTCCTCAATGTCTACGCGACAAGCTCGGCGCTCACCTTCGCGTTCGGCATGCTCGAGGTAGGCTATCCCGGCTTCGCGGCGCGCGCCGGCAGCCCACCTCTCGGCGGCGCGCTGCTCGCGATCTGCTCGATCGGCAGCGGTGTGGGTGGCCTCGCCTACGGCTTCATGCACTTCGCGCTGCCGCTCGAGCGTCAGTTGCCGCGGCTGCTGCTGGTCATGGCGGTGCCGCTCGGCGCGCATGCGCTCGTCACCTCGGCGTGGCTGCTTGCGCCGCTTGCGCTCGTAGCCGGCTTTCTCATTGCGCCCGCGCTCACCGCACTGACGCTTCTAGTCACGCATTACGCCCCGGTGCGCTACGCGACCGAGGCGTTCACCTGGATGTCGACATGCATTGTCATCGGCGTTGGTGCGGGGATGGCGGTCGGCGGCCAGCTCGTCGACGCGGTCGGGCCCTGGGCCGCGTTCGCTTCTGCGGCCGGTGCCGGCGTCGTGGCCGCGATCGTGTCGTTGCCGCTGCGACAGCGTAGCCCGGGTTGAGCGGCGTAGCCCGGGTTGAGCGCGCAGCGCGAAGCCCGGGACCATCAACGCCAACGATGCGCAATCCCGGGCATCGCTCCGCTCAGCCCGGGCTACACGCCTGCAATTCGCTCGCGCAGCACCGTCTTCAGCACCTTGCCGGTGTTGTTCTTCGGCAGCTCGGCGAGGAACACATACGCCTTCGGCCGCTTGAAACGCGCGATGTGCTCCAGGCACAAGGCGTCGAGCTCGCGCTCGAGCAGCGCGCTCGCGGGGGAATCGCGGGTGACGACGCAGGCGACGACCTCCTCGCCCCAGTCCGCGTGCCTGCGGCCGACGACCGCGACCTCGGCGACCGCGGGGTGCTTCTGCAACACTTCCTCGATCTCGCGCGGATAGATATTGGCTCCGCCGCTGATGATCAGGTCCTTGGCGCGATCCTTGAGCGTGAGGAAGCCATCGCGGTCGATGCAGCCGACGTCGCCCGTGTGCAGCCAGCCGCCGGAGAGCGCCGCTGCGCTCGCCTGCGGATTCATCCAGTAACCCTGCATGACGGTCGGCCCGCGCACGCAAACCTCGCCGACTGCAGATGCGGCCTCGCCGTCGGCGGCGGCGATGCGGATCTCGATGCCGGTCTGCGCGACGCCGACCGAGCCGAGCTGCGCGTCGTCGTCCCGCGCGATTGCAGCGGCGAGCATCGCGCGCGGCATCGCGGTGATGGTCATAGGCGATTCGCCCTGGCCGTAGATCTGCGCAAGCTTCGGTCCCAGTGCGGCGAACGCCGCCTTGCAATCCTCGACGTACATCGGTGCGCCGCCGCAGACGATGCTCTTGAGGTGGTCGAGCCGCGCGCCGCTAAGCGCGGGATGCGCGACCAGGCGCTTGACCATGGTCGGCGCGGCGAAGAAGCAGGTATTCGGCCAGCGCGCGAAGAGCGCCACGATCTCGCCCGGATCGAAGCCACCCGAATCCGGCACGACGTTGACCGCGGCGCGCAGCACATGCGGCAGGACATACATCCCCGAGCCATGCGACAGCGGCGCGGGGTGCAGGATCGCGTCGCCGGGCGCAACGGTCTCGACGTCGGCGAGGAAACACTCGCTCATCGCATGCAGGTTGCCATGCGACAGCACCGCGCCCTTGGGACGGCCCGTCGTGCCGCTGGTATAGAAGAGCCACGCGGGATCGGCGGCCGCGACTGCGGCGGGCTCGTCGCGCGGCATGCCGTCGAAAAGCCGGTCGTATTCGCTCGATGCGAATTCGATGACGCGCTCGAGCGTTTCGCCGGCGAGTCCAGCCAGCGCCGTGCTCCACGCTGCATCGACGAATACCCAGCGCGCGCCGGAGTTCTCCAGCACGTACGCGAGCTCGCTTGGGTGCAGCTTGCTGTTGACCGGCACTGCGCATAACCCGGCGTGCCAGCACGCGAACAGCGTCTCGAGGTATTCGGGGCAGTTGCGCGCGACAAGCGCGACGCGATCTCCGGCAGTGAGGCCGGCGGCGGAAAACGCGCCTGCGAGCCGGGTTACGCGCGCCGCAAGCGCGGCGTAGTCGTGGCGCACCGCCGATCCGAGGGCCACGGCGGGCAGCGCGGGAAAGCGCCGCGCGCTGTGGACGAGCAGCGATGCCAGGTTATGCGCGGGAGATGCCGGTGCGGTAGCAGCCACAAGAACGAACGCCGAATCATGCCGGCGCGACACGTCCATTGTAGCCCGGGCTGAGCGCGCAGCGCGATGCCCGGGTCCGCATCGCAATGAAACGTCGCCCCGGGCATCCCCCGGATCAAGTCCGGGGTCAGCCCAGGCTACGGAGCTTCGTGGCCGACGCGCAATCGTAGCCTGGGCTGAGCGCTCAGCGCGAAGCCCGGGACCGCATCGCAACGAAGCGCTGCCCCTCAATACGTCGCGCGCCCGCCCGAGAGATCGAAGACTGCGCCCGTGGAGAACGAGCAGTCCTCGGTGCACAACCACGCGACCAGCGCGGCGATTTCCTCCACCTGTCCGAAGCGCCCCATCGGAATCTTGGACAGCATGAAGTCGATATGCTGTTGCGACATCTGGTCGAAGATGGCCGTCTTCACCGCGGCGGGCGTGACGCAGTTGACCCGAATGCCGGTCTTGGCGAGCTCCTTGCCCAGCGACTTGGTCAAGCCGATCACCGCGGCCTTGGAGGTACTGTAGGCGCTGGCGTTCGGGTTGCCTTCCTTGCCGGCGACCGAGGCGATGTTCACGATGCGCCCGTAATCCTGCTTCAGCATGAGGGGCACGATGGCGCGATTACAGAGGAACACACCGTTCACGTTCACTTCCATGACCTGCCGCCAAGCGTCGACCGGATACTCCCAGGTCGTCGTGTTGGGGCCGGTGATGCCGGCCGAGCAAACGAGCGCATCGATGCGGCCCAGCGCGGCCGCGGCCGCTTGCGCCGCGGCGTCGACGCTGGCAGCGTCGGCGACGTCGACGACGCGAGTGTCGATGCCGGCTGTCAAGTGAACCTTGGCTTTGTCCAGCGCGGCTGCATCGCGATCCCACACGCTCACGCGGCCGCCACTGGCAATGAGGCGCTGCGCGATCGCAAGACCGATCCCTGCCGCGCCGCCCGTGATGACCGCGGTGCGGCCGTTGAAGTCGAGCTGGTTCATGTTTCCCCGCACTCCGTGATCGCGTCGCTACTCGCGCGAGGCGATGCTAACACGATCGACGCGTGACCCAAGCCGTCTCGCGATCGGTTCGTGCGATCATGCCAGATATCGTTTACAAAGAATTCGGGACGCTCCAATGACCGAACTCCTCTTCCTGCCATGGCGCCATCTGACTCGAGCCGAGCAAATTGGTGTAGGCGCTCTTCTGCTGATCTTTCTCGTGTGGGCCGTTCTGCCGGCGATTCCCCAGGACCCGGGTTACCACCGCTTCGCCGACCGACGTCAGTGGCTGGGCATCCCGCACGCTGCAAATGTGCTTTCGAATGCCGCCTTCGTGCTGGCAGGTCTTTACGGAATCGCAAGGCTCGCTGCGCGCGACCGCGCCGAGTTTCCCGCCGCGACCGAGGCGGGCCTGTGCTGCCTCGCGCTGGGTTTGATTTGTACGGGACTCGGGTCTGCGTGGTATCACCTCAATCCAGACGATGTCACGCTCGCCTGGGACCGGTTGCCGATGACACTGGTTTTCACCGGTGTGCTGGGTGTTGCGCTCGCGCAACGCGTTGGCCAGAACGTCGCGAGGGTGGGCCTCGCCGTCCTGTTCGAGCTCGGGGTGCTAAGTATCGTGTACTGGCGAATGAGCGGCGACCTGTCGCTATACGTGACGCTCCAATTCGGAGGCGTCGCCGCGCTGCTCGTGCTTCTTTTGTTGACACGCCGCAGCGACGACCCGTTTCCGTGGTGGTGGGTCATCGCATGGTATGGGCTGGCGAAGCTGGCCGAAGCCGCCGACCAAGGCATCTGGCAGGCCACGAACGGCTTTGTGGCGGGGCACATGCTGAAGCATCTGGCCGCCGCCGTAGCCGGCGCGGCCGCATTGAGTCCGCTCCGCGCCCGCGCGAAGTAGCCAAATCCGCCGATCAGCGACTTCGATCGCTGGTACAGCGGATCGGAGACTTAATGCTTGGACCCCTCGTCGCCATCTTTGCCGCCGTTGAGCGCAGCAGCAACGTGCTTGATCGATTCGGACGCACTTTCGAGCGCCTCGCAGGCGTCGCGCGCCTTCTCGGCGGACAACACCAACGTTTCTCCCGGAATGTGCGGATCGCAGCTCAGCTCGACCTTCAACACCACCAGTGCGTCCATAACCTTGTACAACTCCCTCCCGATATCTGGTTCCATGGAAATGGCCCTCCTCTCTTAAGGCACGCTTATATGATCGCTCAGTTTTGGCTGCTGTGGTTCCCCGGGTCATGGCGGTAGCCGCGCGGCTGGCTCCCGCCGCGCAGCCTTTCCGCCGCCAGCACATTTATGAGCGCCAGGACTTGCGAAGTCTCTGACGACTTGTCGAAAAATCGATTGGCGCCCAAACGCAAACTGAGATTCTCGTACTCGGCGCTGGCGTGATTCGTAAGTACGACCTTGATTGCCGCTGGGACCAGTCCACCTTCCTGCAGAGCCCTGAGCACGTCGAACCCGTTGCCGGAGCTCAAGCTGATGTCGATCAGGATCAGATCCGGCCTCAGCACGGCTAGGTCGGCAATAGCTGACGGCGCGCCGGCGCTGCTGCCGGCCAGTTCCGCGCCGGCCGCCTCGATGGTCGAAACGAGCAAGCGCCGGATGATTGTGGAATCCTCGACGATGTAGACTTGCAGCGGTTTGGAAATTTCGCTCATCGCCAACCCCAAGT
>DASWDF010000035.1:0-66033 GCA_036395475.1 Casimicrobiaceae bacterium
AAAGCGGCTGCGGTGCGACGCCTAGAGTAAGTTTACCGGCGACCGCGGCGCGGGCTCGTTGCGATTGGATTAGACGCTTTGTCAATTTCGATGGCAAGCGCCATCGTTCTGGCTTGGCCAGGGCCGAAGTCGCGACCGTCCGTCCGTACGCCGAGTTTCACGCGCGTGCGCGACCCACCGGGTCGCTGTCCGCGTGCATGCCTCTCGAGACGCGTGCCTTACCGCGCCGGCAGGAATGGCAGCACCAGTGCGCGTGCATCGACGCGCGCCCCGATGCGGGCCAGCAGCAGAAACGAGCCCACGAGCTTGCGATGCAGGAAGATGGTCTCGGGAGGCGGCGGTCGCAGGAGCCCGCGTCGGAACGCAAGATCGAATCCGAGTGCCCTCACGCGCGAAGGCAGATCCGACTTTGAAAAGTCGTACCGGCCCAGGTGTCGAAGCGGTTCGCACGCGAGGAAGATGACATCGACCACCGCCTGCATGCGCGCCGGGGCGTCATCGGGCGCCGCGTAGCCGATCCGAATTGCCTCGCGGGCGACAGCGTTGCGATCGCCGTTAATTACGCCACGAGTGATGCGCGCGTAGTTCGCAGCGAAGGCCGCGCCGAAGCGCTGCGTCGCTCCGAAATCGAGCAGCACCACACGCTCGCTCGCCGGCTGATACAGATAGTTTGCGAAGTTGGGGTCCGTTTGCATGACGCGGAACTCGAACAGCTCGCGAAACAGTAGATGCTCGAGAAGGGATCCAACTGCATCGCACCGAGCCTGCGGCGCATCGTCAAGCACGTCGAGCGGTTCGCCCTCCACGAAATCCATGGCCATGATCCGAGGCGTCGTCAGCTCCCAGTGCACGCGCGGAACGAGCAGTGCCGGCTCGTCGGCGACCAGTCGCGCGTAACGCTCCAGAAAACGAGCTTCGCTGACGTAATCGGCTTCCTGCGCAAGCTGGCGCTTGGCCTCGGCCGCTATGCCCCCGACGTCGAGGTCGAGTGGCAGTAAATTGAACAGCCGCAACAGTATCGCAACGTTGTCGACGTCGCTCGCAATCGAACGGGCCACACCCGGATATTGGATCTTCAGCGCGAGATCACGACCATCGGGCGTGGTTGCGCGATGCACCTGCCCGATCGAAGCGGCGGCGACGGGCTCGTAATCAAACGTGGAGAATTGGTGCTCCCAGCCTTTGCCGTACTCGCGACCGAGCACGCGTCGAAGCTGCTGCGGGGGCATCGGCGCCGCCTGCGCGCGCAACACCGCCAGAGCGTGTGCGAATTCCGGTGGCAGGATGTCTTCGCTTTGGAGCGAAACCAGCTGTCCGATCTTCATGGCTGCACCGCGCAGCCGGGCAAGCCGCGCCGCGAGCCGTCGTGCATTGGGAGCGGAAAGCAGCGCGCTTCCAAGGTTGCTACCTTCACCGCGCGCGAATCTTCTCAGCCCCTCCGCGGCCGCGCCTATGGCGAGCTCTCCCGCCGCAAGCCCCATGTGCGCAATCCGACCGAGGCGGGTTTGGGGAATCGAAGCGGGTGACGGTCTACGCATCGTTGAATGTGTCGCGCTGCTCATGCCCACGCGGATCAGAGCTTGTACCCAAATTTGCGCAGCAATTGCTTCCGCGCCTCGATGTCGGACTCTGCTTCGATGCCCTTGCTCTTCATTCCGTCGATAACGCCGAGGATGCCGCGGCCGCCTTCCGTCTCGGCCACGATGACCTCCGCCGGGTTGGCCGTGGCGCAGTAGATGCCGCACACCTCGGACACCGCTTTGATCGTGTTCAGAATGTTGACCGGAAAGCCGCTGGTCATGAAGATGATGAAGCAGTGGCCGCAGGCAAGCGCCAAGGCGTTCCTTTTCGCGAGATCGATGAGCTCCGCATCATTGCCGGTCCAGCGTACCAGCGCCGGACCGCTCGACTCGCAGAACGCAATCCCAAACTTCATCTGCGGCACGGTCTGCGCGATCGCTTCATGCAGGTCTTCGACCGTTTTGATGAAGTGCGACTGGCCGAGGATGAAATTAGTCTCGGCCGGCTTGTCGATGCGGACGGTGGTCAGTTCCATTCGCTACCTCCTTCGGTTCACCGAGGGTGAAAGGACAGGCGCACAGTGTCGAAAGCGCTTGCGCGGACCCGGATCAGCGGCAGGCGCGCCTACTCTCGCAGCGGCACCGGTGACAGCTGACACTGCGCGCAACCGCCGTCTGATGGCATCGGCGGACGACAATGCGACAGCGCCGTTTACATATCGAGTTCCGGTCGCAGCATCCATACCAGCATCCACGCTGCCGGCTCGCGTTCGAGACACGCGAGGCTGCCGGGACTGAATGCGAGGAATGTCGACGCGCCAGGGGCGAGGAGCCGCGCGGCGAATCGAGCAAGAAACGGCATGTGACCGACGAGCAGAACATCTACGGTCCAGCCATTGACGACGTCGACCCAGGGCTCAACGGGATCGTTGGGATTCAACCCCGTCAGCGTTTCGATCGCGACACCCGACCCGAGCCGAGCCGCGGCGATCTCGGCGGTCTGCCTCGCCCGCAGCTTGCCGCTCTCGCAGATGCGCTGCACCCGCACGCCGGAGCGCGCAACGAACTCGGCCAAGCGCTCGATCTCGTTGCGACCTTGTTCCGACAGCGGCCGCTGCGGATTCACCGATTCGGCGAGTGCGTCGCCATGCTGAAGTAGAAAGAGATGCATGTTCCCTCCGCACCTCTGCAGGTCGACTTACATTTTGCAGCCTGCATTGCCTGTATCCCATGTCGCACGCGGAATATTGCTTTGGTCTGAACCCCTGCGATTTGCTTTGATCCGTTTCGCGGTCGCGCGTGCTGTCACACGCCGCTTTCGAGTGATCACCGCACTACGGCGAACCGACCGGTTCTGGCCGCACGCAGCCGATAACCTTACCGGCTCAGTCCGACCCATAGCCGCCATTGCGTACTAGATGCGAGCTGGGGTACGGGGAGGCTCGTTCCGTGGCCGAAGTGTTGGTCGTATACTGCCTTGTGCGACAAGCGCTGCGAGCCTGTTCGCATGCAGTGCGTTGTTAATCGGGCAACCTGAATGAAGGAGGCTCTCATGAAAGTAGTCAAGTTTGCCGCAGTCGGAGTTGCTTTGAGTCTTGGGGCTTTTGCGGCCACTCCAGTGTTGGCGGCGGAGTACACCGCTGTAATACCACCCGATGTGAAATGGACGGACGCGCCGTCTATCGGGCCTGGTGTAAAGACCGCAGTCGTCGACGGCGACCCGAAGTCGTCGGGACCGTTCGTGATGCGTCTAAAGGTCCCACCGAAGACCAAAATAAGAGTGCACACCCACCCAGCGGATGAAAACGTTACGATCCTTTCAGGCACTCTGTACTTTGCCCCGGGCGACAAATTCGACACCAAAACGGCCAAGGCGTTTGGTCCCGGCAGCTATTTTTCGATTGGCAAAGGAAAGCCGATGTTCGCCTACACAACGGACAAGGAGGCAGTTGCTCAACTCCATGGCATCGGCCCATGGGGCATAACGTATCTAGACTCGGCCGATGCCCCGGAAAAGAAGAAATAAGGCGCAGGCTAAATCAGTCCATGCAGTACGCGCGCGGGCGGGCCACCAATTGTCCGCCGCGCGTCGCGAGTGGCACGAGAGACGGGGAGGAGGATTGTGGCGATGCCGTCATATTTGGCGCGTTTCAGCTATACGCCGGAAACCGAAGACCAGACTCACCGTCTCCTGCTTGAACCGTCAGCCCGATCGGGCAGGTCACACTCGTGCTGTGACCGCGCCGCAGCTCTTCTACCTCGGCGAGCTCGCAATGGTCAAACGACAGCATATGGGCCGAAGGGTTGCCGTTCGCGTGTGACGCAAATCGACGCCGAAGATTTATTGAGTCGAAAGCGTGCCGGCGGATGACCGTGGACGCTGGTTCATGCCGCGACTGGCGGTGTCCGGACTTTGCAGGGCCTTTTCCCGACCAGACGTTTCGGGCGTCTTGTCGGAACGCACCGAGCCTTCCGGAACGCCGGCGCTTGCTTCCCGTGCCTTTATATTGCCGATGGAGCTTTTCGACATGTCGTGGCCGGACTTCACGCGGCTGTCACGCGGATTGCCTGTCGCTGCGGCGCCCTTGGCCGCCTGCTCGACTGTCTTTTTGCTCTTGGTTGGCTCAGCGGGATTGCCATGTAGCCGCGCCTGAGGGTTGCCATCCGATTCTGCGCCCTCGAGTCTGAGTCGCTCTTTCGGGGCTTCGTTGCCGACGGGCAACTTGGTGATGCCGTCGGCCATCGCCAACGGGACCATCCCCAGCAACAGCGTGAGAGCAAGACTTCCGAATGTATGCATTTGGCACTCCTGGCGCTCGCCACCATCGCAACGCAGTGGACCCAGGGTAGCCGAGCAAGGACCGTGCCGACGGTGGTTGAGCAAAGAACCGGAGCAGCGTCCAACCCACGGATCGCCCCGCGCGCTTCGCGTCAGGTGACGTTCTACGTCCGGCCGTGGCCGAGCGAAGCCCTCGGCGTCGCGATTCTTGTTGATGGAAAAAGGGAAGCTCGCCGCAGCCCATTGCTGCGTCGCGCGCAGCAACTATTGGAATGAAAGCGGTGGTGGATAAGCCGTATTCAAGTTAATGGTCGCCAAGACAGGATGCAGACCGTTTTGCCGCACGGTCACCGGCGCACATCCGGTATCGTAGAGAATCGATTGAATGACCACCGTGGTCGCAGTCCCAACGGCTCCCACATAGAGAACGACCCCGGCCGGAGTCTGCACCTGTGCGGTCGCACGCACGCCCGCATAGGGCGAACCGTGGACATGGGCACCCGCCGTGCAATCGCGCGAGGTGAATAACACGCTGCCCCCGGCTTGCCATGTCGCCAATCCCGATGCCGTACGTCCATCCGGATCGTAGATCGGGCGGATCAATGCAGGCGCTGCGACACCGCTGCCGATGTCGACGAGCACGATGGTTTCATTGAATGGTCTCGCGGCGACATTGCCGGTCGAGTCCACCAACACGATAGGGTTGAGCGATGCCGGAGCGCCTGCGCTTTGCGCACTGGCGAACGCGTTCGCGATGAGAATCACCGCAGCGCTCGCTGCCATAAACCGCGCCGTCATGTCGAGACTCCTGCTTGCGGACAATGATACTGCCCGGCGTCGGCACGGTGCGGGGTAACGTGTCGATGATGCCGTCGTCGCATGTCGGGTTGGCGCAGAGCCGGGGCGCTTGTTAAACTCCTTCGCTCGGTCCTCGCAGCTCGATCTCCTGTCGGCACGCGTGATTCGATCGAACGTCTTGTCATCCGATCCGCGAGGCTCGCGCAATGGAACGCACGACAGTCAATGATGTGATCGCCGATCTGCGCAGCCTGGGTCTGTCCTCCGATCCGGACGCGCGTCTGCCGAAGGGTGCGCGTCCGCCGGCGGACATGCTGGACCGCTGGGCACGCACCGCCGCTCTGGCCGAGCCCGACGCGCGGCATGCGGCCATCTGGGCGATCCGCGAAGCGGCGCACGCCGCGGGTGTCGTGCCGTGCTCGGTGCAGGGTCTCTACGCGGCCCGCGGAGCGGGTCGCTGGTCGGACCGAACGGTGCCCGCGTTGAACCTGCGCGGCTGGAGCTATCAGACGTGCCGCGCGGCATTTCGCGCCGCCGGGAAAATCGGCGCGCGGCTCCTCATCTTCGAACAGGCGGTGGGCGAAGCGATTTACGCGGCGCAACCGCCGGCCGAATACACGGCCGCCGTTCTCGCCGCAGCGATGCGGGAGGGACATACCGGGCCGGTGTTCCTGCAGGCCGATCACGATCAGGTCAACGCGAAGAGCTATCTCAAGGATCCCGACGCCGAGATCCGGCGTCTCACCGACGTGATTCGCGCGCAAATCGCGGCGAGCTTCTTCAACATCGACATCGATGCGTCCACGGTGGTCGACCTGTCGTTGCCGACGGTGGTCGATCAGCAACGTCTCAATGCGGAGCTGACCGCGCGATTCACCTGCCTCGTGCGCGAGCTCGAGCCGCCTGGCGTGACGATCTCGGTGGGCGCGGAGATCGGCGAAGTCGGGCATCACAACACGACACCCGAGGAAATGCGCGCGTTCATGGTGACGTATACGCAGGCGCTCGCCGCTTGCGGCAACGGCGCCGTCGGCGCAAGCAAGGTCAGCGTCAATTCGGGGACCTACCACGGCGGCAAGGTCCTGCCGGACGGCAGTCTCGCACCGATCAATGTCGGTTACGAAACGTTGCGCGCCATTTCGCGCGTCTGTCGCGACGAGTACGCGATCGCCGGCGTCGTGCAGCACGGCGCATCGACGCTGCCCAAGGAGCAATTGTCGAGGTTTCCGGAGACCGGGACTGTGGAGATCCACCTGGCGCTCGGCTTCAACAATCTGATCTTCGACCACCCGCGCCTGCCGCAGGCGGTGAAGGACGAGATCCGCGCCTATGTCTTCGCGCATCTGGCGCACGAGCGCGCCGCCGACGAGACCGATGCGCAGTTCGTCTACAACACGCGCAAGAAGGCGTGGGCGGGCATGAAGGAGCGCTTCTGGAACCTGCCTGAAGACATCCAGCAGGACATCATGGCGTCGCTGGAAGCGATGTTCGGCGACATGTTCGTGCGCATGAACGTCGGCGATACCGAAGATCTCGTCGCGCGCCATACGCAAGTCACCGTCGTGCCGGTGCCGCTGCCGCCGGCGCTAGCGCGTATGCTGTCGCGCGCGGCCTGATCCTCAAGCGGCATGTGAACACAGCGCGGTTCTGCAAACGCGTCCTTTCCGGGGGAAACATGAGTTCGTTCGTCTCAAGTGTGGTTCGCAACTGTGCGCTCACCGTCGTCGCCGCGATGGCGTTGACGTCGATTACGGCTTCAGGCGCTCCTGCCGAAGTGAGATGGGCGCAGTGGAAGACGACGGAGGTCGGCGAGAAGACGATGGGCGAGCTCAAGGCCGTCTTCGAAAAGGAGAATCCCGATATCACGCTGACGCTGGTCGACTCGCCGTTCACCGGCTTCCACGACAAGGCCGTCGTGCTGTACCAGGCGAAGAAGCTGCCGGACGTGCTGCTCGTCCAGGTCGATTGGGTCGCGGAGTTCGCGGACCTCGGCATGCTCGAGCCGCTGGACGACTGGATCGCGAAGGAACCGAAGTCGTTCATGGACAACATTCCGGTCACGTTCCACCAGAAGTGGCGCGGCAAGCAGTACTACCTGCCGATCGAGAGCGGCGCGGTGGCGCTGTTCTACAACACCGAGATCTTCAAGAACGCCGGCATCTCCGGCCCGCCGAAGACCTGGGATGAGTACTCGGCAGTAGCGAAGAAGGTGACCAATCCCGACAAGAAGATTTTCGCGACCACGGCCACCTTGGCGGTCGAGCCGCCGACCAACATGACGTACGACATCTACCCGCTGATCCTGCAGGCGGGAGGCAACCTGATCGACGAAAAGACCAACAAGGCGGTCTTCAACAGCCCCGCAGGCGTGAAGGCGATCGAGTGGTACGTCGACCGCGTCAACAAGGACAAGGTCGCCGTGCCCGGCGTTCTCAGCAACGGCGAGAAGGAGAAACGGGCGAACTTCGCCGCCGGCAACGTCGCGATGATGTTCGAAGGCCCATGGGGCATCGCGATCCAGAAGCAGCTCAACCCCAACCTCAAATACGACATCGCGCCGCTGCCCGCGGGCGCGACCACGGGCACGATGGTGCGTGGCTCGCTCAACACGATTACGACGCAGGCGCAGAACAAGGAAGCGGCCTGGAAATTCGTGCGCTGGTTGTCGGGCCCGAAGGGAATCGAGCTGTGGTCGAAGGCGACGGGCGGATTTCCCGCGCGCAAGGATGTCGCCGATCAGCCGTGGTTCAAGGAGAAGATGCTGTTCCAGGCGTTCTCCCAGCAGATGCAGTTGCCCAATGCGCGCTCGCCGTTCCTCGGAATGCCCAACGCCGTGCAGATGAACAAGATCATGACGACCGAGGTGCAGAACGTCGTGCAGGGAAAGAAGACCGCCAAGCAGGCGCTCGACGACGCGGCCGTCGAGTGGAACAAGATCCTCGCGACGTCCAAGTAGCGCGCAGCGGTTGCCGCAACCCGCCGTTCGATCGCGCGAAGACATGACCGAACACCCGGCCTCCGCCCCGATGGGCGGGGCCGGTGTCGTTGCGCGCGTCGCGATGCCCAAGCCGCTGACGTTTCGCCGCCGCTATCGCCAGGAGCTGCGCGCCTATGCGTTCCTGTGGCCGGCATTGCTGATCCTCGGCCTGCTGATGGTGTACCCGCTGCTTCAGGTCATCCGGATGAGCTTCTTCGACGTCAGCGTAATGAAGGAGAGCTGGGTCGGCCTGGACAACTACGCAGCGCTGCTGCAGACGTCACTGTTCTGGCAGGTGCTGTGGCAGACGATTCTCTTCACCGCGGGCAGCGTGATCCTGCATCTCGTCATCGGCCTCGGTCTCGCACTGCTGCTGCACGCAAAGATCAACGCCCGGTTCCGCAGCTTCATGCGCGGGTTGCTGATCATCCCGTGGCTGCTCGCGCCGACGGTCGCCGGAATGATCTGGGTGCTGATGCTCGCTCCGTTCGGCGTGGTGAACGGTCTTCTCCAGTCGTTGGGTCTTCTCGATCCCAGCGCGACCGTGAACTGGCTGGGTAGTCCGGAAACGTCGCTGCTGTCGGTCACCGCGATGAACGTGTGGCGCGCGTTTCCATTCTTCCTGGTGATGCTGCTCGCGGGATTGCAGGCGATTCCGGAAGAGTTGTACGAGGCCGCCGACATCGACGGAACGTCGGCTCTCGCGAAGTTCTGGTACATCACGCTGCCGGGACTGCGCGGCGTCATCACGACCGTCATACTGCTCGACTCGATCTGGACCTTTCGCGCGTTCGACCCCGTGTACGTGATGACTGGCGGCGGCCCGATCAACTCGTCGGAAGTGCTCGCGACCGCGATCTATTTCGACGCGTTCCAGAAGCTCAAATTCGGCTATGCGTCGGCGGAAGCCGTGGTCATGTTCGTGATCCTGTTCGCGGTGAGCGCCGTTTACGTGCGGCGCGCCGTGCGAGAAATTGGCTGACCCGCGCACGGCACGGTGGGGAATGCGTGCGCGGCGCCGCGCTGCGCACGTCGCGATCTACGCGATTCTCGTCGCGGTGACGCTCATCATGTTGTTCCCTATCGCGTGGATGCTGACGGTGTCGGTGCGACCGAACGTCGAGGTGATGAAGATACCGCCCGACTGGATTCCCGCGATCTTCACGCTCGACGCCTACCACAAGGTCCTGAACAGCGGACGTTATCTGAAGACGTTCGCGAACACGTATTTCGTCGCGCTGGCGGTGACGGCCGTGTCGCTCTTCATCGGCGCGATGGCCGCCTACGCGCTCGCGCGGTTTCGCTTCAAGGGACAACGCGCCGTGTTGATGTTCCTGATCACGACGCAGATGTTTCCACTCGTGCTGCTGTGCATTCCGTACTTCCAGGTGGTGGTGAAGCTGGGGCTCTACGACACGCTGACCTCGCTCATCGTCGTGTACGTCACGTTCACGTTGCCGTTCTGCATCCTGATGCTGCGCAGCTACTTCGCGCAGATTCCCAAGGACATGGAGGAGGCGGCGATGGTCGACGGTTGCTCGCGGGTCGGCGCGATCCTGCGCACGCTGCTGCCGCTCTCCTATCCCGCGCTGATCGGCGCCGGCCTGTACACGTTCCTGCTCGCGTGGAACGAATTCCTGTTCGCGGTCGTGCTGATCGAGGCGTGGGAAAAGCGCGTCATCACGATGGCGATCTACAGTCTGCTGGCCGAGTTTGTCACCGATTGGAGCACGATGATGGCGTTCTCGGTGCTGGCGAGCGCGCCGCTCGTCATCGCATTCATCTTTCTGCAGCGCTACATGGTGCGCGGCATGACGGCGGGGGCGATCACGGCGTGACGCCCGCTGCGACAACTGCCGCACCCGCGTTCGACGTGGTCGGACTCGGCGTCAACGCGCTCGATCTGATCGCGGTCATCGACGGCTTTCCGGCGCCGGATTCGAAGGTGCCGATCCGGGACTTCGACGTGCAAGGCGGCGGAATGACGGCCACGGCGATGGTGGCGTGCGCCCGCCTGGGCTTGAAGTCCCGTTACATCGGCAAGATCGGCACCGATCTCTGGTCGCGTCTGTCGTTGCGTTTGATCGCGAAGGAAGGCGTCGACGTGCGCGGCGTGATAAGGGCGAAGGGAAGCCCGGGCCATGTGAGCTTGGTGTTGGCCGATCGCGGCACTGGACAGCGCGCGCTGTTCTTTCGCCGGCCGGCGGCGTACGACATTCGCCCCGACGAGCTCGATCGCAGCGTGATTACTTCGGGGCGGCTGCTGCACGTCGACGGCGTCGATGCCGGGGCGGCCGTGCAGGCGATCGCGTGGGCGCGCGAGGCGGGCATGCGCGTCACGATGGACGGCGAACGTATCGTGCCCGGTATCGAGAAAGTCTGGCCGCGCGTCGATCTGCTCGTTTGCAATCCCCGCTTCCTCGCTTCGGTCGCAGGTACGACCGCGCCCGAAGATGGACTGCGCTTCCTCGCGGCGCGAGGTCCTTCGCGCGTCGCGGTGACGCTGGCGGAGCACGGCGTGCTCGCGCTGACCGAAGGCCGCATCATTCGTGTTCCGGGATTACCCATCGTTGCGGTGGACACCAACGGCGCGGGCGACGTCTTCCACGGCGCGTGCGCGATCGGCGAGCTGCGCAACTGGCCGTTCGAATGGACGCTCGCGTTCGCCAACGCGGTCGCCGCGATGAAGTGCCGGGCGCTCGGCGGCCGTGCCGGCATTCCCGCGCTTGGCGAAGTGATCGCATTCCTCGCCGACAACGGCTACGGCGAAATCGCCCGCGCGCTCGAGACTCCCTGACGCCGAGGAGGCGTTGGCATTCGCGAACGCAGCGTTTCCTGCGCCGTGAGAATCATCGCAACGGCAACGTAAAGGTGAATGTGGAGCCTTTCCCCGATTGACTCTCTACCCGGATACTTCCGCCGTGGAGTTCGATGAACTTCCGCGAGATCGCCAGGCCAAGCCCAGTGCCCTCCACCTTCTTTGCCGCCGCTCCGACTTGGCGAAACTCCTCAAACACGGCCGCCTGATCCTCCGGTGAGATGCCGATGCCGGTATCCGTCACCGAGATCTCGGCATCGCCTTGATGCACGTCCGCCCGCACATGAATCCGTCCACCCTCCGGCGTGAACTTCAACGCGTTGGACAGGAGATTCAGCAGTACCTGCTTCACCTTTCGCTCGTCGGCGTGAATCATCCCAAGACGCTCGTCGAGCGTGCGGTCAAGCGTGATGCCACGCCGGTGGGCCCGTTCTCTTACCAAAGAGAGGGTGTTATCGATGGCACTCGGCAGATCGAAATCGGCTGGCTCCAGTTCCATCCGTCCCGCCTCGATCTTGGACAGATCGAGGATGTCATTGATGAGGGACAGCAGATGTTGTCCCGACTCCAGGATGTCGCGCAGGTACTCCGCCTGCTTCTCATTGATATCCCCGAACATCCGCTCGGACAGGACTTCCGAGAAACCGATGATGGCGTTGAGCGGCGTGCGCAGCTCGTGCGACATGTTGGCGAGGAACTCGCTCTTGTGACGGCTGGCCGTTTCCAGCTCGCGGCTTTTCTCCTCGATCTCGCGGAAAAGCCGCGCATTCTGGATCGCCAGGGCCGACTGCGTCGCGAAGGTCTTCAACAGATCGATGACCTGCGTCGTGAACTCCCCGGCGCTTTTGCGGTTCACGACCAATCCGCCGAGCAGGTGGTCCTCGCGCAACAGCGGCACCGCCAGCAGTGACCGATAGCCCAGGCGAATCAGCATCTGCTTGAGCCGACTCTGGTACCTCGCTTCGTCGGCGATGTCGCGGATCTGGATGGGCTCGCCGGTGACCGCCATTCGTCCCAGCGCGCCCTCGCCCTTGGGGATGGGCGCCGCTCGCAACGTTTCGACCAGCTCCTCAGGCAGCTTATCGGTCGCGTGCAGATAAAACTGCTGACGAGTCTCGTCGTACTCGTAGATGGCACCTCCATCCATGCCGGCAAGCGTGGTCGCGCGGGACACGATGGTGCAGAGCACGGTCTCCAGATCCAGTGTCGAGCTGACTGCCTGCCCGACCTCGCCCAGGGCCTTGAGCTCGCCTACCGAACGAGTCAACTGCGTGGTCCGCGCCTCCAATTCGGTAAACAGCCGTACGTTCTCGATAGCGATCACGGCCTGGTCTGCAAAGGTTTGGAGCAGGGCGACCTGCTTGTCAGGGAACGGCCCCGGTTCGGGCCGGCCGACGGTGATCGCGCCGATCGGGCTCCCCTCGCGGATCAGTGGAACCGACAGGACGCTGCGGAATCCCCCGGCGAGCGCAGCGGCTCGGACGGCATACTCACGATCTTCCAGCACGTCCGGGATCGCGACAACACTACCCGTCAGCACGGCTCGGGCGTTTGTCGTGTCGCGGCTGGGTGGGCGGGGGTAAAGCTTGCGCACGGCATCCGCGCCTTCCGGATTCACGATCGCGAGAGCCGCGATGTGGATCAGCTCGCCGTCGAATGTTGTGACGTTCGCCGAGCCGGCACGACATAGTTTCATGGCGGCCGCTGCGATGGTATCGAATACCGGCTGCACATCCGTCCGCGACCGACTGATCACGCGCAGGATCTCGCTCGTCGCCGTCTGCTGCTCCAGCGCCTCCTTCGTTTCCTTGAAGAGGCGCACGTTCTCGATCGCGATCAGCGCCTGATCAGCGAACGTCTGCAGGAGCGCGATCTGCTTATCGGGAATCGGCCCGGCCTCCGGACGGCCAACGACGATGGCGCCGATCGGAGCGCCGTCCCGAATGAGCGGAACTGCGACCACGCTGCGAAATCCGCCGGCGAGTGCCGTCTCCTTGAATTGGTACTCAGGATCCGCAAGCACGTCCGGAATCGAAACCACGCTGCAGGTCAGGATCGCCCTTGGCGCTGCCAAGTCCCGGCCGGGCGGGCGCGGGAAATTTTTTATGAGGTCAACTACGTCGTTCGGACCAGAGTCCGGTCTCGCCAAAGCCGCTAGATGAAGTAACTGACCATCGAAGGTGAAAACGTTCGCCGACGCGGCACCGCACAGTCTCAAAGCAGCTGCTGCGATCGTGTCGAATACCGGCTGCACATCCGACGGCGATTGGCTGATCACGCGAAGAATCTCGCTCGTTGCGGTCTGTTGCTCCAGCCGTTCCTTCGTCTCGTTGAACAGACGCACGTTCTCGATCGCGATCGCCGCCTGATCGGCAAAGGTCTTCACCAAGGCGATCTGCTTGCCGGTGAATCGCCGCGCTTCCATTCGCCAGAGCGCGATCGCCCCGATCGCTCGATCCTCGCGCATCAGCGGTACCGACAGGACCGTGTGGTGACCGAGTCGCCTCTGCAACTCACGCGCGACGGGAAACTCCTCTTCCGACGCCGTCGCCAGGTCCTCGATGTGGACCACCGCGCAATCGATGACGGCGCGACCGGTAAGCGAGCCGCGAGTGAAGGGCATGAATTTCCCCTCCTCGAGCGGGGTAGGCGTGCTGCCGAAGCGGGCTGCCGATCGGAGCTTGTCTCCCTCGACCAGAAAAATGGTCGCATCCGCTGCATCGCAAAGCTTCAATGCACGTTCGGCGACGGCATTGAGCATCGGCTTCACGTCGCCGGGCGAGCTCGAGATTACCCGCAGGATCTCGCTGATTGCTGCCTGCTGCTCCAGAGTCTCGGCCAGGCGCTTTTCGAACGCGCGCTCCGTAGGGCCTTCGTTCCGTGACTTCATGGTGACAGGTAGCTTGGATTCGACCTTGACCTTCGAGGACTTTGCACCCCGTTCCATCGACGCTCCTTGCCACTAACGGACGTTATGAGCGTGCAGCGATCACGCCGGGTTAGGCGGAGACGCCCTTGTCCACCGACGGCGCGCAGCCGCGGCAACTGCGGGAGCGTGAGGCCGAACAGGCTTCGCCGCGATTAACGCAGCGACCGAGCAGGTGCTTTGGACGAGGCTGAGCCCGAGCACCGCTTTGCGCAGCATCTTGGCTCCCCTGAGTAAATGTCCGAACAGGACAAAGAGACGCTACATCGTTGCCGTCAGAGGGTCAAGGAATGCCTGTGCACGTCGCCCGCGCGCTCGAGACGCCCTGAGTCCGCTACCGAATCGCTGCAGTAGTCGCCGGATCGAACAGATGCGCCTTGCGCAAGTCGAAGGCGAGCCGGTGAGGCGCTCCATCGCGGGCCGTGGTCTCAGATTCCACCCGCGCCACCAAGCCATGCCCGCCGACGGAGCCGTTGAGGAAGGCCTCGTTGCCCATCATCTCCACGACGTCGATCGTGGCCTCGACGCAGCACTCGGCTGCGCACTCCGGATGCAGGTCGGCGTCGTCGATGTCCTCGGGTCGAAGCCCCAGCACGACTTCGCGGTTGATCCAGGCGGCCAGCTTGTCGTGCCCTGGCCAACTCGACGGAAGCGGCAACCGGAACGATTCCCCGCGAACGATCACGCGCCCGGCGGATTCCTCCAGCGAGGCCTGGAAGAAATTCATCGCCGGACTGCCGATGAATCCGGCCACGAACATGTTGTCCGGATGCTTGTAGATGTCGAGCGGCGTTCCGACCTGCTGGACCCGTCCGTCCTTCATCACGACGATCCGGTCGCCCATCGTCATCGCTTCCGTCTGGTCGTGCGTGACAAAGATCATCGTCGTCCGCAGGCGGTTGTGCAACTTCGATAGCTCCGCGCGCATCTGCACGCGGAGCTTCGCATCGAGATTGGAAAGCGGCTCGTCCATGAGGAAGACTTCGGGCTCGCGGACGATGGCGCGGCCCACCGCGACGCGTTGACGCTGTCCGCCGGAAAGCGCTTTGGGCGTGCGCTCCAGCAAATTCTCGACGCCCAGCAAGGACGCGGCGGACCGGACGCGCTGATCGGTCGTCTCGCGCGGCAGGTTTCGCCGCTTGAGCGCGAACGCCATGTTCGCGTAGACCGTCATGTGGGGATAGAGCGCGTAGTTCTGGAACACCATGGCGATGTCCCGATCCTTCGGGGGAACATCGTTGACGAGGCGGTCGCCGATGTAGATCTCTCCATCGGTGACGTCCTCGAGTCCGGCGATCATGCGCAGCGTCGTCGTCTTGCCGCAGCCGGAAGGACCCACCATGACGACGAATTCGCGGTCAGGTATCTCGAGGTTGACGTCGTGCACCACCGCGTTGGCGCCGAAAAGTTTCGATACGCTCTTGAGCGTGACTGCTGCCATGCCGCAATCCTTTTTGGTCAGTCCGTGACGTTCTGTCGCCTATATCGCCGGCCGGGTCACGTGGGACGGTCCTTACCATAACGGCTTGCTCAGATTCTGCGCGAACGAGGTGAACATGATGTTGAAGCTAATGCTGATTCTCTCTTGCTCGCTCACGTTGGCGTCGACGGAGTGCTCCAGATAAGAGGGAAACATCAGAAGTGTGCCGTTCGTCACTCTGACCACGACCTGGTCAGTATTCGCCGACGTAAGTTCCACGACCGGCGGCCGGATAACACGGGTCTGACTTCTAGGGTCATGAAAGTTTATTGTGTCCGAACCCGGATGAATTCGAATGTAATAGACGCCGCTCAGGAAATTGTTCGGGTGGCTATGAGCCTTATGAACAGCACCCTTCGCGAGAACGGTGGCCCAGCATCCAGTGATTTCGAAGGCCTCCTCACCGATTCGCAGGAATCGCAGAATGCTTTTTGCAACGTGACTGACGCAGGAAATGAGTTCCGTGAACTCTTCACGTTCATGTAGAGTTTGTTCGGACTGCCATCCCCGGCCGGATTCGAGCGTCGGTAAATTGCGTCTTAGTCCTTCAAGCGTCGCTAGAACTCTTGCATCTATCGCATTGCGCAGCTCTGCCTTGAGCAAGACTTTCCAAACCAGCGTGGGAAACATCGGAATCGCATCCGTTGCTTCGATCCACGGATCGCTTTCCTTGACCATGGCGACTTTGGGACGATTAATGTGGTTCAGCGGCATCCGGTGTTGGCGAAAAGAGTCTTGGCTATTGCGCCTTCACTGGTGCGGCAGGCACGACCGCCGCTGTGCCTTCGGGGTTGATGTTGAAAACGAGGAACGTGAACGGCTCATCACCGGGGTTTCCCCACTGATGCACGAGAGTGGATGGTTCATAGATAAACGAACCCGACTCCTTCGCTTCGGTCTTGCCTTCGACCGTGATGGCGCCGGCGCCGGCGAGCACGTTGTAGAGCGCCGCCCCCGTGCGATGGTGGGGCGCGTTGGAAGGTGAGTGCACCGGAAACGTGATGCGTGTCAGATTGACGTCATGGGGCCCTGGCTTCAACTCGGGAATCGGTTCCATTGTGCGATATAGCTCCGTCACGAGGGCTGGCGCTGTCGCGGCTGGTCGATCCAGGTCCGCGGCGCGGACGAGAAGAAAGTGAAGGTAGATCGATGTCTCACCTGCACCGGCTTGCAGAGCTGCGCTTCGCCGGGACGCGATGAACAGTCCATCGCCAGCGTTGATCGTCTTGACTTCGTCGCCAAACGAAACCGTCGTCGATCCGGAGATCTGATAAATGATGCCGTCGCCCGCGGAGATGCTGCTGCTCTTCTCGCCTGGCGGAATCGTGACCCGCACCGCCCTGAAATAGATCGGCGCATCCGCCACCGTGGCCAATTTCGCCGTCGCGACCACCGTTCGTCCCGCTGCTTGCGGGGCTGACGTTGTTTGACCAGTCGCGGAGACAGCGAAAATGGCTGCAAGCAGCGCGATAACAGTTGATCCGCGCGACATGATGCAACCCTCAGAAGAATTATTGACGGGATGGCTCATATCCTACGCCCTCGGGCTAAGGCGGCACGTGAAAATAACTTGATCAATTCTGTTTTTGATCTTTAATGAGGCTATGCAGGATGCAGCTGCGCTTCGCCAGATCAAATCCCGATATCGAGCGCTGGCGCCGCTGATGGATGAGCGCATGCGCCGGCAGTGGGCGGCGACGGAAGCGCAGACCTACGGGCGAGGTGGACTGAGCGCGGTGAGCAGCGCGACGGGGATGTCGCGCAATACTATCCGCAAGGGACTCTTCGAGCTGGCGGCGCGCAAGAAAAATCCGCGCGTGCCGGTGGCGACTCGGATCCGCAAGCAAGGCGGCGGGCACAAGCGGCTGACCGAAATGGATCCCGGGCTGGCGCAGGCGCTGGATCGATTGATCGAACCGACCACTCGGGGCGATCCGATGTCGCCGTTGCGCTGGACCTGCAAGAGCATAATGAATCTGGCCCAAGCGCTCACCCGCCACGGGCATCCGGTAGGCGCTTGGACGGTCGGGGCGATGTTGAAGCAGGCCGGCTATAGCTTGCAGAGCAACCGCAAGACCAAGGAAGGCGCTTCGCATCCGGACCGCAATGCGCGGTTCGAATATATCAACGGCTCGGTCGAGCACTTTCAGCAGCGCGGCCAACCGGTGATCTCGGTGGATACCAAGAAAAAGGAGCTCGTCGGCCCGTTTAAGAATGGTGGGCGCGAGTGGCAGCGCAAGGGCGAGCCGGAAGAAGTGGTGATCCACGACTTCGTTGAGAGCAACTGGGCAAGGTCATTCCGCACGGGGTGTTCGACCTCAGTCTGAACGAGGGCTGGGTGAGTGTGGGCATTGATCACGACACGGCGCAGTTCGCGGTACAGGCCATCGCTCGGTGGTGGCAGAAGATGGGGGCGAAACGCTATCCCCGCGCCCGAGCACTGCTGATCACCGCCGACGGGGGTGGCAGCAATGGCAGCCGCTGTCGCCTGTGGAAGGTGGCGCTGCAAGATCTGGCGACGCGGCTGGGGTTGCCTGTTCATGTGCGCCATCTTCCGCCAGGCACCAGCAAATGGAACAAGATCGAGCATCGCATGTTCAGCCACATCACCGAGAACTGGCGCGCTCGCCCGTTGGTCAGTCACGAGGTCATTGTTAACCTGATCGCGAACACGAAAACGCGTAGCGGTCTGCGCATTCGCGCCGCGCTGGACGCGGGACAATATCCAACCGGGATCAAGGTAACCGACGCCGAGCTCAATGCGCTCAATCTCAAGCAAGCCGAGTTTCACGGCGATTGGAACTACGCGATCCTCCCCCGGCGCAGAAAATAATGGTCAACTTATTTTCACGCGGCGCCTAAGCTGCTGAAGGTTGCCTCGAAACCTGTTTGTAGCGCCCAGAGGCTCTGAGGTTTACATGATTCAGACCGGTGGTGCCGTCCCTGGAGTGTTGCAGGGAGTGGCCGAGCGGCTGTCCCACTGAATCAGACAAGAGAGACAATACCGTCGCTTGAAAAGGGAGACGAAGAGTTGTCCTTGGGCATCATAATCGCCGCGGGCCACGCCGATGCGGCGGCGATGCGCGAACGTGCATCCTTCCGCTTTGCGTTTGGCCGCGACCGCTGTCTCAACCGGGAGATCACAATGAATAGACGCAGCATCAGTGGGCACGTGGCCGCTCTGGGAGTATTCGCTGTCGTAGCGCTGGCGTCGGGAATCGTGTCGGCGGACGAAAAGCCGTACACGGAAGGGACGATCTGGTATATCAGCATGATCCACGTCAAGCCAGGAATGCTGGACGTGTATATGCGCGACGTCGTGCCTCTTCGAAAAAAGATTAACGAAGAAGCCAAGAAGCAGGGGCTGGTCCTGTCGAGTCACATCCTGTCGGGACTTTCGGCCGGCACAGCCGATTTCGACGTGATGTTCATCGAAGAGTACAAGAACTGGGCCGCGTTCGACGGCATTTCCGCAAAGTACGACGCCATCGCAAACAAGATCGTGGGACCGGAAGACAAGCAGGTCCAGCTCATGACGAAGAGACTGGAAATCCGAGAGATCGTCGGTGAAAAGGTCATGCAGGAGCTGTTACCCAAATAGTGAATCGGATCGTTGCAATGGATTCGCACATCGACGTTCGCCATTGAGGGAGAAGGGCATGAACAATGTAAACAGATTGAGAATCCGTTATCTCTTGGCATGCATGATGGCCGGCGCGCTGGGCTCCGCAAGCTTGGCGAGCGCAGCCGATCCGCCCGACTTCACAATCGACTTCCCGGCCGGATCGGCGTGCGCATTCGAATTGCTCATTGAGGGTTCGGGTGGCAACCAGGTCTACAGGGAGTTCCTGGACAAGAACGACAACGTCATCCGGACGCTCAGTGCAGGCACGGGCTCGGCGCTGACGTTCACCAATCTTGACACTGGTGCCACGTTCTCCTCGAAATCCAACGGCGCGGTGACCCACGTCACCTACAATCCGGACGGTCCTAGCACCTGGGTCACCACGGGACACAACGTCCTCATTCTCTTTCCGACCGACACGCCGCCCGGACCCTCAACGACGCTGTATGTGGGTCGTGTCGTCTTCACCGTCGACACGAGCTTCAACTTCGCCTTGCAACAGCACAGCGGGACGGCGACCGACATCTGCGCGGCCTTGTCCCCATGACCTCGGCACGCTCATGCTCGCGATCGACGATCGCAGCTTCACGGGCCGCCGCCAGTGCACACCTGCGCAAGAACCGGCGCGCAGTGGCGCTCGATCTGCGGGGTCACGGGAAATCGCCGCCGCCGCGAGACAACGACTATGCGATCGACTCGCTCGCCTCCGACATCGCGCGGTTGTGGACAGGCTCGGCCTGAAACGCTTCGTGCTCGTGGGACACAGCATCGGGGCGCCGCGGCGATCGCATATGCCGGCGCGCATCCCGATCGGGTCGCAGGTCTCGTGCTGGCCGGCGCGCCGGGAAAGGTTCCGGCCGAGCAAGCGCAACAGACCATGACCGCGATCGAGGGCGACTACGAAAAGGTCATGAAGCAATACTGGGACAAGCTGCTGTCCGGCGCGAAGCGCGAGGTGCGCGCGCAGAGAGAGCGCGAAATGTGGAGCGTGCCGAAGGAAGCGTCGCTTCGCACATCGGCGCGATATTCGAGTTCGATCCGCTCCCGGCGCTACGGCGCTATCCCGGGCAGAAGCTCATCCTGTTCACGGCGAGCGGCGACACGCCCACCGATTTGCAGAATCTGCTGCCCGACGTGCCGCACCAGCGCATCGAGGACACGAGCCACTGGGTGCAGATGGACGAGCCCGACGAATTCAACCAGGTGCTCGACGCGTTTCTTGCGAGCGTGCGCTAGCGCGTTCAAGGAGCCGAGGCGCTTCCATCCGCTGCGTCCACGGGGCGAAAGCGCTCGTGGGCCCGCGCCACCGCAACTCGTCCGCATCGCGGAACAGCGGTGCGTCAGTCCGCAGCGTTGCAAGATTCTTGAACAGCAGCGCGAGATCGCGGCGCTCGCCCAGCAACGCGGGCGGAAAGTCTTCGATGGCGCCGAACCGGTTCAACAGCTGTGCCGCGGTGACCGACCCGATCCCCGAAATGCCCGGATATCCGTCCGCCGCGTCGCCGACGAGCGCGAGGAAATCGGGAATCAACTCGGGCTCGACCCCGAACTTCTCGCGAACGCCCTCCGCGTTGCGGATCTTCTTCGCCTTGCGGTCGACTTGTACGACCCGGTCGCCGCGCACGCACTGCGCGAGATCCTTGTCGGGTGTCCAGATGCAAATCTTCTCCGCGCGCTGATCTTCGGATGCGATCCGTGCAGCGGACGCAAGCGCGTCGTCGGCCTCGAGCTCGATCATGGGCCAGACGGCGACGCCCATCGCGGCGAGCGCTTCTTCCAATGGGTGGAATTGCGCGAGTAGCGCCGGCTCGATTCCTTCGCCTGTCTTGTAGCCGGCCCAAAGGCGGTTGCGAAACGATTCGATGACGTGATCGGTGGCGACGCCGACGTGCGTCGCGCCTTCCTCGATCATTTGCAGCACCGTCTGCAGCACGCCGATCACCGCGCCGTGTGGCCGGTCCTTACCTTTGTTGAAGCGGCGCAGGCCATAGAAGTGCCGGAAGAGCTCGTATGTGCCGTCTACGAGGTGGACGATCATGCGCCATTATGCCGTCCGGCGTTGTTGCCGATCGGGTAGACTGCCGTCCGGCCGTGCCGACGACGGGCCTTATGGGCACGTCTGGACCGATGTCGATCGTCAAGACGCAATCGAATCTCATGATGCACAGGGCTCTGCTGATTTTCGCCGCGGTGTGCGCTTTGCTGCCGGCGTCGCACCTCACGCAAGCACAGACGACGAATGTGGTCGCCGGCGCGCGCGTGATCGTCAAGTACAAGTCCGAGTCGGCGCTGTTGACCAAAGCGGCGATGTCAGCCGACGCGCAACATTCTCTTCAGGCGCAGGCGCTCGGCGTGCGCGTGGGTCTGAGGTTGCGCGCCGGTGCAGGTGTGGCCGAGCGCACGCACGTCGTGCTCGCGGACGGCGTGACATCGGAACAACTCGCGCAGCGTCTATCCGCCGAGAGCGACATCGAATACGCGGTGCCCGACGAGCTTCGCCATCACACGAGCGCGCCGAACGATCCGCTCTATCTGGCGGGCCCTGCCGTTTCGGGAACTACCGGCGGGCCCGTGGTCGGCCAGTGGTATCTGCGCGCTCCCTCGGGCGACGTGCAATCGTCGATCAATGTCGAGCCGGCGTGGGACCTGAGCATCGGCTCGAACATCGTGGTCGCCGTGATCGACACCGGCGTGCTGTTCGATCATCGCGACCTTTTGAGCGTGGGCGCCGGCGGGCCGTTGCTGCCCGGTTACGACATGGTGAGCGAAGTTGCCTTCGCCAACGACGGCGACGGACGCGACGCCGACCCGTCGGATCCCGGTGACTGGGTCACGCTTGCCGAAATCGAGCAGCCGGGACCGCTGCATGGTTGCCATACCGACGCGAGCGACAGCTCGTGGCACGGAATGCAGACGAGCAGCCTGATCGGTGCGTTGACGAACAACGGCATCGGCATGGCGAGCGTCGGGCGCGGCGTGCGTGTGCTCCCCGTGCGCGTGCTGGGCAAGTGCGGCGGCTTCGATTCGGACATCATCGCGGGCATGCTGTGGGCGGCGGGCATCAGCGTTCCGGGAGTGCCCGCCAATCCGAATCCGGCGCGCGTGCTCAACATCAGCTTGGGCGGCGAGCATCCGTGCAACAGCGCCTACTCCGATGCGATCGCCCGCATCAGTGCCGTGGGCGCAGTCGTTGTCGCGTCGGCCGGCAACAGCGTGGGGCATGCCGTGGGCGTGCCGGCGAATTGCGCTGGCGCAATTGCCGTTGGTGGCCTTCGGCACGCCGGGACGAAGGTCGGGTTCTCCGACCTCGGGCCCGACATCGCGATCAGCGCACCGGCCGGCAATTGCGTCAACATCGGTGCAGGCGAGCCGTGCCTCTATCCCATCATCACCGCGAAGAATTTAGCGCGCACCACGCCCATCCCGGATGCCATCGGTGGCTCGATTTACACGGATAGCTTCAGGCCCTCGTTGGGCACGAGCTTTTCGGCACCGTTGGTCGCTGGCACCGCCGCGCTGATGCTGTCGCTGCAGCCGTCGCTCACCGCCGCGCAAGTGCGCGCGCTGTTGCGGGCAAGCGCGCGGCCCTTTCCGACCACCGGCGGCGACAACTCCGACGGCACGGTCGTGCCGCAATGTGTCGCGCCGCAACCGATCGGGATCACGCAGATCGATCAACTGCAGTGCTACTGCACGACATCCACCTGCGGTGCGGGCATGCTCGACGCAGGCGCGGCGGTGCTCGCCGCGAAAGCGATCGGATCTCCGAATTACACCGGGCTCTTCTGGAACGCGCCGGCGAACTCCGAGTCCGGGTGGGGTATCAATTTCGCGCACCAGGGCGATCAGATCTTCGCCACCTGGTTCACGTACGACACGACCGGCAAAGCGTGGTGGCTGTCGATGCTCGCCGAGCGCACGGCGGCGAACAGCAATGCCTATACGGGCACGATCAACGCCAGCACCGGGCCACCGTTCAACAACTTTGTCGGCGCGGCTTCAGCGAACGCAGTCGGAATGGGCAAGTTGACGTTTGCCAATACCGACAACGCCAGCTTCGAGTACACGGTGAATCAAATTTCCCAGACAAAGGCGCTGATCCGGTTCAATCTGGGTACCGGCGCGCAGCCGATGTGCTTCTACAGCACGACCACGCCCAACCTCGTCGCAGCCACCAACTACCAGGACCTTTGGTGGATGCCGCAGGAATCAGGCTGGGGAATCAACTTCGCGCAGCAAGGCGACACCATTTTCGCCACCTGGTACACGTATGATCTCGACCGCACGCCGCTGTGGCTGACGGCGCTTGCCCAACGGCAGGCGAACAGCAACGTCTACTCGGGAACGATCTATCGCACGTCGGGTCCGCGCTTCGATGCGTACGATCCGTCGAAGCTCACTTCGATTCCGGTCGGTACGGCGATGTTCACCTTCGCCGACGGCAACCATGCGATGTTCGATTACACGGTGATCTATACGCCGCTTCCACAGACCAAGCAGATTACGCGCTTTCCGTTCGCCGCAGCGGGCGGAGTCATTTGCCAGTAACGGTCACCACTTTAACGCGATGGGCGCGATTCAACGCCCGTCATTGCGCAGGATCGCTGGCATTCGCCTCTTGACCGGCGAGGACTGAATGGTCCGCGTGTCGGTCATCGCGAGCGCTTTGACGCCAGCACGCGGCGTATCAAGGGCGAACTTACCGGAGACGGTCTCAATGCGCCGGTCGTTGTCGCGGTGAACCGCGGCACGACGGCAAGCTGTACGCCATTGGTGGCCGCAGCGGGCCCAACGACTTCGGCGCCGTCGACATCTACGATCCCATTTCGGACTCGTGGGCTGCGGGTCCTTCGATCGAGCCCCGAGGAACCGCGGGCGCAGTCGTCTACTGCGACGCCATCTGGCTCTTCGGTGGCGAATCGCAGGCGCGACGTGCAAGCCTCGGCGAGGTGTTGCGATTGCCGCGGAACGGCACGTGGCAATCGATGTCCACCCTGCCGACTGCCCGCAATTTCGCGCGAGCGGTCGTGCTCGGCGACGCGATCTACGTCGTCGGCGGCAGCCCGACACCCGAACCGAGTCACGCATCCGAAGGAAGCCGCATCGTCGAGCGCTTTCACGTCGATTGCAAGTAGGCACACATGTCGCGAATCTTCGTTACCGGTTCTGCCGATGGGCTGGGGCGCATGGCGGCCCGTTTGATGATGAGCGACGGTCATCGCGTCGTGCTCCATGCGCGCAACGAGGCCCGTGCAGCCGAGGCGCTCGCCGGCGTTCCGCGAGCAGAAACAGTCGTTGTCGGCGATCTGTCGAGCATCGAGGAATGCCGCCAGATCGCAGCACAAGTTAACAAGCTCGGTAGGTTCGACGCCGTCATCCACAACGCCGGCGTCGGCTATCGCGAGCCCAAGCAGACGACCGCCGACGGCCTGCCGCACGTGTTCGCGATCAACACGCTCGCGCCGTATGTGCTGACCGCGCTCATCGACAAGCCGAAGCGATTGGTCTACTTGAGCTCAGGCATGCACTACAGCGGCGACCCGAGCTTGAAGGATCTGACGTGGAGCAAGCGAGCGTGGAACGGGTCGAGCGCCTACGCGGATTCCAAAGCTGCACGCGCAAGGACTACTACTTCGCCGAGTCGCTCGCGTTTCACCTTCTTCGCAGCGGCGTGCCGGCGTGGATGGATGTCAAGGATCTCAAGCCGGGTGACGATTGGGAGCGCGATCTCGAGAACGCGCTCGATGCCGCGTCGACCTTGCTGCTCGTCGCGTCGCCGCCGGCCATCGAGTCGGAACGCGTTCGCGCCGAATGGCAGCGCGCACTGCGGCGAGGCTGCCGCGTCATCGTCGTACGCTTTCGCAACGTGAATCTGCCATCGGAGTTGCAGGCCTGCGAAGTCGTGGATTTCCGAGGATCCTTCAGCCGTGCATTGCAAAGGCTGACGACGCATCTCGTGCCCGCTACAACCGGCGCCAGCGTGACTGCGTCGTCGAGCGCAGCGGGATCATGGCCTGCGCTGCCGCCGTGGGTCGTGGTGATGACGCTCGCCCTTGCCATTCCCACGCTGGGGTACTTCCTGGCGGCGAGCTGGGACATTCCTGCCGACACGGAATATCGGTTGTTCGTCCTGCTCGCAGCGCCGCTCGGAGCGCTCGCCTTGGTGTGATTCTTCTGTTTCGCGTTCGTGCGCCGGCGCATGGACATGACGCGACTCGCACTATGCCTGCTCTGTCTCGCAATCGTGTTCGCGTTACCCACGCTAGGATATTTTTTCAGCGGTCTCTCGTTTCTGGCAACCGATGACGTAGCGGTCACGTTCAGCCGGCATTGGCGCCTGGGCGTTCTGTTCCTCGCGACGCCGATTGTGGGGCTGTGCATCCTCCTGCTCGTGCGTCCCGAGGATTTGCTGCGCTGGACGCCGACCGGAAAGGCATGGGCAACCTATCGCATCGGACATGTAGCGAACGCGGCGTTCGCGCGCGCGGAGCTCGCGTCCCAGTTCGAGCAAGTCAAGACATTTGCGCTGGCCCACGATCCGGTCGATGCGCCGATGGCGCAGCGATTGCGGGAGCAACTTCTGGCGCTTGGAGGATCGGAGACGCCGGCATCAGGCAAGGCGACGACTCCTGTCCTATTGCTGACGAACCGCACTCAGGTCGCGTGGATCGATGCGCAGACACAGCATCTGCGCGACGAGGGTCTTACGGTGATCGGCACGGGCATCGACTTGTCGGCGAGTCTCGAATGGCTGTGGCGGCGTCAATGGATCGATTTTCGCCGTTGGGACATCAGAAGAGTTGACCGTGCGCTCGCGCTACGGCAGGTCCCGGACGCCGTTACGCAGACGCGTTTGCCAAAGGCCGTGGTCCGCGTGCAGCACGTGCTTTGTGCCGTCGCAGCGCTCGTGTTCACCGCCGCCGGCGCCGTCCTTCCCGACCAGAATGGGCAAGCCGAGGATCTTTCGATCAGTCAATTCCCTGCCATGGCCACCTTTGCGGCGGCGGTATGGTGGGGACTCATCGCGCATCAGGTTGCGAAGCGCACGCGGACACCGGCACAACTGCTTCGTGCCGGCTTCATCGGATGCGTGGTGACGACGATCGTCGTCGGTCTCGACTTCTACGCGACGGCGGATGGCAAGCTCACCGGTGGCCGCATGTTAGTGGCCGCGGCGTTTCTCGTCATCGCTTGGGTGTGGCTGTCACGGCAGCGTTCAGCCGTTACGTTCTGGTTGCCGCAGGAGAAATTGACGCGGGCGGCGAAGCACTCGGCCCTCGGACGATATCGCGACTGGCGCACGCTGACGTGGTGCTTCGCTTACGCGATGCTATGGATGTCGGTGTTGCGACCTTTCGTGAACTGAACGCCAACTGCGCGATGTTACCGTCGCGCAGCAACCGGCTTGGTGACGCAACGCAGGTTCGTCTCGGTTGAATCGAGCGCGGGCGCTTACGCCAAATGCGCCCCCTATTCGGGCGCGCCTCTTTTGAGCGACTACATGCTTTACGCGTGCGATTGTCTGCTGTCGGACCCAAACCAGCCGGTCGGCCTGCCTCCAAAGCAGACGTTGAACGGACCACGTTAGCCGGCGACCGCGCAAAGTGACGCGAGAGCTGCCCACCATGTGGAACGATCGCTCACTGAATCACTTCGTCAGCCCGAAGCAGCAACGCCGGCGGGATGGTGATCCCCAGAGCCTTGGCAGTTTTCAGATTGATAATCAGTTCGAACTGGGTCGGCTGCTCCACCGGGATATCGGCGGGCTTCGCGCCTTTGAGGATTTTGTCAACGAAGCTGGCTGCCGTGCGCCAATGCCACGCGCCGGGTGAAAGATACGACATCAAACCGCCGGCAGCGACATATTGACGCCCGCCGAAAACGGCAGGCACGTGGGACCGAACGGTCAGCTCGGCGATCCGGACATGGTTCTGCGTAAACATCGGGTCGCCCACGACTACGAGCGCGCCGCCCTTGGCGCGCGTGATCGCTCCGTCGAGTTCTCCTTCCACCGTGACGTCGATGCGATCAAGCTGCAGGCCAAGGCTCTTTGCGCGCGACGACATCGCGTCAAAGAAGAATATGTTGGCGGGGTTGGCCTTGTTCATCAGCACGCTGACCCTCTTGAGCGCCGGGACGACTGACGACAGCAGCTCCAGTTGTTTGGCAAGTACCTGTTCGCCCGCCGCCGTAGTGCCGGTCAGGTCGCCACCCGGCCGGGCCAAGCTGGCCACGAATCCGGCGCCCACCGCGTCCCCGGCAAGGACCATGACGATCGGCACGCCGGGAGCACCGTCACGCGCCGCCCGGATGGTGATAGTGCCGGGCGCAATGATCAGCGCCACTGAAAGCGCCTTAAGTTCGGCCGCGAGTTCGCGCTGGCGCTCCGGATTCTGTCCAGCCCAGCGCGTTTCGATCACGAGGTTCTTTCCTTCAACCCAGCCAAGATCGCGCAAACCCGCATGTAGAGCCTCCACGTCGATTCGATCCGCAGCTGTCAGTTCGGACTGTGGAACAAGCAATCCAATCCTGAACACCTTGCCCGGCTGCTGTCCGCGAACCGCGAGCGGCTCGAGCAGACACGTGCTGGCGACCAGCGTGACAAATGTCCTCCGGTCCATCACTGGAACACTAGGGGATCTTGCTCGAATCCAAACCCACGCGGCCAAGGTAGGTGGCGGACCATCCAGTAAAGAGTGTTGCCCGAGCCGGCGAAAGGATCGATTACCAATGCAGCGGATGTGAGCGGAACCGACTTGGCAACGGCGGCGATGTCTCTCCCGATACTTTCGGCCAGCTTATCGCGGGTACATTCCACCGCGGTTCGTCCAAGAATCCGTATCCCTCTGCTGTACCAATCGGCAGGCCGGAGGCCGTAAATACAAACGTAGTCAGGATCATCCCAGCTTTCGATCCCGTATCGCTGCACCTCCGTCAGGTCGAGCACAGCATTGCGCTTTACGCCCTCAAGCAGTAGCTGGCGGTCGTACGCAGGGCCTTTGCTCCCGGTATTCATGGTTGGCTCTCCGACGATGCGTGATGGAAATTCTCCATCCGTTTTTCACCGACGCCAAGTCAGAGTGTGATTGTCCGGACTTGGACGACAAGCACTGATCAATGGCTGCTTTGAAGCGCGGTGCCCTAAGGCCGCTCTTGGCCGTCTGCGACCGTCGGACTCGGCGGCCGCAACCAGCCAGACACGACTACACTTCGGTCTGCTCAGCGATCTCCAGCGCATCGTCGACTTCGATCCCGAGATACCTGACAGTGCTTTCAAGTTTCGTGTGTCCGAGCAAGAGTTGTACGGCCCGGAGATTCCTGGTCCGTCGGTAGATCAGCGTCGGTTTGGTGCAGCGCATTGAATGGGTGCCGTAGGCTGCCGGGTCAAGCCCAATCGACCCTACCCAGGACCCGACGATCCGGGAGTACTGCCGGGTCGATAGATGGGGCGACTCCGTAACGCGGCTCGGGAAAAGGAACTGCTCCGGCTTCAGGCGGGGCCGCTGTGATCCAGGCGGCCACCGCGTCCCGCGTTTGCTCGGTGATCTCGAATTGCACCGGCCGCTGGGTCTTCTTCTGCATGACAATCGCGCGGGCGGCGACGTGACTGCCCTGGACCACGTCGTGGACACGAAGCCCAACCAGATCGCAGCCGCGCAACTTGCTGTCGATGGCAAGGTTGAATAACGCGAGTTCACGGTGTCGATGAGTCAGCTGCAGTCGAATCCGGGTGGCCCAGATCTCTTTCAGCTTCAGAGGAGGCTTCTGTCCGAGTAGTTTGCCCTAGTTCCACGGCGTTGCACGTCCTTCGGTCTTCGTGGCGGTATCCACGAATGGCTCCTTCGTCGAGAGAAAGGAGCTTCATGTTGATCGCGCCCAACGGGCGCTTCACGACCCAAACCACCCGATTGGTCTTCTCGGCAGGACGAAAACGCCCGCTGGCCCGGCCGAACTATTACTTGAGTTTCCGCCTGGATTCCTGAACAGTCTGACCCTGCATGAAAACCAGTCGACGAGGGGAGGCCTCAGCTCTTTTTTGAAGTCTTCGCAACAAATGGCGTCGGGACGTGCTGAACCGTTTCGCTTCCGCACTTAGGGCAACGCGGATGAGCGGTTTCATGTTCGGCGAGATGTTCGGCATGCTCGAAAATTTCGCCGCACTTCTCGCAGCGGTATCGGTAAGTAGGCATGGCGCTTCTCCATCATGGAAGCCGGAACCGCCGACCGGATGCGCTACCCCAGTGGCGTCCGGTGCATTCGTACCCCAATTCTAAAGCAGGAAAAGATCGGCAAATGCCGACCCCGATTAGCCGTCCGATCTTCTCAAGAGCGGACGTTCAAACAAACGAGTGGATCTGGCGACCCCGCAGAGTAACGCGAGAGGGACGAACAATTGGAAGGGTTCAATTACTGGATCACCTTCGCCGCGGGTCGTGCGAAAGACAATGTGAATAATCGGGTCGACGCGGTAGCAAAAAGCAACCACAATATCAGCGCCCGATCGCGCCATCGGCATCGTTGGCCAGAAGCGATGGGCGGCTTGGGTTAGACATCAAACGGCACTCGAGTATGCGCGCGAACATGCAAAGCGTTGCTGCGGCCATCGCCACGACGGTACTGTTGCTGACGGCGCCCACTGTCGGCCTCGCGCAGCCGTCGGAATCTAAGGCCTATGTCGGCATCCTTGTCATGGGCGGCCTGGAACAACGTGGCCATCTCGAGCAGGCGCTGTTGCAGGGCCTGCGCGAGCAGGGCTATGTCGAGGGCAGGAACCTCGTCCTTGAGCGACGTTATGCCGACGGCAGCTCGCGGCTACCGGAGTTTGCGCGCGAGCTAGCGGCGATGAAGCTGGATGCGGTTGTCACCACCTGTACGCCCTCGACGCGCGCCGCGATGCAAGCGACCGCCTCGACGCCCATCATTATGGCGGCGGTCGCCGACCCTGTCGGGCAAAACCTGATCACGAGCCTCGCCAAGCCCGGCACCAACATCACCGGACTCGCGAGCGAGGCCGAGGACATTCTGCCCAAGATGATGGAGCTGTTGACGAGCATTGCTCCCAAACCAGAGAGGATCGCGGTGCTCTTGGAGGCAAGAAGCGACGTCCACCCGCGCATGTGGAGAGCGCTTGCTCCGATCGCGCAATCGCTGAAAGTTGAACTGATCAGGATCGAGGTGACGAGCCCCGCCAACGTGAATCTGCCGCTCGCATTCCAAACGGCAGTACGCGAAAAGGCGGACGCCATCCTCGTACTGCCGGATGAACCGGTGTTTCTCACTAAGCGCGCGCTCATCGTCGAACTTGCGGCCAAGCACAACCTACCGGCCTTTTACGGTGCGCGGGAATACGTCGACGAAGGCGGCCTGATGAGCTATGGCGAAAATCTACGAACTGCCTACCGCAATGCCGCCTCCTATGTCAGCAAAGTGGTGCATGGCGCAAAACCCGGTGACCTTCCAGTCGAACAACCGACTAAATTCGAGTTGGTGGTCAACATGAAAACCGCTAAGGCGCTCGGTATCACGATCCCGCAATCTGTATCTCTTCGCGCCAACTACATAATCGAGTAAAAACCTGCTTAGCCGGCCAACGATCGAGATCGACCCTCACCCGACGTTCCCGGCAATTAGTTGTGTGTCCGCAATGCCGCGATACCAGCCGTTCAGCCCCGAGCCCATCAATGGGTGCGTTCGGCCACCTCCGGCCGCACCGTGGCCCGCCGCGACGCCGCATCGCCTCAGCTTCCCGTCGGCACGGGCAAGTCATGAAGCGCTACACTGCTCCCGACGGCGCGTCAGGCCGTTGGATTTACTATCCCTATCCCTCGGCGCTCGTTGCGCCGGCGTACTTCGCGACGATGGGCTTCGGCGTGCCTGCCGGGCTTGGCCTGCAGGATGCTCGGCGAGCGTCCTCTCGTGCTGGTCGGCAACGGCGTGTTCCAGATGACGGGCTGGGAGCTCGGCAATTGCCGCCGCTTACGGCTGGGATCCGATCGTCGTCGTGCTCAACAATGTGTGCTGGGAGATGCTGCACACTTTCCAGCCCGAATCGAAATTCACGACTCTCGACGACTGGCATTTTGCCGACATCGCTGCGCCGCTCGGCGGCGACGGCCTTCGCGTGCGCACGCGACACGAACTACGCGATGCGCTGGAGCGCGCCGCAGCGACGCGCGGGCGTTTTCAGCTGATCGAAGCCATGATTCCGCGCGGCGTGCTCTCCGGCACGCTGCAGCGCTTCGTCGGCGGCGTGAAACGTCTCTCGGCGCGCGCGGGATGACGCAACGCGGATGCAACGCGCGGTTGCGTTTCAGTATTTGCCGTGCGTCTGCAGCGCCCGCGACATCGCGCGGACGTTTTCCGTCTTGCAGTAGTCCGTCAGGCTATTGGCGCTGCTCATGATATAGCCGCCGCCCTTCCCCGCCAGCGCGATCCGCTCTCGCACCTCCTTCTCCACCTCGTCGGGCGTGCCGCGGGTCAGCGTGTAATCGAGGTCGATGTTACCGATCAGGCACACTCTGGAACCGTACTGCGTCTTCATGCGGCCGATGTCCATCGCCGAGGGCTGAATCGGATGAATGGCGCTCATGCCGAGTTGCAACAGTCCGTCGAGTATGGGGAAAAGGTTGCCGTCGCTGTGGAATGCCCAGGGCTTTCCGTTCATCGCATCGGCGACCCTTTTTTGGTACGGATAGAAGAACTCCTCGTACATCGCCCGATCGACCCACGGCATCTTGGTGTCGGCGTGATCGTCGAACGCCCAATAGAAATCGAAGTCGAGCTTGTTCAGATTCGCGACCACCCGCACCGACCATTCGGAAAAACACTCGTGGATTGCCTTTACCAGGTCCGGATCGTCATAGAGCATCAGCGAGAACACATCGAGCCCCATGCTCTCGATCGTGTTCGCCGTACCGAGGCGCACGCGCGCGAACACGGCGTAGTCGTCGCGATACGCGTCGATCCATTTGGCCACCTGCTCGTAGCGTGCCGGATGGTCGGGATCGGGCAGGAACTCGTCGAAAAGCCTGAGCGAATCGCGGTCGACGAGCAGCCCCCTCTTGACGAAGCTCCTTCCGCAGGGCTCGGTGCTCATTTCCGCGATCCACGGCGGCGAAAAGTCGAACGAGATCCGCTTCGGAAAATAGAACGCCTCCTTGGCCGATTGCGCCGCGCGCAGCGCCTGCTCGGGCAACCCGACGCCGGTTGTCGGAAAGCGGTAACCGAAGCCGTCCATCCCGAGGGTGCGGCACAACTCGCCCGGGGTGAAGTCGCTCCGCCCGCCCATGATCCGTGTCTGCAGCCGTTCATCGAACGAGCCTTCGAGCCACGGCACACGGTCGGGCCGGCCGCGGCGCAGTGCCGTCATCACGCGTTCTTTGGGCGTCATCGGGTAGGCACTAATTTAGCGGAATCCTGGCGTCGAAGATCACCTTCTTCCAACGCTTCACTTCGGCCAGTGTATGTGCCGCGAGCGCCTGTCCCGTCATAGCCGACGGATCGAGCAATTGGTAGCCGTCCTCCGTCAGCCTGTCGGTGAAGGTCTTGTCCTGCATCGCTTCGGCGAATTGCGCGTACACCCGCTCGATCGCCCCGCGCGGCGTGCCCTTCGGCGCGTAGATGCCGTACCAGGTCGCCGCCTCGAAGCCCGCGAGCCCGCTTTCATCGAGCGTCGGCACCTCCGGCATCTGCGGCAGTCGATGCCGCGACGTGACGGCGAGCGCCACGACCTTTTGCGCCTTCACCTGCGGAAGAGCGGTGTTCGACTGGTCGAACATGCCTTGGATATGTCCGCCCAGGATGTCCGCGATCGCGGGCGCGTTGCCCTTATAGGCGACGAACGTGAGCTCGACGCCGGCGGTGCTGGCGAATAGCGCGGCCACCAGATGACCGGTGGAGCCCACGCCGGCGTGGCCGAAGTTGAGCTTGCCGGGGCTCTGCTTGGCTTGCGCGATCAGGGCGCGCACGTCGCCGATGCCGGTATTGCGCCCGACCAGCAGCACCAATGGGGTGTCGGGAAAACGCGCGACGGCGTCGAAGTCCTTCACGGGATCGTAAGGAAGATTGGCGTAGAGACCGACGGCGGCAGCCATGTAACCCATATGGCCGATGAGGAACGTATAGCCGTCCGCCTTCGCCCGTGCGACGCGTGCCGCGCCGATCGTGCCGCCCGCCCCGGCGACATTCTCGACGACGATGCTTTGCCCGAACGTACGCGCCATCCGCTCCGCAAATTGGCGAGCGAGCGTGTCGGTGGCGCCGCCCGCGGCAAACGGCACGACGAATGTAACGGGCCTCGTCGGATAGGGCTGGGCAAGCGCATCGCCTCCGAGCAGCACGGCGAGTCCCGCGATGGCGAGCGTGATCACCTCAACGCTTGTCTTCACGTTCTGCTCCTCCAGCGTTGTTGTCCTTGCTCGATACGCGGAGGAACGCGATGCGACCGTCGGCGGGGCCACGATCGCGTGCCAGAATCTCCCGCATCCACCACCCGCCACCGAACCGGCACCCCGGCGCGCCGCCCGCTACGCCTGGGCGCTGCTGTTGGCTCGCCTCTACGCAGTGTTCCCGCTCGTGTGTCCCCGGTGTGGTGCCGACATGCGCATCATGATCTATCACCACCTCGTCAAACGAGAACGCGCTAATACTACGCTCTTCGCAGAAGACTAATCACCACAATCAAATTGTCGGTTGCCGCCGACATCTCCTGATCAATGGCTGCTATGGAGTGCAGTGCGCTATGACCGCTCGTGGCCGATTACGGCTGTTCGCGCTGGCGAGCGTTTGGAAAAAGTCGACATCGTCAGATCGTTCGATTGCGCCGCTCCTTGAGCACGCGCTCGATCTGCTCGATCGTGATGCGTCCGCGAACACGAAGCACCTGCACGCGCTCGCCGACGCCGGCCTCGTGCGAGACAGTCGCCACGGACGGGAGCGGACATGCGAGCTTGAACCGAGGCGCCTCGAAAAGGCGCGCTGTCTCGATCAGGTCTCGGAGGTGGGATGCGGCGGCTATCGGCCCGTTGAACGCACTCGTCGAGGACGAGCCGTCAAGATGATGTCAGTGCTCGGCGGGTTGCTTATTTCTGCAACGTCGCGTCCTCGACCAGCACCTTGTACGAGTAACCCGAGCCGAGATCGACGTCGGTGTGCACGACGCCCTTTGCCACCACGACATCGCCGATCTTCGTCTCGTCCTTCGTCGTGATGAGCACGTCGTCGGTGTTTTCGGCGGCTGAACCGGACCCGTCGCGCACGTGCAACCAGTTCTTGCCCATCACGCCAGGCGTGAATTTCACGACCTTGGCGCGAACCACAACCGTCTTGTTCTTGAGGGCCGCCCTTCCGGTGACGATCTCCGCGACGGTGCGCGCGTCCGCGCCGGTTGCCTTCGCGACCTTGACGTCGCCGACATCGATCGGCTTCGCCATGCCAGCGTGCATGGCCCCCATGTTGCCGCTGGCGGGCGGTGCACTCGCCGCGCTCGCCGCGGTCGTGCCGGGTTGGGCCCCGGCGAGATTGCCGAACACGATCTTGTCGAAGGTCTTCTTCAGCGTCTTGCTTTCGAAGTTGGTCATCAACGCCGCGTTCTCGATCGTGACCTGCGCGCCCTTCTTCACAGCGGCTTTGTTGACCGCAGCCCATATCTCGCCTTCTGCGGTCTTTAGGCGCAGATAGGTGTACGCATCGACGTCCTTGACCTCGAGCACCTCACCCTTGAGCGATGGGCTTTGGGCGGACGCAGGATTTGCCGCTGCCCAGCCGATGCTGAGGAGCAGCGTTGCGAGAACAGCGAGAAGCAGTCTCATCATTTGGCTTTCCGGCGATCGTAGACGGGTGCAACTGTGGCATAGAGTGGGCCGAAACGGCTTGACCTAGATCGAAGCCGCTTACACCATCAGGGCGTCCTTACGCCGTGGGCGCGAGACATCGTGATTCGCGGCGGGGATCACGACACGCGTTGGCGTCTTGCTTGCGCACACGCAGAGAAGGCGGCTAGCATTCCGTCCGCCCCGACTTATTCATCCTGAATTATCGTGCAAATGCCTATAGCGTTGTTCGTTGTGCTGATCTTCGCTGCCACAGCTAGCGCGGCCGACCTCGTCGCGCCGAACGCGAACCTCAGGGCCGAAGGCATCCCGCCGATTCCCGCTGCGCTTGCAGCACAGATGGCCCCCTACACGGAATTCAAGCCGACGATGGCGGTGAGCTGGCACCCGACGAAGCGCGAGCTCGTCGTGGCGCGACGCGCCGGCAACGTGACGCAGCTCCATCGCGTGGCGAAACCCGGCGACGAGCCGCGCCAGATCACGGAATTCGCCGAGCCGGTCCGCAACGGGGCGTATCTGGCCAAGGCTCCGGACACGCTCGTGTTCGCGCGCGACATCGGCGGCAACGAGCAGCAGCAGCTTTACAGGCTCGATCCCGCCGCCAAAGCGCCCGTGCTGCTGACCGACGCGAACCGCAAGCACGAGCCGGCAGGGATAACGCACGCGCGCGATTACATCCTGGTCGAATCGACGGACGTCGACAAAACCGGCAAGCGCGAGAATCCGACGCTGGACCTCGCGCTCATCGACCCGCTCGATCCGGCGAAAGCGCGCAAGGTGGTCACGCTGCCCGGCACCGGATGGGGCAACTTCTCGTTTTCGTTCGACGACAAGCGGCTCGCGATGCTCGAGTTCATCTCGATCAACGAGTCGTATGTGTGGGTAATGGACGTTGCCACCGGAGAGCGCAAGCGCGTGCTTCCGCCGGCGGGTCCCAAGCCGGCGCAACCGATTTTTTCCGCAGGCCTCAATTTCGCGCGCGACGGCAACGGCCTGTTTCTCGCCACCGACCGCGACGGCGAGTTTCGAAAGCTCGCGTATCTCGACCTCGCATCGGGCAAACTCGACTATTTCGGCGACAGCAGCAACTGGGATGTCGAGGAAATCGCGCTCTCTCCCGACGGCCGTACGCTCGCAGTGATCACCAACGAGGGCGGCGTCGGCGTGCTTCGACTCTATGATGCGCAAACGCGACGCGCGCTGCCGCAACCTTCGCTGCCACTTGGAGGCGCAAGCCGCCTCGTGTGGCACGAAGACTCGCGCGATCTCGCGGTTACCGTCGATAGTGCGCAGAGTCCGGGCGATGTCTACGCGATCGACGTGCGCGACAACCGCGTTACGCGCTGGACGGAAAGCAAGGTACCTGACCTCGACGACGCGCAGTTCCGAAGCGCGGAGCGCATCGAATGGAAGAGCTTCGACGGCCTCGCCATCGGCGGCTTCATCACGCGGCCGCCTGCGAAATTTACCGGGAAGCGTCCGGTGATCGTCATGATTCACGGCGGTCCCGAAGGCCAGGCGCGGCCGGGATTCATGGGACGCTGGAACTACTTCGTCGACGTGCTGGGCGTCGCGCTCATACAACCGAACGTGCGCGGCTCGACCGGGTACGGCAAGACGTTCGTCACGCTCGACAACGGCATGAAGCGCGAGGATTCGGTCAAGGACATCGGTGCGCTGTTCGATTGGATCCGCGCGCAGCCGGATCTGGACGCCGACCGCGTGCTGGTGGAAGGCGGCAGTTATGGCGGCTACATGGTGCTTGGCGTGTCAACGTTGTTCCCGGACCGAATCGCCGGTGCGATCGATATCGTCGGCATCGCGAATTTCGTGTCGTTTCTCGAGAACACCGAAAGCTACCGCCGCGATTTGCGCCGCGTCGAATACGGTGACGAGCGCAATCCGGCGATGCGCGCGTTTCTGACGCGCATCTCACCCGTGAACAATGCGCAGAAGATCAAGGCGCCGCTGTTGGTCGTGCAGGGCAAGAACGACCCGCGCGTGCCCTACACCGAGGCCGAGCAGATCGTCGCAGCCGCCCGCAAGAACGGCGTGCCGGTAGGGTATCTGCTCGCTGACAACGAAGGGCACGGCTTCGCGCGGAAGGCGAACGTCGACTTCCTGTTCTACGCGATGATCGCGTTTGTGGAGGAGCGCTTCACGAAGCCGTAGCCCTGACGCGCAGAATCAGGCGGGTCCGCGCGGCCAGGGATTGCGAACGATCTCGTAGCCGAAGCACACCTGAACGTTGCGCCATTTTCGTGGTTTGTCGGGTTCGGTCGGGTCTTGGACCCAATAATTCCGGCAATTGAATAGGCGAATCGTGAATTGCTCGAAATCCGGGCCCGGCATTGCGCGCGGCGGCTTTTCGAGAAACGTGATTTGAAGGCCCGCCGGCAACGGCACGCCGACATCGACAAGAAAGCCTCGCGGGTCGCCCAACCGCGTATTCGCGGTCCTTTGGATCAACCATCGCGCGGTCGAACGCGCGCTGGAATTCGGGGCTCCGCGACTACTGGTCGGCGATCCCGAAGGATCGCGCGATCTCACGTGAGGCACCACGAGGGCGATCGGCGCGATCGGCAATGCCTCATACGTCAGGCGGTTCTGCCGGTTCGCACGCGCCGCAGAGTGACGTGTCTGTGCAACAAGGCAATCACGCCGCGCCTTTCTGTACGGGTTTCCGTGACATCCCGCACGTTTTGCGGCATGATGCTGCAGTGCAGCAATCAGTCGGGGAGCGTATATGGAAATCGCAGGCAAGGTCGCGGTCATCACCGGTGCCGCCAGCGGCATTGGGCGGGCAGTAGCGGCGGAGTTGGTGCGCCGCAAAGTGCGCGCCATGGCGCTCGTTGACTTGGGCGAGGCCATCGAGTCCGTCGCCGCCGAAGTCAACGCCGAAGCTGGACGGCCCGTTGCCTATCCGTACCGGGGCGACACGACCGACGGCGAGTTTCGCGCATCGGTTTTCGATTCCATCAGCAGCCAGTTCGATACCGTTACGATGTGCGTGCCGGCTGCCGGCATCACGCGCGACGATCTTGCGGTCCGAATCGACAGGGATACAGGCAAGGCGCGCATCTATCCGGTGGAGCGGTTCAAACAGGTCATCGATGTGAACCTCGTGGCGCCCGTGTACTGGGCGCTCGAGATGATCGGACGCATTGCCGAAAACCGCGCGGCAAGCGGACTGAAGCGATGGCAGCCATCCGAGGGAATGCAAGGGGCCATCGTATTCATCGGCTCGGTTTCCTCACAAGGGAACAAGGGCCAGATTTCCTACGCGAGCACCAAGGCCGGTCTCGAGGGAGCGGCGGCGACGATCATGAAGGAGGCCATCTTCCATGGCGTGCGCTGCGGACTGATTCACCCCGGATTCACCGATACGCCGATGGTGCGCGCGATGGGTGACGACTACATCAACAAGAACATACTGCCGTTCACGCAACTGAGTCGGCTCATTCGCCCCGAGGAGATCGCCGACGCAATCTGCTTCATGCTCGGTAACTCGGCGGTTAGTGGGGAGCTATGGGCGGACGCCGGTTGGCACGCGCCCGCATAGCAACGATTTCGCGCGAAAAGCTCCGTCAGCGAGTCCGAAACGTTGCTAGGCAGAAGGCTTCAGCGGCGACCCGCCGAGCTGTAGATATTGGTGGACGAATGCGATCGCCATGCTCCCCTCGCCAACCGCCGAGGCGACGCGCTTGACCGGGCTGAATCGCACGTCCCCGCATGCGAAGATGCCCGGGACACTCGTTTCCAGAAGATAAGGATCGCGGTCCTGCGACCAGCGTCCGCACTTCACCACGTCCACGCCGGTCAGCAGGTATCCGCGATCGTCGCGCGCGATCTCGGTCGGCAGCCAGTCGGTCTCGGCATCCGCCCCGATGAACACGAAGAGTCCGCCGCAGTCCCGGCAGCGCACCGTTCCGCTCGCACGATCCAGAATGTCGATCGCCGTCAGATGAGTTCCACCATGGACCGCCTGCACTTCGGATTGCAGTTCGACCACGACATTCGACTTGCTGCGAACCTGCTCGACCATGTAATGCGACATGTTCTTTTCGAGAGCGTTGCCCCGGACGAGAATCGTCACCGTTCGTGCGTGGTTGGCAAAGAACATTGCCGCCTGACCAGCCGAGTTCCCGGCGCCGATCAGATACACGTCGAGACCTTGCGTGTTGCTCGCCTCGCTGCGCGCCGCCCCGTAGGAGATGCCCTTGCCGATGAGCCGGTCTGCCCCGTCTATGGCAAGGCGCCGCCACGTCACTCCGGTCGCGATGATGACCGTCCGCGCGCGAAGAACGTCGTCGCCGTCCAGATGGAGCGTGAGTGTTGCCGGAACGAGGCGAACGATGTTGCGCGTGACCAGAATTTCCGCCCCGAGCCGCCTCGCCTGCTGCAACGCGCGGCGCGCGAGCTCGTCGCCGGACACGCCGTTGGGAAAGCCAAGATAGTTCTCGATCCGCGACGACGTTCCGGCCTGACCGCCCGGCGCTTCGCGCTCGACCACCAGCGTCCTGAGTCCTTCGGAGGCACCGTACACGGCGGCCGCGAGACCTGCCGGACCGCCGCCGATGACGACCGTGTCGTAGTCCGTGGCGCGCGCGCTCGTTTGCAGTCCAAGACGCTGCGCGAGTTCGCGCGGTTGCGGGCGGACGAGCGTCGCGCCGTCGGCGAGGCGCAGTGCCGGCCAGTCCTGCTCATCCGGATGTGCGGGCCAGCGCGCCGGCAGTTCCGGGTCGTCGGGCATTAACCAGTTAAACGTTACCTCGTTGCGCGCGAGAAATCGTCGCAAATCGTGGCAGGCGGTGTCCCAGCGGTGCCCGACGATCGTCACTTGCGCCTTGGGCGCCTCGGCGGCGAGACCCTGAAGACCGCCGATTCGCTCGCGCGCGAGTGCGCCGATCGCTTCCGGCAGCTCCGGCGCGGATGCGGCGATCGCGTAATACTGCTGCGCATCCACTCGAATGACGCGCGAGGGTTCCGCCGCGCGATAGCTGCCGATGAACGGCCCGCCGAGGGCGAGCGGAACTTCGCCGAAGATCTTGCCCGGGGTGCGCCAGCCGATCGTGCGCTCGATGCCATCGATCCGCTTGGTTACCTCGATCTTGCCCGCGATCACCGCAAAGAGGGCACGCTCTTCGCCTTCGTGAACCGCATACTCGCCCGCGGCGAGCTGCATGTCCGCGGCTCTCTTCGCAAGGTGCTCGAGCTCGACGACCGGCAGCTTCGAGAAGATCGGTATGCTCGCAAGTTCTTCGATGGTCAGCATCATTTTCCGACAAGACGACGGCCGCCTGGAATGACGCAGTATAGGGGCTCTTGACAGGGCTGATGCATTGGCGAAATATCGGTGATTCCAACGCGCTGCGGATCGTGCGAGCCCGAGTCGCCCACGATGCACAGCGCTCACTTGGCAAAACTGTCGTAAGGCAGTGACGCAAAGCTTCCGGCCCGGCGATGTGTGTGCGGGTAGCGGGGTTGCCGGCGGTGTTCCCGCCGTCATGCACGGATCGCGTGCGCCCGAGATGCGGGCCGGCATCCAGTCCATGTCACTGGCCCCGACAAGGTTCGTACGGAGGCATTTCGATGTGGAAGCGCGCCGATCGGTGGGCGTTGGTCGCGGTGCTGAGCTTCGCTGCGAGCGGCTGTGTCACTACGCCGCCGGCCGTACCGTCGGCGCGTACGACCGTGCCTGTGCATCTGAAAGCATCGGTTTCGGAGCCGACATGCTCGCCCTGCGGTGAACAGACCCGCGAGATCGAACGATTGCGGCAGGACCTCTCGAGCCGGGATGCAGAGGTGCGGGAACTGCGCTCCGATCAGCGCGTTCAGGTCAAGGTGTTGCAGGCATCTAAGCGCGAGGTCACCCGCGCAAAGGTGAAGCTGCGTCGGCTGGCGACGCGGGCCGACGCCGCCTCGTACATCGCCGAGGTCGAGGTTGCCATGGAGTCGCTGCGCTCATCGCTTGGCGCGACGTCGAGCGTTCCTCAGATCGTCGCGGCACAACGCCTGCTCGAATCGACCGCCACGCCGTTCGCGCAGGGCGATTATGGTGTCGCCATGGACCGTGCCGCGGAAGCGGAACAATTGATCGTCGTGGCCGCCGACAATCAGGCCCGACGGCAGTCACTTGCGCGGACGAAAGTAAAACCGCCGCTTCGCGCGAGGATGGTCGCGAGCGGCCGGCGCGAATAGCTACGTCGCGTATTGCACCCGGTTTCGACCGCTGCGTTTGGCTTGATAGAGAGCATGATCGGCTCGGCCAAGCGCTTCTTCAGGACCGGCGTCTTCATCGCGGCTATGCGCGACCCCAAGGCTAACGGTGACCGAAATCCGCTTATCGCTTGCACCCAATTGGGCACCTTCAACAACGGAGCGTATGCGTTCCGCGATGTCGAGCGCCGCGTCCAATCCCGTCTCAACCAGCACGAGAACAAACTCCTCTCCGCCATAACGCGCCGCGTAGTCGATACTGCGGATCGACTGTTTGAGAATTGCAGCGATATCCGCCAATACCTGATCACCGGCGACGTGGCCGTAGTTATCGTTGATCAACTTGAAGTAGTCGAGATCGAGCATCAGCACGGCGAATGGCCTGTGGTTCCGCTGGAAGCGCGCGAATTGCTCGGCCAGTATGTCGTCGAGCTTTTTGCGGTTGTACAGACCCGTGAGACTGTCAGTGACGGCGAGGTTTTCCAGCAGCTGATTCTGTGCCTGCAGGGCCTGATTTGCCGCCAGGACCTCGGCGCGGCCACGTCGTAGGCGGTCCGTCATCATGTTGAACACGCGGGTCAGGTGGCCGATCTCGCCTGCGGGTGCGTCGCGCAGCTGAACGCTCAGGTCGCCGCGCGCGATGCCGTCCGCGGCTGCGATCAGACTGTTGAGCGGCGTCACGATCGAGCGGCCCATCCAGTAGGCGACCAACCCCACCAGCAGCGTCAGTGCGGTGGTAAGCAGCAGAAAGACTTCGAGTAAATTGAGCCACGCCTCGAAGATCTCCGCGCGATCTCTCTCCGCCACGACGATTACGGGAAGCGAACGAGGCGCATCGGCAACCGCGACAACTTCACGCCGATGATGGCCGACCAGACTTAGCGGTTCGCGCGGTTGGGCGCGCAGGTCGTGCAGCGGCTGCGCAGCGAGCGGTATCAGCTCGGTAGCCGCAGTGCGCGTGCCGAGCAACGGCTCGCCATCGGATGCCAGCAGGATCACCTCTGCGGATGACGAACGCACGAGGTTCTGCAGTCGCGGTTTAACGGTGCCCAGGTCAAGCACGGCCGAAAGCGCGCCGAGCAGTTCGTTGTGCATCGACAAGACAGGCACTACCACGGTAACAGTCGCGGTTGCGCGCGTGTTGTCCCAGCGCGGTCGCTCGACAACGACACCTTCGGTGATCGCACTGTTCGGCCAGTTCGTCGGCAATACGATCGGTGCAGGTGTTGGACTGCTGCTCGCGACGACTTGGCCGGCGGCATCGGATAGCGTCAACTCCAGCAGCGGCTCCAGCCTCTTCTGAACGGAGCCAAGATAGAGTTTCACTTCACGGGGCCCAATGCGGGTGGGGCCCGAGGGCGGCGCCGTTCCCGCCGTCAACCCGTCGGTGAGGACGTACGCGGTCGACAGCGTTCGGACTTCGTTGACCCGTTCCCTGAGCCACATCGTCAGTTCGCTGCTGCTGTCTGCCGCCAGCGTGCGCAATTCGTGGCCCACGTTGTCGCTGATCACCACCTGATGGCGCCAGAAGGACAGCAGCCCGAGACCGATCGACGGAATGAGGGTGGCGAGTACGGCGAAGGTCAGGATCTTGCTGTTGATGCTTTTCATGGTGCTCGTGATGCGAAGCGAAGCAAGATGCGACGCTATGACGTTGTCATGGTAGCAATCGGCCGCCCGGGGCGTTCTCGGACGTGAACTTCGACCGGCGAATGGCGCGCCTCGGCCGACGTGCGGCGGTCGCCGTTAGCGCCTTAGCGATCGCCCCGTGGCCGCATCGAAGACATGCGCATGGGCCATGTTGAAGGCGAAGCGCAAGCTTTCGCCGACTTTCGGCAACGCACGGCCTGCGATCTTCGCCATGAGCTCATGGCCGTTCAACGCGAAGGAGAGCAGGAACTCCGCGCCCAGCGGCTCGACCATCGTGACCTGCGCCTCGATCGTGGCGGGCGCCTCCGCGCCCGGCGGCAGCACCGCGATATCTTCGGGCCGGATGCCAAAGATCGCCTTCATCCCCTGCATGCACGCTGTTTCGTTGCACGCGTCGAGCAGCAGACACACCCCTGCAGCCATGATGCATGGCCGCCCGTTCGTATCCGCGGCGATCTCGGCCGGGATCATGTTCATCGCCGGGCTGCCGATGAATCCCGCCACGAACAGATTGACAGGCGCGGCATAAACTTCGGTTGGCGTGCCGACCTGCTCGATCTTGCCTTTGTTCAGGATCACGATGCGGTCGGCGAGCGTCATCGCCTCGACCTGATCGTGCGTCACGTACACGACCGTCGTGCGCAGCTTCTGGTGCAGCTTCTTGATCTCGCTGCGCAGCCGGCTCCGAAGCTCCGCATCGAGATTGGACAGCGGCTCGTCGAACAGGAACACCGCCGGGTCGCGGACGATGGCGCGGCCCATCGCGACGCGTTGGCGCTGCCCGCCCGACAGCTCGCCGGGCTTTCGCTCCATGAGCTCTTCGAGGCCCAGCACCGCGGCGGCCTGCTGCACGCGCCGGTCCACGTCGGCCTTGGGCAGGCGCTGGGCGCGCAGCGCGAACGCCATGTTGCCGTAAACGGTCTTGTGCGGATACAGCGCATAATTCTGGAACACCATCGCGATGTTCCGGTCCTTCGGCGCAGCGTTGTTGACCAGCCGGTCGCCGATGCGGATCTCGCCGCCGCTCGCCTCTTCGAGCCCCGCGATCATGCGCAGGATCGTCGACTTGCCGCATCCCGAAGGCCCCACGAGCACGACGAATTCCTCGTGCGCCACGTCGAGGTCGATGCCGCGCACGGCTTCGACCGCGCCGAACCGCTTCACCAGCCCTTTCAGCGCGAGTTGCGCCATGCGCTCGGTTGCTGAGTAATACGCAATTGCGTGACAAACGATACAAGACTCCGTCGTTCCCGCGAAGGCGGGAATCCAGCGTCTCTTGGTCGAACGCCACTGGGTCCCCGCCTTCGCGGGGACGACGAGTTCGCAGTGTTACGCGTCATCCCGGCACGTAAGACTCATTAACCGCCGGCGATGCGGCGTGCGACTTCGTGCGCCAACGCAGTTTCCGCCGTGCGTTTGCGCGCTGCGAACGTATCGATAGCGTTGCGCTTGGCCGCGATGTCGGCGCGGTAGCGTTCGAAACTGGCGGCGAGTGGTGCCGGCGCCGGCCCGCCCAGCATGGTGCGTATCGCGATGAAGTGCTCCGCGGTGGTGAAGCGCCGGAAATCGACTTCGCTCATGCGCGCGCGCCGGCCGATCGACGCCGCGAATATCTCCTCGAATGCGGTGAACGGAACCTCGGACAGCGTCATGCCGGCGTCGATCATGCGGCGTGCGAGCTTGCTCGCAACGTCGTGCGCCTGGCGGAACGAGATCGCCTCCGTGCGTACCAGCGAATCGGCAAGCTCGGCTAGCGTGATCCCGGCTTGGTCGATATGGCGGCGCACTTTCGCGCTGTCGATCTTGACCGCCGCCAGCAATCCACCCAGCAGCGTCATCAGCCGGTGAGCCGTGTCGAACGCTTCGTAGCCGGCGATCTGCACTTCGCCTTCGGAATCGTTCATGTCGGTGAACGGCGTGTTGTGCACGCTCGTCAGCACCGCTTCGCAGCGCGCCGCGCCGAGCGAAGCCATAAGGCGCAAATGCTCCACGGGTACCGGGTTGCGCTTCTGCGGCATGATCGAGCTTATCTGGACGAAAGCGTCGGGCACGTGCAAGTGGCCGATCTCGAATCCGGTCCACGCATTGAGATCCTGCACGAACCGCCCGGCGTGGATGAACAGCAGCTTCATCGCCGCATAGACGCCGGTGACGTAGTCGGCGGCGGCGATGCAGCCGTAGGAATTCTCCTGTGCTTCGGCAAATCCCAGCAGCTCGGCCATGCGCGCGCGGTCGAGCCCGAAGCCCGAGGTTGTGATCGCCGCCGCACCCATGCTGCAAAGATCGACGGTACGCGCAGCATGAAGCACACGGTCCATGTCGCGCAGCGACAGCTCGATGAACGCGGCGAGATAGTGGCCGTAGGTCGTGGGCTGCGCCGGTTGTCCGTGCGTATAGGCGACGACGATGGTGTCGCGCTCGCGCTCGCCGACCGTGAGCAATGCTTCGATCATCGCGGCATGCTCGGTGAGAAGCGCCGCCAGCCGGTCCTTCAGCGCCAGCTTGAACACGGTGTGGTCGATGTCGTTGCGGCTTCGTCCGGTGTGCAACTTGCCGGCCACGTCGACGCCCAAACGGCGGATCAGCTCGCTTTCGACGTAGAAGAAGAAATCCTCGTGCTCGCCGGTGTAGACGAGCTTGTCGAGGTCGATCGTCGCGACGATGTCGTCGAGCGCCTTGAGGATTGCGCGCGCCTCGTCGTCGGTCAGCAACCCGCATTCGGCAAGCAGCACGGCGCTCGCCTGGTTGATCTGCATCTGATAGCGCCAGTGATGACGCTTCACGCCCTCGAACAGCGGCGCGAGCACGGTGTCCTTGTAGACCCGCGCCGGAAATTTCTCGTCGTCTGCGATGCTCATGCCTTCAGTCCCGCCAATGCGATGCCGCGGATGATGTAGCGCTGCAGCAGCAGGAACACGAGGATCGTCGGAATCGTCGCCACGCTCGCTCCGGTCATCACCATCTCCCACTCCGTCTGGAATTCGCCCGAGAACGAGGCGATGCCCACCGGTAATGTATAGAGATTGCGGTCGGTGATGGCAATCAACGGCCACAGGAATGCTGTCCAATTGCCCAGGAATGTGAAGATCGCGAGCGCCGACAGCGCCGGTACTACGAGCGGCATCGCGACCTGCCACCAGACCTGAAACTCGTTGAGACCATCGAGCCGGGCGGCATCGAGCAGATCGTCGGGCACGTCCTCGAAGAACTGCTTCATCAGGAACGTGCCGAACCCGGTCATCAGCCCGGGAAAGGCGACGCCCCAATACGTGTCGAGCCACCCGAAATTCTTCGCCATCGAATACCAGGGCAGCACCAGCATCTCCGTCGGAATCATCAGCGTGCTCAGTATGGCGACGAAGACGAGATAACGGCCGCGGAAGCGGAATTTGGCAAGCGTGTAGCCGACCAGGCTGTCGAAAAACAGCACCGAGGCGGTTGTCACGGTGCCGATCAGCAGCGAATTCGCGAACCAGCGCAGGAAGCCCGACCGCTCGAAGAGGCGCCGATAGTTGTCGAGCGTCGGCTCGTGCGGCAGCAGCGACAGCTCGTAGATCTCGTTGTTAGGCTTGAACGACCCGGCCAGCATGTAGACGAACGGCATCACCATGACGACGCCGCCCAGGAACAGCAGCGTCCAGGCGACGATCCTTCCCGACGTCATTCTGCGCGCGCCGGTCATCGGCTGCGTAAGAGCTTCAGTTGCATCAGCGAGATCGCGAGCAGGATCGCGAACAGCACGATCGTCTGCGTCGCGGCGTATCCCATTTCGAAATGGGTGAAGGCGGTCTCGAAGATCTTCAGCACCAGCGGCTTGGTGGCGTCGAGCGGGCCGCCCTGGCCGTTGGTCATCGCATACACGTAATCGAAGATGCGCAGATACGCGATCGAGCTCGTGACCACCAGGAACACGATCGTCGGGCGGAGCAGGGGGATTGTGACCTCGAACAGCACGCGCCAGGCGTCCGCGCCGTCGATCGCCGCCGCTTCATAATAGGTGCGCGGGATCGCCTTCAGGCCGGCCATGAAGATCACGATCTGGAATCCGATGCCGGCCCAGATTGCGGGCGCCAGCACGGCCGGCAGCGCCTGCGTCGTCGAGCGCAGGAACGGCATCTGGCCGAAGCCCAGTGCCGTGAGCCAATCGTTGAACACGCCGACCGGCGGCGGCTGGTAGAACCAGCGCCACACCCAGGCCATCGCCACGGCGGTGGTCAAATGCGGGATGAAGTAGAGGGCACGCAATAGCCCGTGACCGAACCGCACGCGGTCGAGGAAATAGGCGACGACAAACGCGAGCAGCATGCTGATCGGCACGCCGAGTCCGAGATAGGCGAACGTGTTGCCGATCACTTTCCAGAACGCGGGGTCCTGCGCGAGGCGCGCGTAGTTCGCGAGGCCGATGTATTCCTTGCGGCCGACGATGTTCCAGTTGGTGAACGAAGCGCCGAACGCCTCCGCCGCTGGATAGAAGCGGATCGTGACGTAAAAGACGACCGGCAGCGCGAGGAAGCCCCACGCCCAGATCGCGCGCTTCTGCCCGATCGTCAGATCGTGCAACCGCGGGATCACTTACTTTTTGTAGAACGCGTCGAGCAGCTTCTGTTCTTCGGCGGCGGCCTCGGCGACCGCTTGCTTGGTCGGCACGTTCTTCAGCGCCACCTTGTCGACCATGTCGATGAACACCTTGCGTTGCGCGCTCTCGTTGACGAAGTCGGTCGCGTAGGAATAGTTGAGGCCACGAATGAACGGACCGTACTTCGCGTGGTTCTTGTTGGCGTCCTTTTCCGCCACGCTCTTGCGCGCCGGCAGCTCGCCCACGGTGTTCATCCACAGCTCCATCGCCTCGGGCGTGGTGATGAACTTCAGGAACTTCACCGACGCGTCGAGCTTTGCGCCGGTAGCTTTGCCGGTGATGCCGTTCACCCAGTACGACGCGAAATTCGACTTGATGCCGTTGCGCGACGGCAGCTCGGCCACGCCGTAATCGAGGCCCTTCTGGTTGTCGAGCGCGCCGAGGCGGAACGAGCCGTCGATCGTCATGCCCGCCTTGCCCGAGCGGAACGCGGTGACGCCGTCGGTCAGGAATCCGATCTGTCCCACCTTCTGCTTGGCGGCAAGGTCGATGTACCACTGGACCGCGTTCACGCCCGCGTCGGTGTTGTAGGCGACGGTCTTCTTGTCGGCCGAATAAGGCGCGCCGCCGAACTGGCGGATCAGCACCTCGCGCAGCCAGTGATGATCCTGGCCACCCATGTCGATGGTGAGGCCCTCTTGCAACAGATCGCCGTTGGGACTGCGCTTCGTGAGCTTCTTCGCGTAATCGACCAGCTCGTCCAGCGTTTGCGGCGGCCTTTCCGGGTCGAGCCCGGCTTCCTTGAACAGCGACTTGTTCCAGAACAGCGCGAGCGAGCGCACGGCGGTCGGCAGCGCATAGTATTTGCCGTCGATCTTCATCTGCTGGACGATCGGGAAGTACTCCCTTTCGATCTCAACGGTGCTGAACTCGCCGGCGGGCAGCGGTTGCAGGAGCCCGGCCTTCAGATAGTCCTGCAGCCAGCCGTAGAAAAGCTGCACGACGTCGGGCCCTTGCCCGGCGGGGATGGCCGCCGCGATCTTGACGCGGAAGTCGTCATACGGAACGTGCGTATGCTTGACCTTGATGCCGGGATTGGCGGCTTCGAACCGCTTGATGAGCTCGTCGATCGCCTGAACGCGTTGCGCGAACGTGTATTGCCAGTACTCGATTTCCACCTGCGCGCGCGCCGTGCCGGTCCACAACAGCGCCGCCAGCATCGCGCCCAGCCAGAACCCCGTCTTGCCTGCTTTCGTCGCCACGATTTTCCCTCTCACGTTCGCTCGCGGGATTTCGCCCCTTCGGATAGAGCGATGGTAGCGGATATTGCGAAGCTTGCAGAGGCTGCGGTGCAAGCATGCCGATCGTCGCCTCGACCGATGGGGGTGACGTCACTTCCGCCTGGCCTTGTCGCGTCGAGATACTTCCAGTAGCTCGACAACACCATCGGCCGATACGCCGTCACCCAGGGGTGCGTGTCAATTCAGGCCGACCGGTGTGACGGTCCCCGAAATGTTGCTGGGACCATCGCCCGACAGCGCATTGTTGCCGTGCGAACGCAGCAACGCCCCGAACGACTGTTCGAGGTCATGATTGAAATTGCGCGCGAGCGTACTCGCCGACACCGAGGCGAACGTCCCAAGCCCGAACACGGTGAGGCCGAGATTGTTCTGAGCGGCGATCGAGCCACCACGAGCGAGACCAGGCCGCCTTGACTGCTGGAGGCGGCGAAGCCGGCTCCGGCGTTGCGCACCGCGGCGGTCCCCTCGACGGTCACGAACGCGCTGTTGCTGGCGACGCGGCACTGACCACGAGGCCGCTCGAACCGTTGCGGGCAAGAACGCTGTCGCGAACGAAGACTTGCACGGAGGTCGCTGCGTCGGGGTCGACGTTGATGCCGTTTGCAGCATTGTCCTCGCTGTGCGAACGGTTGATGACGACATCGCCTTTGAGGACCAAGATCCCGTCGCCGCCGCCGCTGCCGGTGACCCGCGTCTCGTCGATCGTGACGTCGGCTTTCGCTCTCAACCAGATGCCGATGTGGGAACTCTGGAGATCGTGCACCGCTCGATCTCGACGCGCCCTGCCTGCTCGATCAGGATGCCGTCATGGGCGCCATTGATCGTAAGGCCCCGCAGCACAACTCGATCCGCAGCACTTGCGTTGATGGTCACGCCGTTGAAGGTGGAGCCCGATATCCCGGCGTAGATACCCGGCGGCGCGATGATCGATATCGACTTGGAGATCGTCACGGGGGCCGTAACCGGCCGAGTCGAGCACGATGATTTCGCCCGCGTGGGTCGGTGTAAAACATCGCGTGCGAGAAACTGCGGCACGGCTGTGCGCAAGGATTGGCGTCGCGGCCACCGCTGGCGACGAACGTCCGCTGCGCGGCGATGACGCTCGCCGCATGAAGCGCGAGCGCGCCTGCGAACACGAAAGCAAAACGATTCATGAGCGCCTCCTTCACCGTTGGTTGGTACGGTTCCACGCGCGCGCCACCCGTGTCACGTTCGGCGCGCGGTCGGCGTTGGAGTGAAGGCAAAGGCGGCATCGTCTACTACCACATCGTTGGCGTTTATCAGGGCCGGACCAATGTCGTTGGCGACCCAACTGGATTGGATATGCGGATGCAACCGACCGCATCGAGATAGATCTGGCGTGGAAGCTTGCCGATTCGAAGCTCGTGGGCACGTCCACCTTCAAGAACTCGAAATCCGAAGTCACGAATCTGCGCAACTGGGAGCCCAAGTGCCTGCCACCGGTACTCAAGGGCGAGTACGAGCACTACGAGCTACTTGGGATCAGGCAAGGTCTAGGCGGAAATCTCGAACTGCAGGTTCAGACCACTTACCCCGTAGTGGAAGTCGTGCAGTTCTGTACCGGTAGCCGTAAGACCGTACCAGCAAGCCGCAAGACGCGAGCCGAGGAGTTTGGCGTGCTGTCGCCGGTGATGCTCGGGTCATGGACGCAGGGCGATTCGGGCCTCGCTAAGGACGTCGGCTAGTCTGTGCAGTTCGACATCCTTGATCCCACCCTCCGCCAAGTCCAGTGTCTGACGAAACAGGTCAATCATGCGCTGGTCATCGGCGTAGAAGTTGCTGAGGGAACCGTGTGATTCAATTGTAGTGACCGAGACTTGATCTGGCAGCCAGTGTCAGATCGTGGTTGCCTTCAACCGGCCGAGTTCGCCATGAGCAGACATTCGTCCGAACGGATACGCTCTTCGGGTGACGGAGGCTCGACTGGCAATTGCGACTGCGTCGGGAAAGCGAAAGTTATTTCGGTACCGATGGCATGGCCGAGGAATGGTGATCGACAATGAGCCAACGCTCACCGCTCTTCACGTAAGCGAAGCTGTACCGCGCCGGCAACTGCTTGTTCTGCCCTTCCTTGACATAGGAAAAGGTGTAATAACCAGTATTGATCGCCGTGCCGCCGTACACGCGTATCAGGTGATCTCCGAACGAAACCTTGAGTTCGGGGAGAGCCTTAAAAGCCGCCACGAAATAATCCCGCAATGCCGCTCGATCGGCCCGCAGCGTCGGCGACAGCGTCCCCCACAGCACAGCGTCGTCGGAGTAGAGCGGCAACACCTTGTCCGGATCGTCTTCGCCAAGCGCCTGCGCCCACGCCAACGCTGCGGCGGCCACGTCCTCCTTCGCGTCTGCGGAAGAAATTGAAGGAAACCATAGTAGGACGATGCTCAGCGCAAACGCCGAGCTAAGAGCTTTCGAAGAGAATCGCATAGCGCTCTCCTTCCACGGTTGAATCGTTCCTATCGTAGCCGTGGCTCGCCTCGGGTCAAGTACGAAAAACGTACTTGTCTAAGCGCGGCGCGAGAGCGATTATGGCGCCATGCTCACATACGCTCAATTTTGCCCCGTCGCAAAAACCGCCGAAGTCTTCGGTGACCGATGGACCGCGATCATCATGCGAGAGCTGTGCTTCGGTACCCGCGCGTTCGGCGAATTGCTCAGCGCGGCGCCGCTCATATCGCGGACAGTTCTGGCGCAGCGTCTCAAGCAACTCGCGGACGCCGGCGTCGTGTACATCGAGCCGAAGCCTAAGGGCAAAGGCCATTTGTATCGACTGACGCCCGCTGGAGAGGATTTCCGTCCGATCATCGAGCTGATGAGCGTCTGGGGCCAGCGCTGGGGCCAGGGGCTGATCGGTCCCGATGACCTCGATTCAAAAATGCTCGTCTGGGGAATTCGCCGGCAGATCGATCCAGCCGAAATACCGCCGCAAGGCTTCGTCATTCGCTTCGAGTTCCGCGGCATCCCCAAATTCAATCGCAGCCCGCGCTATTGTTGGTTGGTGTTGCGGCCCGATGATATCGAGGTGTGCCTTAAAGCTCCCCCCATGAATGTTGATGTCGTTATCGCTGCTGACCTGATGGCTTTCACCAGGGTGTGGCTTGGCTATGCCGGACTTATGTCTGCTGTTGAAGCGGGACAAATCTCCCTGGATGGCTCGGCGCGTGGAATCACAACGGTGCGTCGCTTGCTCGCGCTTCCCGACGAACCAAAGGTCAAGAGCTTCAGATTCTCTGTGTTCCCACGCACTGCGACGGTTGCCGCTTAGCGGTGATCCTCTGTCTCGGGCATCCGTATGTGGCAGGTTGCAACGCTGGATCGTCGATAACGACTGACCTGCTCACGAGTTCTGCGGCGCGGAGCGCGCGTGGACGGTCCGGACCCGGCGGCATGTGCTGCCGGCGGGAAGGCTCTCGGCGGTCGAGGTGACAACGTATTACCGCCCTAGACTGCGATCCGTTCTCCACGAGGATTGACACTGCCCTCCATAGGTCCACTTCGGGTCGGACTCGGTCGTTGAATCAAACGCGCTTCAACTTCATCCGACATTGTTGTTCAGGTCGAATTCCGGTCAGGACAATTCAATCGCCCGCTGCTTCGCCTTCCCCCCCAACAATCCGAACATGGTGCCCCACGAGCGGCTCTCGGTGCGAGCATCAAGCTTGTCCCGCAGCGCACGCATTTTCGCAGTCTGCCTTCATTTCGCGGATCCGATTCTTCAGTTTCGCAATGTCGCTCTTTTGCTCAATGACGTAGTCGTTGAATCGGGCTAACTCGCGACCGGCAGTCTCCCGATCGACCGCTTCCCCTCCGGTTACGAAGCGAAAGCCCATGATCACCTTCGTCACTTCAGCCAGACCTTCGACAGTACGCTGCATCTGTGCGAACAGGTCGCTGAAGCCCTGTCGCGCCTCCGGATACCTCGATGCCAGGAACTTCCTGCCGTCATTGACGGCGTCGACAATCTCGCGAGTGCTCTTGACGACGTCGCCCAGGAGCTTGATTACTTCGGCAATCTCCTTAACTAATGCCATGAGGACGCCTCACCGAATTGAAGGGGCTTGTCCGTCAGCCGCTCTAAGCGCGGATGTTACGAAAACCGGCGACGTGCATCACACGCGCCAGGCGGTACTCGGACCTACTTTTTTTGGCGCCACCGAGCACTGGATTGTGATGCACTTTCGATCGGCTTGCGACATCATGACTGTCTTGCGATCGTGTCCCGACGTCCGCTCCTGGCCGCACTCGGACCATCGCATTCGGCTGAGTTCGACCCACTCCAGCCGGTCGGTTTTATGCAAAGCAGCCGTTCAACGAATCACGTTAGCTGGCGACCGCGCAGAGGCGAGAGCCGCGAACCATGCGGAACGATCCATCACTGAATCACGTCGTCCGCGCGCTGCAGCAGCGATTGCGGGATGGTGATGCCGAGCGCCTTTGCGGTCTTCAGGTTGATCACCAGCTCGAACTTGGTTGGCTGCTCTACCGGGATATCGGCGGGCTTCGCGCCATTGAGAATCTTGTCAACGAAGCTGGCTGCCCTACGCCAATGCCACGCGTTGGATGAAAGATAGGACATCAAACCGCCGGCAGCGACATATTCGCGGCCACCGAAAACGGACGGCACCTGGGAGCGAAGCGTCAGCTCGATGATGTGGACGCGGTGCCGCAAAAACATCGGGTCGCCCACGACTACGAGCGCGCCGCCTTTGGCGCGCGCAATGGCCCCGTCGAGTTCGCCTTCCACCGCGACGTCGATACGATCAAGTCGCAGGCCAAGAGTCTTTGCGCGCAACGACATCGCGTCAAAGAAGAATCCATTGGCAGGGTTGGCGCTGTTCATCAGCACGCTGACCCTCTTCAGTTGCGGCACGGCAGCCGACAGCAGCTCCAGTTGTTTAGCAAGAACCTCTTCGCCCGCCGCCGAAGTGCCGGTCAGGTCGCCACCCGGCCGGGCCAGGCTGGCCACGAATCCCGCGCCCACCGGGTCTCCGGCGTTGATCATGACGATGGGCAGACCCGGAGCACCATCACGCGCCGCGCGGATGGTGATCGTGCCGAGCGCAAGGATCAGCGCCACTGGGAGCGCCTTGAGTTCGGCTGCGAGTTCGCGCTGGCGCTGCGGACTCACACCCGCCCAACGGGTTTCGATTAAGAGGTTCTTTCCTTCGACCCAGCCCAGGTCGCGCAAACCCATACGCAGATCTTCCATGACGATCTGGCCCACGGGTGTCGGTTCGGTCGCCGGGAAAAGCAATCCAATCCTGAAGACCTTGCCCGCCTGCTGTGCGCGAATCGCGAGCGGCTCGAGCAAGCATGTGCCGGCGACGAGGGTGACGAATGTCCGCCGGTCCATCACTGAATCACCTCGTTGACCAATGGAAGTCCATTCATAGTACGCTTTCCAGCGTGGTTTCACGCCCGACGGCGGGTGACTGCTTTCGGGATATTTGCGCGTCGCTGCCGAATGTCTCCAGTTGGCCGTAAGCGGAAGTAGTCTAAGAGGGCCGGGCGAATACCGGTCGTTCGGCTCGACCGATGGGGGCGACGTCACTTCCGCCTGGCCTTGTCGATGTCGAGATACTTCCAGTAGCTCGAGAACACCATTGGCCGATACCCCAACAGCCAAGGTTGCGTGTAGCTGTTCTCGAGCCGGAAGTACGCGGGCAATTCCGGCATGAACGTGCGAGCGATCTGGTTCATCGTGCGCGCAGCCGCGGTCTCTTCTTCGTCGTTCGCCGCGCGCAGGAATTCCGCCGCCGCACGGTCGTAATCGGCGTTGGCGAATTGCGTGACATTGACGCGCTGCGGCTGCACGCCGTGCAGTTGCGCGAAGATGTTGTAGCCGCTGGGCGAGCCGCCGAAGCCGCCTTGGTAGATCTGGAACTTGCCCTTCTCGAGATCCTTGATCACGTCCTGAAACGGCGCGACCGTGAACCCGGTACGTAGGCCGATCGCTTGCATGTTCTTCTTCCATAGCGTCTGCGTTTCGCGCGAAATGCCGCCCGTTCGCAGCGTGAGCGTCAGCGCGAGCGGCGAGCCGTTCGGCGCCTTGCGGAAGCCCTCGGCGTCGCGCTTGTCGTAGCCGAAGCGGTCGAGGAGCGCGTTGGCCGTCTTCGGGTCGTACATCGACTTCACCGGCAGCGTCGGATCGTGACCCGTGACGCCCGGTGGGGTCATCTGGTTCGCGGGTGCCGCTTGGCCGGCGAGGACGACCTTGATCAACTCGTCGGTGTCCCACGCCATCGCGATCGCGCGGCGCAGCGCGACGCGCTCGTTCGTCATGCCGCCGATCGTCGCGTCCTTGGTGTTGAAGTAGACGGAGAACAGGAACGGCTCGTAGTGCACGTGGCGCGTGATGCCGCGCGCCGCGTATTCGGGCTTGACCTTTCCGTTGGTGAGCAGGCGCGTCGCTATTTCACCGCGCAGCTGCACATAGTCGAGGCCGCCCTGCTCGAACAGCAGAAGCCGTGTGATGTCCTCGTCGACGATGTTGACCTCGATCGTGCCGGCCATTGGCACGCGCTTGCCTTTCATGCTGCGTACGAGCTCCGCATTGGCCGGGTCGCTGCTCGCGGGAAAGTACGCCTCGCGGTACTTCGGATTCGCTTCGAGGACGAGCTTCGAGCCGCGCTTCCACTCCTTGAGGCGGTACGGACCGGTGCCGACCGGCCGCGTGCGGATGTCGCCCTTCGCGTCCTCGACCACCTCGCGCGCCACGGCGGCGACGAAGCCGAGGATGTCGCGCACGTTCGGGTAGTTCGCGTCCTTCATCCGGATCTGGAATGTGTAGCGGTCGAGCGCCTTGAGACCCTCGATCGGCGCGTCGAAGTCGAGCTTGCCCGTCTTCTTGGCGGCCTCGACGACGGGACGCGCGCCGAGGATCAGGTCGGTGAGCACCGGCGAGCCCGCACGCCGTCCGTTCGGGTCGAGCCAGCGCTTGTAGGCGTAAACGTAGTCCTCGGCCGTGAGCTCGCGCGGCTTGCCCTTGAAGGTCGGATCGTCGTTGAACAGGATCCCGTGCTTCAGCTTGACGGTCCAGACCCTGCCGTCGTCGGTGATCTCCGGCGGCGCCGCGGCGGTGAGCGGCGTGAGCTTCGGCGTCTTCGCGAGGTAGTCCCACTCGTACGCGGCCTCGAAGAGCGCCTGTATCACCTGGAACGAAGGATCGTCGGTGTACTGCTGCGGGTCGAGCGTGTCGATCTCGAACTGCGCGATGCGAAGGACTTTGGCGGCGTCGGTGGCGTCGGCGGCGTGGGCGGTACCGAGGAGGAGAAACGCGATCGCCGCGCGGATCAGCACGCGTCCGATCGCTGGAAGACGAAGGGCTCGACGACAGTTGCGGGCGTTGAGGCTTCGCATGTGGGGTGCGCGGGCCGCGGGATTCCGAAATCTACTCCTTTCCGGACGGTTCGAGCGTCGAGCTGGAGCGCGTAGCGCAGCGGACGCGGCGTCGACACAACGCCGATGCGTGGTCAGAGCGATGTATTGCGTGCGAACTGCGACGTCTTGGGCAACGTGCGCTTCAGAAAGCTCCGGACGAGAAAGCGCGCGGACACGTCGCTGAAGCCTGTGACGCAGATGATCGACGCTCGCATCCGCGCCGGCTTGACGCAGGAAACGACAACAATCACACGCAGCCTGCTGCGGCGTTGACAGCTCCACCCCTCGCGACGCGATGATGTCCGCAAACAAAAGCGTCGGGAGGCGTCACCGTTCCGGACGTATTCGGAGTTTTGCCGGACATCGTGTTGTCGCCGCGCGTTATCAGCGCGCCGAGTCGAGGTCTGCCGGTGTGGCCGCGCGGGCGGGCGGCAAGCGGGTAGCGGGTGGATAATCTGGTGCGCCCTCGCGCCACGGCATGACCTCGCCACCTGCTCTCCCTGACGTTGAATCGGATTTGCCCGCGCAAAAGCGGCGCCGCCTGGCCGACGTCGTCGGTTTTGCGCATCGCGAGCGCCAGATCGAGGCGGTCGTCCGACGGATCGCGCCGCACGACGACTATGCGTACGCCGGCTACATGTATCCGCTGGTGTTGCGAAACCTCGCCGCGCCGGTGGTCGTCATCTTCGGCGTCGCGCACAAGGCGCGTCTGCTCGGCCTCGAGGACCAGTTGATCTTCGACAGCTTCACGCACTGGCAGGGGGCGTATGGCGACATCGCCGTTTCCCCGCTGCGCGAGAAGATCATGCGCCGGTTGCCCGAAGGCAGCTACCGCGTGAGCGACGAAATGCACAGCCTCGAGCACTCGGTGGAAGCGAAGCTTCCGTTCCTGCAGCACGCGACCCGTGGTGTGCAGTTCGTGCCGATCCTTGTCCCGTCCATGTCGTTTGCGCGAATGAGCGAGGTCGCGCCGCCGCTCGCGCACGCGATCGCACAGGTAATGGACGAAGAACGGCTGGAGTGGGGTACCGATATCGCGCTCGTCTCGTCGACCGACGCCGTTCATTACGGCGATGAGGATTGGGGCGGCAGAAACTTCGCGCGCTATGGCGCTGACGCGGAAGGACGCGCGAAGGCGCTCGCCCACGAGCAGCAAATCCTGGACGATTGCTTCGACGGCGATCGGATGGGGCCACCGATCGAATGGGGCGAGCGATACGTTTCCGAAAACTGGTTAGCAACGTTGCTAACTGGATTTCGCGAAGGGTACTTCATTGCGGAGTCACCGTGATGCCTCGCGAGCGAACTGCTATCGCTGGCGCCGCGTGCGCTCGACAAGGCCCACGTCGAGAAAGCGCAATGCCGACACGTCGCTCGATCGCCTGCTGAGGCAGATCATCGGATCTGTTGTGGAAACAACGCAGTCAATCGGACCCGCGGCATAACGTCGCAATTCGCGGTGCGCCCTCTCGATTCTATATCTCCGCTGCAATTGATAGCCGTCAACACGCGATCCGTGTATCGAGCGTCGAATATTCATTGAAAGACCGGCGCTGTATCACCTCCGCAGCGTTGGTCGGTACAGCAGCGCACTGTCTCTTCAGGTCAAACGGCGGGAAAGCCGACTGAAGCAGATTCAATCAGGGCGTCCTCCTCAACTCAAGAGGTAAACCATGAACACCGCAGACTGGACACGGCGCAGGATGTTGCGCGCGGGCATTGCTGCGCTTGGCGCGGCGACAGTAGCAAAGGTCTCCCTCTCCGAGGCTCTTGCGGAGAGTGGACACTGGTATGGCGATGAATCGTATCCGTTGCCGGTTCCGGAGCAGACCCCGGCCAACCTGCCGCTCCTCACGTGCGCACCAGCTTTGGTGAATATGGGAGACGGCAAGCCGCGTCGCGTCCTCGCCTACAACGGCCAGTTCCCCGGGCCCACCTGGGTTGCGAGAACGGGAGACATGGTAACGACCAGGCTGCAGAACGGGCTCGATGACCCGACCATTACGCACTGGCACGGGCTGGTCGTGGATTTTGCGAATGACGGCGGACCGCTCCTCGAAATCGAGCCTGGAACGAGCTACGACTATAGCTTCCCGATCGTTCAGCGTGCAGGGCTGAACTTCTATCACCCGCATCCGCACATGCTCACCGGAGAACAGGTCTGCCTGGGACTGGCTGGAGCGTTCATCATTCGAGACGACGAGGAAGACGCGCTCGGCCTGCCCTCCGGCCCCTACGAGGTTCCGCTCGTCATCCGCGATGCCAGTTTCGACAATCAAGGCAACCTGCTCTACAACCCGACCAGCTCCGGATTCAAAGGCAAGTTTCCGCTCGTGAACGGTACGCTGAACCCGATGCTCAATGTCGATCGCGGCGTGTATCGCTTGCGCGTGCTCAATGGGGCCAACGCCCGCATGTTCCGCCTCGCCCTGAGCAACGGGGCTCCCCTCACGATCATCGGCAACGACGGCGGATTGCTTCCTGCGCCGGTAATGGTCACCGAAATATTGCTGGGCATGGCGGAACGGCTGGACCTGTTGGTCGACTTCCGGACGCTCGGCGCGGGCCAGAGCATTACGCTGCGGTGCCTCGATGCCCGATGGGATCTCGTGAAGTTCGTGGGTGCAGGTCAGCTCGGCGTCACTTATTCGCCGCCCCCGGTCCTTTCGACCATCCTTCCGCTTAGCGGACCGTCCCAGCCGACCCGGAGCTTTACATTCGACGGAATGAGCCGCATCAACGGCCTGGAATACGACCCGAATCGTCTCGACTTCAGGGTGCCGCTGGGGGTCACGGAGCGCTGGCGTTTCAAGACCGGAGGCAACGCGCCGCACCCGGTCCATGTTCACGGCGCGCACTTCCAGGTCGTCTCACGAACGGGTGGCCGTGGGAGGCTTTACGGGTGGGAGGGCGGCTGGAAAGACACTGTGCTGCTCAACGACAGGGAGACGGTGGACGTGCTCATTCGGTTCAACGCCTACCGCGACCCGTACGTCATCCACTGTCACCAGCTCGAGCACGAAAGCATGGGAATGATGGCCAACTTTGACGTGTACTGAGCTCCTTGGAGGCGCGGGCTGGGATGCGCCACGTCGCTGGACGCTAAGCGCATCGACGTCGACGATCTAGATTCGCGCGACGGGCTGCCCTAATGCGGACAGCCGCGTCTCGAGGCAACCGGGCGCCGCAACTTTCATCGCGGGACTCCTACGAACACTGCGCGGCTCAGCCAGGCGCTGTCAAGAACCGAGGTCTGCGCGCACCACCGAATCCTCGGGTTCGCGTGATCGAAATGCGTATCCGTTACCCAGCGGGCAGGTCTACAATTTCTGCCCTGCGAGTGGCGCGGGGACACGGGAAGGAGGATTGTGGCCATGGCTTTCTATTTGACGCGCTTCAGCTATACGCCCGAAACCTGGGCTCGATTGATGAAGAACCCCGAAGACCGCCGCGACGCTGCACGCAAGTACATCGAGTCAGTCGGCGGGAAGCTGCACGGCTTCTGGTACGCGTTCGGCGCGTACGACGGCTATACCCTCTGGGAAGCGCCTGACAACGTCTCGATGGCCGCAGTCGCGATCGCGATCGGCGGCGGTGGCGCCTTGTCGAAGTTCGAGACGACGCCGCTGCTCACAGTCGAGGAGACCTTGGAGGCCCTTCGCCGTACGCCGGCAGTCGGCTATCGGTCGCCCGGAGCGTAGTCAGTCAGGGACTTTGATCGGGGACCGCAGAGGTTAGAGCGGTGAATGCAAGTGGCTCGACAGTTGTGCGAGCGTCTCGGGGCTGATCGGTTTGACGAGATGCCCGTCGAACCCGGCAGCCGTGGACTTGTGCCGGTCCTCGTCCTGGCCCCAGCCGGTCACCGCAATTAGGGTCATATCCGCACCCCAATCGTGATTCCGGATTCGACGGCACGCTTCGTAGCCGTTGACCTGAGGCATGCCGATGTCGAGGAGCACCATATGTGGACGGAACTCGTCGGCCAGCTGTACCGCCTTCTCTCCATCGTAGGCAACGCGCACCTCGTGTCCCATCAGTTCCAAGAGCATCGACAGGCTCGACGCCGCGTCCCGGTTGTCATCCACCACCAGGATCTTCAGCTTTGGGCGGCCCTGAGCGGCGCTGCCCGGAGTCGGCGCGGTCGCCGGCCGCGTCAACCGGGTCGGCAGCCGTACCCGAAACTCGCTACCGCAGCCTGGTCCTTCGCTGAGGACCTCGATCGTGCCGCCATGTAACGCGACCAGACCCTTGACGAGCGACAGGCCGATGCCCAGGCCTGCTTGGGAGTACGACGCGGGGCTTTCGATTTGGGTGAACATCTCAAAGATCAAGCCCAAGCTTTCGGCGGGAATGCCGATGCCGTTGTCGGCGACCGACACCTCCACCTCGTTGACATGATGCTCCGCCTTCAACGCGATCCGTCCGCCGGGCGGCGTGTACTTGGCTGCGTTGTCGAGCAGGTTCGAAAGGATCTGCGCAAGGCGAACCGGGTCCGCATTGAGCAGCGCGGGCTCGGATGGCACGGATACCGTCAATTCGTGTCCCATCTCCTCGATCAGCGGACGGCTCGCTTCCACTGCCGCCTGCACCGTGTGTCGCAGGTCGATCCGTTCGACGTGCAGTGCGATCTTGCCCCGGGAGATCCGGCTGACATCGAGCAAATCGTCAAGCAGGCGCGTCATGTGCTGCAGCTGGCGCTCCATCATCGGCAGCACGGTGTCCGACTGTGACTCGGCACCTTTCATTCGCAGGATCTGGACCCCGATCCGGATCGGTGCCAGCGGATTGCGTAGTTCGTGGGCGAGGCTGGCGAGGAACTCGTCCTTGCGGCGATCCGCCTCGCTCAGCCGCTTCACCCGTGTCCCGATGAACACGAACCACGGAAACGTTATTGCCATCACGATGAGCTGGAGCGTGTCCAGGCGCAGCATTTCGGTGTCGTGGTTGTCGGCATAGCGGCGCCAGGTCACTAATGCGAAGCAAGCCAACGATACGGAGCCCAGAACGGTGAGCTGCGTGCCACTGGAGCGCAGCATGCCGAACATCAGCGCGACGAAAAAGAAAGCGGCGAAGACGAGTCGGGTGTCCGGGGCGCGGTAGACCACGAAAAGCATCGTGAACACGGCGGCAAGAACCTGAACTGCGGTCAAGCTGGGATCCGGAAATCGAAGATTGAGTCCGAGCCGGAAAAGGATCGAAAAAGCGGCAATGGCCGCCGCGACGATGGCGGAAGCCTCGAAAAGCGTCTCGCGGTCAACCTTGTCTTGCGTGTGAAAGATGACCAGCACAACGAGGTACAGCACCGAGAAAGCGCTGGCGAGCAGGAACCTGTGGAACCGCAGGCGCTGGTTGGCCGCGTCACGTCTCAGCGACGGAATCTCGGGAATCGGACGGTGCATCGGAATCGCGTGAGCTGGCGGGGAACGGAGAGTGTGCTCCTGCTGGGCACATTTGACATATGTCCCGAATGTTGTACGTGTAATCAATCGACCGATGCCTAGCTCATGTCGACGCCCGGTGCACGAGGACAACGAGAAGACTCTTGCCGCGCCGAAGACGCGCATCGCCAAGACCATTCGAAGAAGGCGGCGAGAGCGCGTGTATCAACGTCGAAATGGCAATCGCGTTCCAATGAAATTCCGTCTCGGAGGCGATTGATCGCACGGAATAGCCCGTTGGCTGTCGGCCACCGCGGAGTGACGAACGTAATGCTCCCTGCCTATGCCCGTCGAGAAATCTGTCCCGAGGGGGAAGAATCAGAGGTCGCGATACGGCAGAACCGTTCGCTTCGCTGATTTCAGCGTCAACGCGGGCGGTTCGAACACAGAAATGCGGACGCCAATTTCACAGCCCTTGTCCACACTTCGTCAGGTTGGATCCGCAGTCCGTGTATCATGTCTCGACACGGCACGGAGAGGGGTCGATGCCGGAAATCTAAGGGAGAAAATCAAATGATCGGACTCAAGAAAGCAGTGAGCTGCTTTGCAGGGGTCCTCCTGCTGGCAGGCTATACTGGGGCGGCAACTGCCGCGAAAGCGTCAACAGACGAAGCAGCCATCCACGCAATCACTCAAGCCTGGATGAAAGCCTATAACGCAGGGGACGCCAAGGCAGTTTCCGGCCTCTATGCGGAACAAGCCGTGCTTCTCCCGCCGGGCGCCCCGGCTGCGAACGGCAAAGCGGCGATTCAGGCGTATTTCGCCAAGGACACTGCCGAATCGGCAAAGGCCGGCGTCACGTTCAGCATCGACGCCAAGTCCGACGTCGGCACTTCCGGTGACCTTGCCTGGGAGTCGGGAACCTATGCCGTCAAGGCCAAATCGGGTGCTTCGGTCGAAATCGGCAAGTACCTTACGGTCTACAAGAAGAGCGGCGGGAAGTGGCTCATCATCCGCGACACGTGGAACTCCGATGCGCCACCGGCGCCAGCCTCCGCGGCGCCAGCAACACCAGCGAAAAAGTAGCGCAGGCCGTGCCGGCGTAAACGAGGAATCCAAGAGCCAACTGAGCTTTGAGTTACTTGGTAATCCGGCGTCGCTGGGGGCGGTACACGTCTCGAGCGTTCGATCGGATGGGGTAAGGGATGTGTTTCCGAAAGCTGGTTAGCAACATTGTTAACTCGATTTCGACGGTCGCGATTCCGAAGAACACATACGCAAAGCACAGAAACTGCGGGCATGCGCGAAGCCGACGTTGAGCTCGGCGCGTGGCGCGCGCGAACGCTGCCACGGCTTCCTCGAACCGACCGAGGGCGACCAGCACGAACCCTTGCTGCATGAGGGCGGGCGTCGTCCGCGCTTCGGTCACGCCCGCGTCGAGCATCTTGCGAAGGCAGACCTTCGCATGCTCCCAGGCATCCTCGGCTGCGCCGATCTGCAGCGCGTGGCGCGAGCTGTAGTAGTGGGAACTTCCAGTAGTCGGGCGGATGGGCCGGGTTCAGCAGAGGATGCGCCGCGTCCAGGCTCGCACGCCCTGCGGCGGCGTTGCCTTCACCGAGCGCAATCGAGGCGCGAATGAGATGCGCACGCGCGAGCAGCGCACGAAAGTTGTTCGAGTGTGCCAGGCGTTCGAGTGCATCGAGCTCCGAGTGCAGTCGCGACGCCCAAGTCGGGTCGTAACAAAGCGCGTCGACCAGCAGCCAGTGCCACAGCGCTCGACTGTACGGGCCGACTTGCGACGACGCGGCCACGGCAGCGCCGGCCTGGAAGAAGTCCTCGCTTCGCACGCGATCGAGCGTGAGCCCCAGCATCGGCAGCGCCGCCGTGGCGACGCGAAGCGCGATCCCGGGATCGATGTCCGTGCCCAGCGTGGCAAAGGCCCACTCGATGTCGTCAGTTACGCCTTCGACGCTCTCACGCCGCTCGGAGGTCAGCATCAGGCGCGCAGCCAGGCCGAACAACGCGAGCGGCGCTCGTTGTGCTCGCGGCTCATCCGCTCCACGCGCTTCGCGCGCTCTTCGAATCCGGCATACGACTGCGTGTCGAAGAGCGTGCACTGGATCATCCGCAGGCCGCCATATCGAAGCCCGAAGCGTCGCCTTCGTCGGTGAAGCGCGCCTCCGCCGCCAGCCATTCGGCGCGGGCGAGCGCCAGGTCTTCGAACTGAAGCGCGTAGCCGCGCCAGAACTGGGACCGGGCGGTTGGCCACCCGGTGCCGCTCGCTTCGGACTGCGCCGCGCGCAGCCCGCGCAAACCGTGACGCTGCAGCAGGCGCTCGCCCTCCGCGCAGTCGGCGAGCGCGGTGCGGTGCGCCGTGTCGCGTGTCACGGCCGCAGGTGCAAGGCGCAAGTCGGATCGTCTTGCCGTCATGGCGCGGCTCTTTCGAGACGCGACCATCATAGCGGAGTATCACGCCCTGGAACGCGCGCGATCGGCAATCCGTTCCCAATCCGTTACCACGCTGCGTTTGGTGGCGCGGAACCCGCCTTGCGAGGTGCGATCGAACTTGTTTCCGCGCTTCCGGAGGTATGGCATGCCGGGCAAGAAAAGCCCACCCGGGTTGATCGCCGACTTTGAAGGAGTCCGAATATGAAGAAGTTTCTTGTTACATATCTCGCGCCAGCCTCAGTCATTGACGACTGGAAGAAGACCGAGCCCGAGAAGAGAAAGGCGGACGAAGAGAAGATGCAGAGCGAATGGAAAAAGTGGATGAGCGATCACATGAAGATGTTCGTTGACAAGGGAGCCGGCGTCGGCAAGACCAAATCCGTCACCGCGCGAGGCACGTCTGACACAAAGAACGACATCATGTTGTATGCGATCGTGGAGGCGGACTCGCACGAAACAGCCGCGAAGACATTCGAAGGCCATCCGCACTTGCAGATCCCGCAAGCCTCAATAGAGGTCATGGAGATTCACTCGTTGCCTGGGATGTAAAGCCGCCGTACTGCTGCAAACGAACGTCGAGCAGCCGAACCGTCACGACGGCGGAACGTAACCGTCTTTGCCGACGTTGGCGACCGTCGCATTGGTCATCGCGCTGCGCGTGGGGCTGCTGCCGGAGATGCTCGACACCGTCGCGTTGGTCATGGTGTTGTTTCCCGCCGTGGGGCGGTGACCGGAGTTGCCTCGCATCGCTTCGGGGAAGATGTGAACCTCGCTCGCCACGAGCGTGCCGTCGGCGCGCGGCGCTGCCGTCGTGCCGATGAAGCTGCCCGCCTGCACATGGGCAAAATCGCTCGCGCCGCGAGCGCTGATGCGAACATGGTCGGAAAGCTTCACGCGCACGTTCTCGCCGGACGCCGTTTTCAGGTCGAGCACGCCGGCGTCAGAGCGCACGATCGCACCGGCAATCCTGCTGCGCGGAGCGTCCTGCGCGGTAGCGCTTGCGAACGCGAGGAAGGCGAGGAAAAGGCCAGCCCAAGCGCGGCGCGACGAAAGCATTTCAATTCTCCGGTCGTTCGACTAAGCGCGTTGCTCGCGCGCGCGGACGACGTCATCAGGTGACGTCACCGGCGCACGCGGATCTCGACCCGCGCGCCTACGGCGAGCGCATAGTTCTCGATGGTTCGCAACGTCGGCCGCGTGCGCACGCCGCTTTCCAGACGGGACACCGCACTCGTCGTGGTCCCCATTCTGGCGGCGACGCCGTCCTGCGTCATGCCGACCGCGGTGCGGGCGGCGATCAGTCCGCGACGAGCGTTTGAAGTATGCGGTCCCGCGCGAGTGCCCGTGAATGCCGGCTGTCGCGCGCGCTTGTCAGCAACGCGATGTTCCTCGTCAGAACCCGGGAGCGCTCGTACATAGTCGTATTTCGGGTGGTTAGCAAAAATGCTAACTCGCAACGGCGGGCGTGCCCATCGTCCGTTTGGACGAACCTGCGCCCGAATAGGGCCGTCTACGCGCCTCCGTATCGGAGGTCCAGCACGGCATCCGCGGTCGTTCATGAGCCGTTCGCGAAATATGGCTAAGTCGTCGGTGTAGTCGCGTCGGAGCCGAGCGCTACGGCGGTTTATCGGGTCTTGGCTCGCATCAAAATGAGCTTGGTAGGCCGGTTGGTGGAAGTTCGCAATTTTGCGAACATGTGCGGCGCGCGACGCGTCACATCCACCTGATCAGTTCTCCGAGCAGTCGGACGCGGCGATCGGAAGGACCAAGGCCCGCGACCTTTCTTAACCGGACGCGCATTGTCATAATCAACTAAGGCTACTACACGGATGGCCATGAAAAATTACTACTTTACCGGGAGCAACTCGTACAGCAGTAGTGCCCCCGTGCAGCGAGAAAACGGGGCGGCACGCCTTGTTGTTTAACGCGGCGGACGCCTCATTCCCAACTCAACGCTCCCCCCGTCTGATACTCGATCACCCGCGTCTCGAAGAAGTTCTTCTCCTTCTTGAGATCGATCATCTCGGCCATCCACGGGAACGGGTTGTCGGCCTTATCGAATAGCGGATCGACGCCGATCTGCTGGCAGCGGCGGTTGGCGATGAAGCGCAGGTATTCCTTGAACATCGTTGCGTTCAGTCCCAGTACGCCGCGCGGCATCGTGTCCTCGGCGTAGGCGTACTCGAGGTCGACGCCCTTCTTCATCAGCGCGCGGATCTCCTCGCGGAACTCCGGTGTCCACAGGTGCGGGTTCTCCATCTTGATCGTGTTGATGAGATCGATGCCGAAATTGCAGTGCATCGACTC
>DASWDF010000036.1:0-35292 GCA_036395475.1 Casimicrobiaceae bacterium
AGCTCGGCATCTTCAACCAGCGGTCGCATGAAAAGCGCCTGCCCGCGGACGTTTTCCGGCTTTCGAACGAACAGGTGGCGCTGCTCCTCCGGCACTTGTGGGCGACCGACGGCTCGATTTCGCCGCGCGGCGCCGGCAGCAAAGGTGCCGGTCGAATCTATTTCAGCACGTGCAGCGCGAGACTCGGCGCGGATGTCGCCGCGCTGCTCCTGCGCCTCGGTATCGTCGCGCGCCTTCGCACGGTGCTGCAAAAAGGCTATGGTCCCGTGTATACGGTCGATGTGTCGGGCTCGGCGCAGCAGCTTCGCTTCCTCGACAAGGTGGGAGCGTTCGGCCCGCGCGTAGCGCCCGCGCGGGCGCTGCGCACAGTGCTGGAAGCAACGATGCCTAACACCAACATCGATACGATCCCGATCGAGGTCTTCCAACAGGTAAAGTCCATCATGCGCGCAAAGGGCATCAGCCAGCGCGTCATGGCGGCGCGCCGTGGGACCTCCTATGGAGGCTCTGCGCACTTCAGCTTTGCGCCGTCGCGCGCGCTGCTGTGCGAGTATGGCGCGTTACTCGAAGCCCCGGAGCTTGTCGAGCTCGCCCGTTCGGACGTGTTCTGGGATCGCGTCGTAGACGTTCGTCCCGATGGCGAGGAAGAAGTGTTCGATCTCACGGTGCCCGGACCCTCATCGTGGCTCGCCGATGGCATCGTTAGTCATAACTCGGGAGCTATCGAGCAGGACGCAGACGTGATTCTCTTCATCTATCGCGACGAGGTGTACAACGAGGACACGCAGGACAAGGGCGTCGCCGAGATCATTATCAGCAAGCAACGCAATGGACCGATCGGCACGGTTCGGCTCGCCTTCCTGGGACAGTACACGCGCTTCGAGAATCTTGCTGCGCGGGGGACCTACTGACTGAGATGCAGCCGGTCGGACGCAACCAGCCCTGTCCCTGCGGCAGCGGCAAGGCGTACAAGAATTGTCACGGCGTATTGCGAACACTGGATGGTAAGCCCGGGTTGCCAGGGCTGCTCCGTTCCGAGGATCGGCAACGTCGCATGCTTGCGGCTCTGGAGGCGCAAAAGTCAGCGCGGGTCGCCGAAGCCGCCGCTCTTTATCAATCGGTACTCAACGAGGAGCCCGACAACTTCGACGCGCTGCACATGCTTGGGGTCGCCAGGTATGAACTCGGCGAACTGCCGCAGGCCGAAGCACTGGTTCGGCGCGCGATCGCGGTCAATCCGGGCGTCGCTTCCGCGCACGCGAATCTGCGCCTAGTCCGGGCGGCGCAGGAGTGGAATGGTGCCGAGGAGCAACTCTGCCGCGAGGTCGAGCAGATGCGGACGATGCATCGCCAACTCGACACCCCTGCGATATCCGGCGACGTTCGCGTCATTGCTTTCTATCTGCCCCAATATCACTCAATCCCGGAGAACGACCGGTGGTGGGGCGCGGGGTTTACCGAGTGGACCAATGTGCGCAAAGGGCGGCCGAACTTCGTCGGCCACGAGCAACCGCACGAGCCCGCCGAACTCGGCTATTACGACTTGCGCTCGGCTGAGGTTCGCGTACGGCAGGCGGACTTGGCGCGCCAGTTCGGCATCCACGGGTTCTGTTATTACACCTACTGGTTCAACGGCAAGCGATTGTTGGAGCAGCCCCTCGACGAAGTGCTGACCAGCGGCACGCCAGACCTTCCATTCTGTGTGTGCTGGGCCAACGAAAACTGGACGCGGCGCTGGGACGGGCTCGACCAGGACATCCTGATCGGACAAGACTATTCCACGGCTGACAGCACGGCGTTCATTCGGCAACTGCTGCCCGTGCTTGGGGACCCGCGATACATCCGGGTCGACGGCCGTCCGCTCCTGTTGGTGTACAAGCTCGATCTGATCCCGCAGGCGCGCGCAATGGCTGATGTCTGGCGCCGGGAAGCGCGCCAGCACGGGCTCGGTGAATTGTATTTGTGTGCCGTACGGACGACGTTCCATTCCGACCCGTCGGCGTTCGGCTTCGATGCGGTCGTCGAGTTTCCGCCCCACGGTTTTCACGCGTATCGGCTGAACGCGCAGATGCAGGTCACCAATCCGGAATTTCGGGGCATGGTGTTCAATTATCGCTACCAGGTGATCCAGTCGTTAGACGAGACGCCTTGCGACTACACGACGTTCCGCTGCGTGATGCCGGCATGGGATAACACAGCGCGGCGACAACACGATGGCACAGTGTTCATCCGGTCGTCCCCCGACCTATTCGAGTACTGGTTGCACGCGATGATCGAGCAAACGCGCAGACGACTGCCGATGGGTAGACGGCTGGTTTTCGTCAACGCGTGGAACGAGTGGGGGGAGGGATGCCATCTTGAACCCGACCGCCGCTATGGCCGCGGATACCTGGCAGCGGTGCGCAATGCACTCGTTCGATCTACGCGCGACTTGCCGCCGGTAGTGCCGTTCGATCCCGGCCGCGAAGCAGACATGCTGCTAACGGAATACATGCGCGATCCGGCACTCCAAATCCGGCAATTTGCCCCGGCGGGCGCTGCGCCGGCGCAGCGCCCGCTCGTTTCCGTTGTAGTTCCGGCGTACAACCATGCGGCCTTCTTGCGCGAAGCGATCGGTTCCGTATTCGCGCAGACCCATTCGGCGATCGAGTTGATCGTTGTCGATGACGGTTCGACCGATGGGTCCTTCGAGCTCCTGACCGAACTTGCAAATGGGGCGCGTTGTCCGGTGGTGCTGATCCGGCAGCCCAACGGCGGGGCGCCGGCGGCGCTCAATCGTGGGCTGGCCATCGCCCACGGCGACTATGTGGCCATCCTCAACTCTGATGATGCGTTCACGCCGACGCGCATCGAAACCTTACTTGCCGCTATGCGTCGCGAGGGAGCGATGCTCGCGTTTTCCGGCGTGGCATTTATCGGAGCCGATGGCGCGTTCGTACCTTGCCATCCATTGGCGGACAAGCTGACGGCGAAAATCGATTCCATCCACGATTATCCGTCGTTGCTGTACTCGCTCGTATTGAGCAACGTCGCGATATCAACGGGCAACTTGCTTTTCGCCCGCGCTCTGCTTACGGTGACCGGAGGTTTTCGCGATCTCAGGCTGTGCCACGACTGGGATTTCGTGCTGGCAGCGTCCTATGCGGCTCCGCCCGTCTTCGTCTCCGAACCGCTGTACCACTACCGACTGCATGAGGCGAATACGTTTGCGGCGATGCGTTTGCACGGGACGCAGGAGACAGAAACCGTGTACCGGCGGTTCTTCGCCAACATTGCGGGGCATCCGCTGCTCGCGGATGAGAGAGAACGCGAGCGCTTTCTTCGCTTCGCTCATGAGCATGGCTGCCGCGGCTACTTTCCGGTGCCGAGCGCGTGGCGGTACCGCAACTATGCCGAGTGGGTCGCGTTGTACGGTACGCTCGGGGACGACCGGCGGGAAGAACTGCGCCGCGACATCGCAGGCTTCCCGAGGCGGCCTCTGCTTTCGATTCTCCTGCCCACGCACAACTCGGCTGAGCGCTGGTTGCGACGTTGCCTCGATTCGGTCCGGAGCCAGCTGTATCCAGCGTGGGAGCTGTGCATCGCCGATGACGCGTCGTCGTCTGAGTCGACGACTCGCGCCGTATTGGAGGAATATCGCGCACTCGATGCGCGCATCAAAATCGCGTACCGCGCACAGAACGGCCATATCTCCCGCGCTACCAACAGCGCGCTCGAGTTGGCGACAGGGGAATTCGCAGTGCTCCTCGACCACGATGATGAGCTCGCCGAGGACGCGCTTTATTGGGTGGCCAGGGAGATCGTCGAATCCCCCGATGCAGTGTTGATCTACAGCGATGAGGACAAGCTAAACGAGTCCGGGATCCGCTTCGACCCATACTTCAAGCCCGACTGGAACCCCGAGCTCTTACGCGCGCAGAACTGTATCAGCCACTTGGGCGCAATGCGCACCGACGCGTTGCGGGCGATCGGCGGTTTTCGGGCGGGACTGGAAGGTGCTCAGGATTGGGACGTCGCCTTGCGCCTCAGCGAGCGCTGCGAGCCAGAAGCCATTCGGCACATTCCGCGGATCTTATACCACTGGCGTACGGTAGCCGCTTCGACGGCGCAAAGCATGGAAGGAAAACCCTACGCGTCGGCCGCTCAGCGACAAGTCGTCGCTGAGCATCTCACGCGCATTGGCCGGGTCGGAAAAATCGAGCCTGTCGTGCGCGGCAACTTCTGGCGGGTTAATTACGCAACCCACTCCGGATCACCGACAACCGTGCTAGTCGATGGCCGTGGGTCGATCGACTTGTTAAGGTGCACGCTGACTGCACTAGCCGAAGCACGCGATCGGACGATCGCGTCCTTTCGTGTTCTCGTCGATAGCACGGATGCCGAGCAAGTCGCCGGCCAGCTGGCGTCATTGCTCGGGGTTGAGTTTGAGACCATTCGCTTCCCCGCTGCAACCGGGCTCGGCATCGCTTGGAACGCGGCTTGCAGTGGTTGCACTGGCGAGGTGATCGTGCTGGTTGTGGCCGGAATAGGCCGACTGATGCCAGGCTGGTGCGAGCGACTGATCGGGTACGCGCAGAATGCCGATTGCGGCGTCGTGGCGCCTGCGCTTCTCTTGCCCGATGGCAGTTTTCATAATGCGGGCCTCCTGCTCGATGCCGAATTAGCGACGGTGCGCCCGTTTCTTGGCAAACAAAAGAACTACTGGATGCCCGGAGCTCGCCAGGCGCTGGCCCAAAATCTGACCGTACCCGGCAGCGAACTTCTGACGTTCCGTCGCGAGGTTCACGCCGCGATCGGCGGGTTCGATACCCATTTTTCGGATCGAGACCTGTTGGTGGCTGACTTCTGTCTTCGGGTCCGTTTGTCGGGCCGATGGAATGTCTGGACGCCTTACGTGGAGGGCGGCTGGGCTGGCCGGCGCGTATCGCACTGGGCGGAGCGCCCCGTCGAAGAGATCCGTGAGTTCCTAGCCCGTTGGCAAACCTGGGTTGCGCGCGATCCCGCCTACAATCCGAACCTCGCGAGCGGCTGGCGAAGCTTCGATCTCGCGTTTCCACCTCGCAATAACGAAGCCGTGCGTACGGTGGTGTCTTCGGTGCCCGAGATCGAGATAGCGGAAGTTCGCGATCACGCCTAGCGGCATACGCTATCTCACGAAAAACTCATGGCCACGATCTCACCTGATGACATCGATTGGGTAGTGACCGATGTGCTGCCACCCGCGGGACGACAATGTCCGGCGTGCGGATCGAAGACTCCCGCGCAACCGATTCTGCGCGTTCCTGCGCTCGTTCCCCCGCACGTACTAGTCACGTTATTGCGCTGCGTGAATTGTCAAAGCGTGTTTTATGATCCGCCCGAAATCCGAGACTTCAGCGAGCTCGATCAAAACCGGGAAGAGTTTTGGCGTCTCTATGTCGAAGCTCTTGGCGGGGTATGGGAAACTATATGGCCGATTATCGCCGGCGCGGAACAGGGTTCCCTGCTGGATGTCGGGTGCGGATTTGGTTTCTCGCTCGATTTCTGGCAGTGCACGGGTCGGGGCGAAGCGATCGGCGTGGAACTATCCGAATATGGCCTTGTTGGGGCGCGACAACTTGGTCTAACGATCTACGACGAACTTCTGCAACAATGCGCGCCGCTCAGTGGTCGCAAGTTCGATGTCGTATATGCGTCCGAAGTCATTGAGCACGTGGCGGACCCAGGTAATTTCGCCAAACTCTTGTCCGGTTACGTCGCTGACGACGGAGTGTTAATTCTGACCACGCCCAGCGCCGAATTCATTACCAAAGATAACCATTCCACTACGCTACTCGCCGCGTTGTCTCCCGGCTTTCACGGATTCTTGCTTTCCCGCGAGGCGTTCGCGCGCGTGGCCAAGGATGCCGGATTCACGCATGTGGAAGCACAGACATTCAACGAGCGGCAGATTCTTTGGGCGTCGCGAGTTCCGATGCGCCTGACGCTCAACCACGCAACCTTGCGCGTTTCGCTCTTCCGTTTCTTGGAAAGCCGAATGGCAACTGTTGGGCTGGAGCCCGTGATCTGGCAAGGCTACGCTTATCGCTATCTTCGCGACCTGGTCAACACGGGGCAGAGTGCGGATGCCCGGCGGGTTGCCGCCCTGCTCAGCGAGTCGATCGTGCGCAGTCATGGTGAGATCGCGCTAGACCCGAACCGGCTCGTTCCGAAGCTCGCAACGGCAACGACGCTAGCCGAAGTCGGACGGATCGCCCCCTTTTTCGTGGCGTCGTTTTATTACCTTTTAGGAGAAATCGCGCGGCAGTGGGAGCGCGACGTTGCGAAAGCCAAGCTCTACTTTGACGGCGCCTGCGCGGCGATTGAAGCCTGCTCGCGCATTGGCAGCATGTACTTCCTCGAAGCCGTTTCGTTGCTTTGGCCGGCGCGGACAAAAGGGGCGATGCTCGATCTCGCGGCCGGAAATCATGCATCCTCGACAGCTATGCTGCGAAGGCTCGCGGAGTTCGGAGACCAATGTTCGTCGGCTGACGCATATGCGCTTGCGGACCCGTCGCTCGTAGAGTCCTGTGTGCCGATGGCGGCTGAATTTCTCGCGGGACGCGGGATGTGGCGGGAAGCCATCGCGTTGAGCGACGCTTACCGCTCCTACGTTCGACGCCATTACGGTGAGGAAATGTTGACCGCCGTTGGTATCGCGGCTGCGCTGGCGGAGTCCAATAAACGAATGCCGATGGACGCATTGTTTCCCTTGTGGTTCGAAGGGATGCGGGATTCGGCAGAGGCCGGCGGTCACGCGCCTGACAGTGCCGCTCTTCAGGCGATCGTCAAGATTGGCCGCGAGTTCAGCCATCACCCCCGACAAGGGGCGCGACTGCGCAAGCTCGCATTCCGCGCCGGCCGGTTGTGTGCGAACAGTATGCAGCCGATCTGGTCTTCCCGCGTATCGTACACGTTACCGAAGGGTGGCCCGCGGTAATGGTGTGACCTCGAGCCCGATCGTCGCCGGGGACACCTTATCTTGAAGCGACGCATCGCGCGCCGACGCGGCAATGGCCTATTGCGGCGCCGGTGACCCCATCTCCCACGGCAGGTTGCGTGTCAGGAGAACATTGAGCAGATTGTCCTGAAAATTGATGTTGCCGGTGAGCTTGGTGTGATGCTCGCACAAAAAGAACCAGTACGCGATCGGGATGACGCTGTCCTCGTTCTGCGGCGCGGATGGATCGAGGGTCTCGCGGGCCAGCAGCGAGGGCTTGGTAACGCTGCCATCACCAGGCTCGAGCATCAGCTCGGAATAGCGCACCGCAGGGGCGGGAACGCGGATCTGGTCGGGATACAGGCGCGCGACCGGCGTATCGACGTCTTCGAGCGCGAGCCGCGCCGGCGTGAGAGTGCAGTCGCCGCCGAAAAGCACGTAGCGGATCTGCGTCGGCGGTTCGGGCGTGGAGAGCGCCCACAGGAAGCGCCGCGCGCGTTCGAGCCGGTAGTCGAAGAAGCGCGCCAGCGCGGCAAGATACGCGTCGGCATCGGCACCGCGTGCGGCGCGAATGCGCGCCTGCACCGCGGGATCGAAGATCGACCAGCGATAACGCCGCCAGGTCCCGCCGTCGAAGAGGTCGTCGTGGCGCGCCCGGCCTGCGGCGTCGATCAGCCACGTCACCAACGGATGCGGGAAGAGCTGGTAGCCTGAGGGAAGCGTTGCCAGCGCTTCCTGAGGAATGCGGCCGAAGCCGATCGCCTCGCCGACCAGAAAGGCGTGCAGCGACGACGCCGAGCCCATGTTTGGCGTGCCGAGCAGGATGAGCTTGCGCACGCGTGACGTGCCGTAGAGCGTGATTTGCGACTCGCGTCCGTCGAGCACGTCGTCGGTGCCGTAGCGCTGGTAATAGCGGGCAATCAAGCCCCCCATGCTGTGGGCAACGATGTCGACACGCAATTCAGGATCGCCATAGTCGTGGCGGATTGCATCGATCAGCCGGTCGAGCCCACGCGCCGCCTCGACGTTGTCCTGCCGCCAGTCGTAAGGATAGATGTAGTACCGCCGCTCACCTGCTTTCGGCGACACGCCGATTGTGCCGCGGACGTAGCCGCCGAAGTCGCGCAGCGTCTCGATGAGCTTGCCGTAGAAATCCTGTCCCAGTGCGGCATCGGCGATGTCGAACGCCTCCAGGTTGTCCGGCCCCACCGCAAGCGTCGCGCGATCGAAGTCGACCGCGAGATGCCGATAGTCGTCGAAGAGGATCATCCGCGTCGTTCCCGGCCAGGCCTCGACACCGGTCGAGCGATCGCGCAGCTTCGACCCGAAGACGCCGGGAATGACGATGACCGGGGTTGTGTCCGCGAATTGAGTGCCGACGCGATAGAGGCGCGCGAGATCCGGGCGCGTCGGATTGCCGCCGCAGGCAGCCAGCACCAGCGCGGCGAGTGCCACGCAACGTGTCATGCGCGACGAAGCGATCACGCCTGGATTGTACCGGCCCGTAGCCCGGGCTGACCCCGGACTTGATCCGGGGGATGCCCGGGAATCACGTGAACCCGGGCATCGCGCTTCGCGCTCAGCCCAGGCTACAGCCTGGGAATCACTTTGAACGCCTGCCCAACCCCGGGCATCGCGCTTCGCGCTCAGCCCAGGCTACAGAATCTCCGCCGCGCGATCGGCCAGCCTCGAGCGCTCGCCGCGCAGCAGCGTCACGTGGCCCGAGTGCGACCAGCCCTTGAAGCGGTCGACGACGTAGGTGAGCCCCGAGCTCCCCTCGGTGAGATATGGCGTGTCGATCTGCGCAATGTTGCCGAGGCATACGACCTTGGTACCCGGCCCCGCGCGCGTGATCAGCGTCTTCATCTGCTTGGGGGTGAGATTCTGCGCCTCGTCGATGATCAGGTACTTGTTGATGAACGTGCGGCCGCGCATGAAGTTCAGCGACTTGACTTTGATGCGCGAGCGGATCAGGTCGCGCGTCGCGGCGCGACCCCATTCGCCGGCCTCGTCGTCGGTCTTGTTGAGCACGTCGAGGTTGTCCTCGAGCGCGCCCATCCAGGGATTCATCTTCTCTTCCTCGGTTCCGGGCAGGAAGCCGATGTCTTCACCGACGGGGACGGTGACGCGCGTCATGATGATCTCGGAATAGACCTTGAATTCCAGTGTCGTCATCAGCCCCGCCGCGAGCGTGAGCAGCGTCTTGCCGGTGCCCGCCTGGCCCAGCAGCGTCACGAAGTCGATTTCCGGGTTCATGAGCAGGTTCAGCGCGAAGTTCTGCTCGCGGTTGCGCGCGGTGATGCCCCATACGTTGTTCTTGTGATGCGTGTACTCGCGCAGCGTCTGCAGCAAGGCGGTGCGCCCGGCGACTTCCTTGACGATCGCGTACAGGGGCGTCTCTCCCGGTCCTTTTGCCTCCTGGTAGACGAACTCGTTGACGAGCAGGCTGTGGCACAGCGGACCGGTGACGCGGTAATACGTGTGGCCTCCCTGCTGCCACGATTCCATTCCCTTGCCGTGGCGGTCCCAGAAATCGGCCGGTAGCTCGCGCATGCCGCTATAGAGAAGGTCGGTGTCCTCGAGAACCTTGTCGTTGAAGTAATCCTCGGCCGCGATCCCGACCGCATGCGCCTTGATGCGCATGTTGATGTCCTTGGATACGAGGATGACGCTGCGCTTCGGGTGCATGCGCTGCAGGTGTATCACGACCGCGATGATCTGGTTGTCGGCCTTGCCGCCGGCGAGCGACGGCGGCAGCGCGGTCGAGATCGCCTCGGTCTGCAGGAACAGCCGGCCGCTCGCCGCGCCTCCACTCGCGGGCTTGAGCGGAATGCCGCCCGCGATGTTGCCGCCGCTGATCGCTACGGCGGCAGTGACCAGCTCGTCGAGGTAGCGCGAAGCCTGGCGCGCGTTGCGCGCAACTTCGGTGACGCCTTTCTTGTTGTTGTCGAGCTCCTCGAGCGTAAGGATCGGCAGGTAGAGATCGTGCTCTTCGAAGCGATAAAGGCTGGTGGGGTCGTGCATCAACACGTTGGTATCGAGCACGAAAAGCTTGGGAAGGGAGGTCTTGCTGGACTTGGCGATCTGCGGGGCGAGACGAAGTTTGCGCTCGACCATGTGCCTCCTTGTTGTGATCGGTGACTTACGACTGAATCCTAGCGAGGCCGGCACATGAACACAAGGGATTGTGGGTGTCGGAGTAAAGCGAACGAACCCCTTGTGGTGGAAAGGGGACAGGCGATTATCCGGTACTTGACGGTCAACCCCGGATAATCGCCAGGGAGCGGTTAGCGTCGCCAGGATGCCCTGGCTAGTCGGGGCGTTCAGCGGTTAAGCGTGAACTGCGCAGCCGCAACATGATCAATCGATGTTCCGTTGATCGCTTTAGAGCATCGGCAGCGTTTTCCCCGTCGGTATCATCGCCAATATCGACCACGAACCTGATAGAGTTGCGGTGGCGTCAGCGCCCCACCAAGCCACCTACTCCTTCTTGGGCTTCTCCCTCGCCGATTTTGCGCTCCGCCGTAGGCTGCTGCTTGCAGCGTCGGCAGCTTCGCACTCGAGCGGCACGATAGACTCGAAGGCAGTTCGCGCTGCCCGGGTTCTCCGTTGCTGGGCGAACGTGCACTCTGTTCAATATCTGCTTCGCCTTTCACTACCACTCGTGCTCCTGCTGTGCGCCTTCGCCGCCGCGGCCCAGCCGGCTCCGTTTATCCTGCATACCCAAATGGTTGAACTCAGCGGTCATGCGGTGCATGTCGATGTCTACGAACCGGGCGCTGATTCGCCAAGCGGGGTGGCGATCATAGCCCACGGTTTCATGCGTTCTCGCGCGCGACACCGCGATCTGGGGCAGGCGCTCGCCGCAGCGGGCGTCACCGCCGTCATTCCGGACTTGCCATACGTTCTCAACCACTGGGGTAACGGCGAGGCCATCGCGGAGCTCGCGCACAAGCTGGAGGCAGGCGCGCTCGGTCTGCCGCCGATCGAGCCATCGCGCATCGTTCTGATCGGGACGTCCGCAGGCGGGCTGGCCACGGTGCTGGCAGCGGCGAAGCTGCCGGGGCTGGCCGGCTGGGTCGGTCTGGATCCGGTCGACGGAACGGGCACCGGTGTTCACGCCGCATCGCAGCTAAGCTCGCCCGCGGTGGTGCTGCTTGCGGACCCTTCGGGCTGCAATCTGTACGGCAGCGGCCGCTTGATCGCGCGCGCAGTGCCGACGTTGCTGCGCTCGATCGTGCTCGGCGGCGCATCGCACTGCGACTTCGAAGGCCCGACCAACAAGTTCTGCCAAAGGATGTGCGGCGGCTCCTCCTCTGAGATGCAGGCGTTCGCGCGCGAGGAAACGGTCAGGGCTGCTGTCGAGTTGTTGCGCGATTCCGATGCAAGACAGACGACAGTCCTGCCGGAACACGCGGAATGAAGCTGTTCGACGCCGCGCCAGCCCAATGCTGTTTGCGGCGCCTTCGCCTCCGCTCGCTGTCCGCGCGTTCTGGCGCCGTTCTAATCAGGCCTGGAGGGGACGCGTGAAATGACTGAGTGAGCAGCGCGTGACCTTGGCGGTCAGAGCGCTTTTACGGCCGCCAAGACTTCCTCCGCGTGGCCCGGCAGTTTGACCCCTCTCCACTCCTGTACGAGAGTGCCATTAGCGTCGATCAGGAAGGTCGATCGCTCGATTCCCCTGACCTGCCTGCTGTACATGTTCTTCATCTTGATCACGCCGAACTGCTTGCAGAGCTTTTCGTCCGCGTCGGAGATGAGCTCGAAGGGAAATTTCATCTTGGCCTTGAAGTTCTCGTGCGATTTCAGGCTGTCGCGCGAGACGCCGACGACCAGCGCGTCGGCCTTCTCGAATTTCTTGTACAGGTCGCGGAACTGCGCGCCCTCCATCGTGCAGCCGGGCGTGTTGTCCTTCGGATAGAAATAAAGGACCACCGGCCGGCCGCGGTGCTCCGACAGCTTGAACGTACCCCCGGTCGCGGGAGTGGCGAAATCGGCCACTTTCTTGCCCGGCATGGGTGTCAAGCCGCTCGGGCCAGATCGACGTCGCCGAGGAATTCTCGCCCTTGGCAGAGAAGCGTGCCGCTGCGGCCGGGCACCGTTGCCGGGCCCACCTCGCAGCGTGGCAGCGCGAGCGCCTGCAGCGTCTCGTACCAAGCGCACATCGGCACCAATCGGTAACCCTGCGCCTTCCATCCGGCGAGAAGCTGCTCGAAAGCCGGTGCCAGGCGCATGCCCTCGAGCTCGGCGTGCAGCGTAAAGACATGCCCGACCTGCGGCGGCGTCGCGGTCAGCGCGAGGACTCGCTCCGCGACATTGTCCTCGGTGATTCCTTCGGTGCCGATCAGCTCATCGACTGTTGGCAGCGTCGTCGGAAGCTGCGGACAACGGATCAGCTCGGCGTTCCACACCGGCAGGTGCGGGTATGTGCCGCGGCCGTCGGAGCAGTATTCGAAGCCGAGCACCTGAGTCAGGCGCATGGCGTGGACGTTCATCTGCCAACCCGCCGCGCCGTGCGTGCGTGGCGCTTCCTTGAAGATGTCGGTGAAGCGGTCGCAGGCGAGTTTCATCTGCTTACCGGTCCATTCAGCGCACGCGCCGTCGAGGCCGTCCTGCCATTTGACGTGGTCCCAAGCGTGGACGCCGACTTCGAAGCCTTCGTCGCGCGTCCGCCGCATGACATCGCCTGCGCAACGACCGATGTCGGGACCGGGGAGGAGCGTGCCGTAGAGCAGCGTCTTGACCCCATAGTGGCGAACGATCGATGTGCGCTGGACCTTCTCGAAGAACCCCGGCCGGAAAACCCGCCGGATCGCCCGGCCGGTGTGATCTGGGCCCACGCTGAACAGGAATGTCGCCCCGGCATCGTGCCGGCGTAGGATATCGAGTAGGCGCGGCACGCCCTCGCGCGTCCCGCGGAGTGTGTCGACGTCGATTTTGAGGGCGAGGAACATGGGCGAGTACCTTATACGAACGCGGGAGAGAAAGGAAGAAAGTAGGGTCAGAGACGATTTTCCGTCGTAAGGAACTGGATTTATGTCACAGACATTGGTCGAAAGTCGTCTCTGACCCTACTTTCAATCCCTACTTTCAGTCCACGAGCGCGCGCGCCTCGGCTACCTGTCCGCGATACGCGTCGAAGATGTGCCGCAGCGATTCGGCCATCGTCACCATCGGCTGCCAGTCGAGGTCGGCGCAGGTATTGTCGATTTTCGGTACGCGATTCTGCACGTCCTGATATCCCTTGCCATAGTACGCGTCCGCCGTGGTCTCGACCAGCTTCACCTTCGCCGCGCTTTCACGGTATTCGGGATAGGTCAGCGCGAGATCGAGCATCATTCGCGCCAGTTCGCGCACCGAGTAATTGTTCCTCGGGTTGCCGATATTGTAGATCTTGCCGCCCGCGACGCCGCCCTCGTTGGCGATGATCTTTATGAGCGCGGCGATGCCGTCGTCGATATAGGTAAAGGCGCGCTTCTGCGTCCCGCCGTCGACCAGCTTGATCGGCTCGCCGCGGACGATGTGGCCGAGGAACTGCGTGATCACCCGCGAGCTGCCTTCCTTGGCCGTGTTGATCGAGTCGAGGCCGGCGCCGATCCAGTTGAACGGGCGGAACAACGTATAGTCGAGGCCTTCCTGCATGCCGTACGCGTGGATAACGCGGTCCATCAATTGCTTGGCGCAGGCATAGATCCAACGCGGTTTTCCGATCGGCCCCAGGACCAGCTCGGATGCGTCCGAATCGAATTCGTCGTCGCGACACATGCCATAAACCTCGGAGGTCGATGGAAACACGACACGCTTCTTGTGCCGCACACAGGCGCGGACGATCGGCAGATTGGCTTCGAAGTCGAGCTCGAACACGCGCAAGGGCTCGCGCACGTAGGTCGCCGGCGTCGCGATCGCCACCAGCGGCAAGACGGTGTCGCACTTCTTGATGTGGTATTCGATCCATTCCCGGTTGATCGTGATGTCGCCCTCGAAGAAATGGAATCGCTTCTCGGGCAACAGCTCCGTAATCCGGTCGGTCTGCATGTCCATCCCGTAGACCTCCCAGTCGGTCGCGGCGATGATCCGCTGGCAGAGGTGATGGCCGATGAAGCCGTTGACGCCGAGGACGAGGATTCTGCGCATGGGGTAGGTGCGCGCGACCGGAGAGGCGCGGCGAAATGCGGATTCTACCTGCGCGACCCCGAGCCGGCCAAACGCGCAAGGACGCTTTAGACCAAGGGCACGGGCACGCCACCCAGGACACGTGCAAGCGAATCGGCGCAAACGATGTCGCCTTCGATCTCCAGCGCCAGAATAAGCAGCGTGCCGACCGCGCAACGAGCGACGATGCGGTTGCCTTCCGCATTGAGCGAGGGCGTTTTCGTCGGCGGTCCTCGCGGCTCGAGCACGCGTGTGCGCAGGATGCGCGCAGGTCGCCCGCGCAGCGAGGTGCGCGCTCCCGGATACGGCGGCGCGACGGCGCGTACAAGGTTGTGGATGTCCACCGCGGTCTTCGACCAATCGACGACGCCGTCCTCGGGCTTGCGGCCGCCGAAGTATCCACCCCGGCTCAAATCCTGCGGTCGGCGCGGCGCCGTGCCGGCAACGAGCGCCGGCAGCACGTCGACCAACGCGAGCTCCGCCGCGACCGTGACCTTGTCGAACACTTCCTTCGCCGTGTCATCGGGCAGGATCGGCACCGCGGTCTGCGCAACGATGTCGCCATCATCGGGTTTTTCGGTCATGTAGTGCAACGTCGCGCCGGTTTCGGTCTCGCCGCGAAGGATTGCCCAGTTCACCGGTGCCCGGCCGCGATACTTCGGGAGGAGCGAGCCGTGCATGTTGAGCGCGCCCTGGCGCGCCAGCGCGAGCAGCGGCGCCTTCAGCATCAACCGGTAATAAAGCGAAAACAGGAAGTCCGGCCGACATTCGGCGACTTGCGCAACGACCTCCGCCGCGTTCGGATCCGCGGGCGTAAGCACGGGAACGCCATACTCGGCGGCGGCGGCCGCGACGCTGTCGAACCAGATCGTCTCGCCCGGAGTGTCCACATGCGTGACGACGAGAGGTATCTCGACGCCGTGCGCGAGCAGAACCTTGAGGCAGCGAACGCCAACGTTGTGGTATGCGAATACAACAGCGCAAGTCACGGTCCGCGCGCAGTCCCTGATTCGCGCTCGAGCACCGCCTGAATCGTATATCGCGGCCGCTCGCGCACCTGCTGGTAGATGCGGCCGACGTATTCGCCGACGAGCCCGAGGCCGAAGAGCAGCATGCCGATTAGGAAGAAGGCGAGGATGTCGCGGTCCCACAGCGTAGCGAAACCTTCGCGCCAGCCGGCCAGGAGCAGCCGGTTGACGATGACGATGAGATACACAAGGACCGCGCCGGCCGAAACGATCATGCCGAACATCGAGAACAATTGCAGCGGGACCAGCGAGAAGCCCGTGATCAGATCGAAATTGAGCCGGATCAGCTTGTAGAGCGAGTACTTCGACTCGCCGGCCGCGCGCTCGGCGTGCTCGACCTCGACCTCGGTCGGGCTGTGGGCATAGGTATACGCGAGCGCCGGAATGAACGTGCTCACCTCGCGCGAGGCGGCGATGGCGCGGACGATGTCGCGGCTGTACGCGCGCAGCATGCAGCCCTGGTCGGTCATCTTGATGCCGGTGATGCGCTCGCGCACGCGATTCATTGCCTTCGAGGCCGCGTGCCGCCACCACGAGTCCTTGCGCGCGCGGCGTATGCTGCCGACGTAATCGTGCCCGGCCTCCATCGCGGCGATGAGCTTGCCGATCTCCTCCGGAGGGTTCTGCAGGTCTGCATCGAGAGTGACGACACGGTCGCCGCGGCAATGCTCGAAACCGGCGATGATCGCCAGGTGCTGCCCGTAGTTGGAGTTGAACACGATGACCCGCGTCACGTCGGAGCGCTTGAGGAACTGATCCTTGAGCATCGCCGCCGACCGGTCGCGGCTGCCGTCATCGACGAAGATGACTTCGTAGGTCCGGCCGAGCTTGTCGAGCGCCGGGTACAGACGATCGAAAAGCGGCTGCAGCCCCGCCTCCTCGTCGTACACGGGGATCACGATCGAAAGCAGCGGCGCCGACGCGATCATGCTTGTCACTTGCGTCCCGCGGCGATCACTTCGGCAACTGCGGCGCAGACGCGATCGACGTCGGCTTCGGTCATGCCGGCATGCAGAGGCAGCGTCACGGTCTCCCGCGAGATGCGCTCCGCGTTCGGATACTGGCCTTCGTGCCCGCCGTAGCGGCGGCCGAGCGTGGTGAGATGCAGCGCTTCGTACGAAACTCCCGTGGCGATGCCGCGAGCCTCCAGCGCATCGCGAAACTCCCTGCGCGAGATCGTCAGGCGGTTCAGCGGCAGAAGCACGCAGAACATGTTCCAGGAATGACCGTCGTTGTTGCCAGCTTTCGGCTGCGGCGGCAGCACGCACGGCGGTTCGGTCGCGAGCTGCGCGAAGTAGCGATCGACCAGCGCGCGGCGCCGCGCAAGAAACTGCGGCAGGCGTTCGAGCTGGGCGTGGCCGATGCGCGCATTGACGTCGGGCAGGTTGAACTTGCCGCCGGGAAATGCCACGTCGCGCGTGCGATCGGCGAGGTACGTGATGCCATGGAAGCGCAGCGCCTCGACGCTTTTCGCCTCCGCGTCGTCGTTGACCACCAGTGCGCCGCCTTCGATCGACGTGATGTTCTTGTTCGGATGAAAGCTGAAAGTCGTGAGGTCGCCGAACGCGCCGATGTTCCGGCTTTTCGAGCGCGAGCCGATGACCAACGCCGCGTCCTCGATGACGCGCAAGCCGCGGCGCTGTGCCAGCGCGAGCAAGGCATCCATGTCGACCAGCGCGCCGGGATAATGCGTCGGGATGATCGCCCGGGTTCGTGGCGTGATCGCCGCCTCGATCTGGTGCAAATCGATGTTGCGGGAGACGAGATCGCAATCGACGAACACCGGCGTCGCGCCGACCTTGACGATCATGTTGAGCACGGTGAAGAAGCTCTGCGCCGACGTGATCACCTCGTCGCCGGGGCCGATGCCGCAGAGCTGCAACGCGACCTCGACAGCGGCGGTGGCGGAGGTGAGCGCTCGGACGGGACGACCACCGCAGAAGGCGGACAGCCGTGCCTCGAACTTCTGCACCCAGGGGCCGCTGGCGATGTGGCCGGAGCGCAGGACCTCGCTGACGCCCGCGACGGTCGTCTCGTCGAGCAACGGGCTCGCAAATTTGAGATAAGTCATGCCATTCTCATCGTCACGCCCCTCACCCTAACCCTCTCCCCGCAAGCGGGGCGAGGGAACAACTCCCGCACGCGGCAGGCAGGGCGAGGGCCGGGGTGAGGGTGGGACCATGCACGGCATTCGTTGGTCAGCTGCGCGCCACCAGCCACACGCCAACGATGATGAAGCCGATGCCGAGCCAGCGCGACAGCGTAACAGCCTCGCCCAGAAGGTAATGTGCGGCGATCGCGTTGATGACGTAGCCCAGCGACAGCAGGGGATAGGCGATCGATACCGGAACGCGCGACAAGCCGATGATCCACACGATGACGCTCACGACGTAGCAGGCGAGCCCGGCGACGATATGCGGCTCGAGGGCCATGCGGCCGAACTGCGAAGACCAGTTGTCCGCGGTAAGCGTGATCACGCCAAGCACATTGGTGCCGGCCTTGAGCAGGAGTTGCGCGCCGGCGTTGAGGAGCACGCCGGTCATGAGGAAGGAGAACGCGGTCCAGGTCATCATCGCCTGCTGACGACGACGTGGCGCGGATCGCGCCCCAGCTCGACCATCGTCACGCCTTTCCGCTTGAGTTCGTCGTATTCTTCCGGCTGCATGATCGCATAGGCCTGATCGTTCGCCTCCCAGCGCTGCCGCCATTCGTCGACGGCGGCGATTGCCTTCTCCGGCTCGCTCTTGAGTCCCGTCGCTAACTCGTCCCGGTAATCGACCGGGACCACCGTTCGACCGAGATAATACGGCAAGGTCTGATCGTATGTCCGGATCGTATAGAACGGCACGTCCCTGCGCAGCGGGCCATGTGTGGCCGCGATCCGCGACAGGATCGGCGCGGTCGAGCGCGATTCGGCGAGCTCGTCGTGACCGGTGAGCACGAGCTGCGCGCCTGCGAGCGAAGTTAGCGCGACCGCCAGCACCGCCGCAGTGCGTTTGCCCGCGCGAATCCACCACCAGCCCGCGACGCCGCCGAGAAACGCGACGGCGCAGCCGGCCTTGATCCACGGCGCGTAGGCGAGTAAAGGGCCGAGCGGTTGTCGCGTGCCGGCAAAATGCGCGGCGATCGGCACGTACACGAACAGCACCGCCAGCGTGACGACACCCATCGCTACGACCAGCGGCAGCGTCAGCCGCGCCAGCGTCCGGTCGGAAAGCCTCGTCAGTTGCCAGCCGATGAGAAGCGCCAGCGCGGGGAAGATCGGCAGAATGTACGATGGCAATTTCGAGCCGGACACACTGAAGAACACGAAGATCACCGCCGCCCAAACCAGCGCGAACCTTTGCCAGTTGAAGCCGTTGGCTTCGCTCCGCGCATCGGCCCACATCCGCTTCGCGGTCCAGAGAAATACCGTGAGCCATGGCAGGATGCCGACAACGAAGATCGGCACGAAATACCACCATGCGCCCTCGCGGTGGTGCTCGCCGGTGAGGTAGCGCGTGAAGTGCTCGTGGATGAAGAAGAAGTCGAAGAATTCGGGATTGCGCACCGACACGGCGATAAACCACGGCGCGGCGAGCGCGAAAAAGACGATGGAGCCGGAGATGAGGTGCAGGCGCCGCCACAGCGCCCAGTCGCGCGTGATCAGCGTATACACGACCAGTACCGCGCCGGGCAGCACAATGCCGATCAATCCCTTGGACAGCGTCGCCAGCGCGAGCGCGCCCCATGCCGCCAACATCCAGGAGCGCCTCGCGAGCGCTGTAGCTTCGGTGCGCTGTGCGATAAACAGGCTGCCCAGGCCCACGCTCATCCACAGCGTGAGCCCCGCGTCGAGCGTGAGGACGTGTGCGTTGAGCGCGTACCATAGAGAGCCGCCGAGCGCCGCCGCGCTGTACAGGCCGAACGTAGGCCCGCCGAGGCGAAAGCCGACGTAGCCGATGAATAGCACGCCGATATAGCCCGCTAATGCGGGCCATAGCCGCGCCGTCCAGTGGTGCACGCCGAACGCTTCGTAGCCTGCGGCGGTGAGCCAGTATTGCAGCGCGGGCTTCTCGAAGTACTTGATGCCGTCGAGCCGCGGCGTCACCCAGTCTCCGGTGGCCGCCATCTCGCGCGCAATCTCGGCATAGCGGCCTTCATCGGGGTGGACAAGTCGCCGGTAGTCGAGATTCGAGAACCAGACCAAGGTGAACACGAGCAACAGCGCGAGCATGGCACGCCGCGTCAGCGGAGCAACGGATGAGCCGGAAGCGGGCGCGGAAGGCGGGGACATCGCGAAGGGCGCGATTCTACCGCGTTCGTGGCACTCGCATCTCGCCCGACACCTCTGCCATGCTAAGCTCCTCGGAGTGACGTTGCCTCTTCAAGTTCACATGAACGATGTCGATCGAGCTCGCGTCGTTCGCGCCGCCGAGCGCGACCTCGCCGCCGTCGCCGAGCTCGCCCGAGTCATCTGGCGCAAGCATTACCCCGGCATCATCACGCTCGAGCAGATCGAGTACATGCTCGCGCTCGGCTATTCGCTCGATGCGTTGCGGCGCTTCATCACCGAGGAAGGCGCCGGGCTCGACCTTGCGTATGTCGGCGAAAGGCTTGCGGGATTCGCTGCGTATTACCGCCCTGGCCGGCCCGACGAGCTCAAACTCGACAAGCTCTATGTGCATCATGACTTCCAGGGTCGCGGTGTAGGCCGCAGCCTGATCGGCTCCACGGAAGCCGCCGCAATGGCTCAGTGCCGAACGACGCTGATCCTCAACGTCAACAAGCAAAACCTGCAGGCGATCCGCGCCTACGAGCGAAACGGTTTCCTCGTGCGCGAAGCGGTGGTGGTCGACATCGGCGGTGGATTCGTGATGGACGATTACGTCATGGCCAAGCGCCTCGCGTAGCCAAGGAGCCTGTCGGGCTTACTCTCGCATACGCGACAGTAAGCCCGACAGGCTCCTAGGCATCCGCCCGCGTACCGGATTCGTTGCCCGGCGGCTTTCCTGTGCAATCGACCATGCCAACCGCGCTCAAGCTCTACGACAACTATGCCCGCAACCTGCGCAGCTTCGAGGCGCTCAAGGCCGGTGCGGTCGGCCTCTACACCTGCGGCCCAACCGTTTACGACTACCAGCACATCGGCAACTTTCGCACCTTCCTGTTCGAAGACCTGCTCCGGCGCGTGTTGGAATGGAACGGCTACGAGGTTACGCACGTCATGAACGTCACCGACGTGGGGCATCTCACTTCCGATGCCGACACCGGCGAGGACAAGATGGAAAAAGGTGCGCGGCGCACCGGCAAGACCGCGTGGGAAATCGCAGAGCTCTATACCGGCGCATTCCTCGAGGACATGCGCGCGCTCAACATCGAGGACCCGACGATCCTTTGCCGCGCCACCGACCACATCCGCGAGCAGATCGAGTTCATCGCCGACATCGAGAGAAACGGCTACACGTATCGTACTTCCGACGGCGTCTACTTCGACACCAGCAAGCAGCCCGATTACGGCTACCTCGCGCGGCTGGACAAGGCGGGGCTCGAGGCTGGCAAGCGCGTCGATCTGGGCGAGAAGAGGCGTGCGACCGACTTTGCGCTTTGGAAGTTCTCGCCTTCAGGAGAGAAGCGCCAGATGGAATGGCCGAGCCCCTGGGGAACAGGCTTTCCCGGCTGGCACATCGAGTGCTCGGCGATGGCGCAGAAATACCTTGGCGACTTCTTCGACATCCATTGCGGCGGCGAGGACCATATTCCTGTCCACCACACCAACGAGATCGCGCAAACCGAGGCGCGCGTAGGCACGAGACTCGCGAATTTCTGGATGCATGGCTACTTCCTGCTTGCCAACGACGCCAAGATGGCGAAGGCGGCCGGCGAGTTCCTGCGCCTCAAATCGCTGACCGACCGCGGCTATGATCCGCTCGCGTATCGCTACCTCTGTCTTACCGCGCATTACCGCAGCCAGCTTAACTTCACCTTCGATGCGCTCGACGCCGCGGCAACGGCGCTCGACCGCCTGCGCAATGGCTTCCACGCGTTGCCGCGTGCGGGCGCCGTCGACCCGCGCTACATCGAGCGCTTCACCGCCGAGATCAACGATGACCTCAACCTCCCGCGTGCGCTCGCACTGGCGTGGGAAGTTCTGCGCGGCGAGCTGCCGCCGGCCGCGCGCCGGTCGACGCTCGCGGCTTTCGACCGCGTCTTCGGGCTCGGGCTCGAGGCGTGGCAGCCCAAGCAGGAAACGATCCCCGAGATCGTGCGCGCGCTGGCCGCGGCACGCGCCGCGGCGCGCGCCGCCAGCGACTGGGCCGAAGCGGACCGGCTGCGTATCGAGCTGCACGCCGCCGGTTGGGAGATGGAAGACCGCCCCGACGGCTACGCGCTGAAGCGGCGTAGCCCGGGCTGAGCGCGAAGCGCGATGCCCGGGACATCGTTTCCTCGCGCCGACGGCCCCGGGCTTCGGCTACGTCCTTAACCCGGGCTACGGCGTGACGCCACGCCAGGCGGGCCCCGATCATTCCCGCCGTGCATACAACGTATTCGGAAAGACCGTTTGAATGCGCGCCGGTTCGCATCGACAATCTCTATTGAGAAAAGACGCGTCGCGATGCACCCGGCGCCAAATTGGAGAGATCCATGGAACCGACCAAAGCAATCAGATGGTTTGGACCGATTCTATTCGTCGTCGCGATCGCAACGACGATAGCGATCCTGGTGTCGGCGTTCGTGCAGTCGCGGCTGATGTCGGTCGAGCCGGAGACTCGCCAGCACATCGTAGCGCAGGCGCAGTCGGAAAGGGTCGAGCATCCGCCCATCGTCGTGACCATCGAGCCCGCGCGCATCGAGGTCATCGGCAGGCGCAGGTCTTCGGTCTTCAACACGCTCGCGGACTGGCTGCCGCGGCGCGGCGATGCGTCTTGATCGATTGCGTGACGCAGAACCGGCCCGCGGAGCGGTCATCAGTAGAGGCGCTGCACCGGGCCGGTATAGAGCACCGGCCCGGTCGGCAGTCCGGTCCGCGAGCCACCCGCAGGCTCGAGGCTTATCGCCAGCGCGGGGATGCTCTGCAGCGTCTGATCCGCTGCCGCCGGCAGTTGGATGCGCGCGATGCCCGCCGGCGCGATGGTCGAAATGACGCCCAGCGAGCGTGGATTGCCCGTTTCGGGAAGCATCCATAGCTCCAGAGAGCGATCGGGCGCGACGGCAATCGGAGCTATTGCTTTTACGGCGAGATAACGGCTAGCCCGAGCCGCAGTTGCGACCAGCGCCGGCTTGGCGTCGCCTCCCGCGAGCACGACGACCAACGTGCCCTCGGGCGCCTGCGCCCCGGGTTTGAGCAGCGCGATCGCAAGTGCCAGCGAAGTCGCGAGACCCACGAGCGCGAGGCCGCGCCACCAGCCCGCAGGAGCCCACCGCAGCGAGCGCGCGCGCGGCGTCGTGGCGGCGCTGCGGATGCGGGCGAGGATCGCCGCCCAGACGCGGGATGGCGGAGCGATCGGCGGCAGTGCTTCCGCAAGGGGCAAGAGGCGCTCTTCCCAGCCGCGCACTGCATCGGCGACGATTCGATCGCTGCGCGCGAGGCGCTCGAGCCGCTGGCGCGCGCGCCCACGCAGCGTACCGAGCACGTATTCGCCGGCCACCGCGTCGGCAAGCTCGGGATCGTGCAGATTCATCGAGTCACTCCGGCGCGATCGAGGCAGTCCCGCAAGCGCTCGAGGCCGCGGCGCACCCACGACTTGACGGTGCCAAGCGGCTGTCTCAGATGCTGTGCGAGCTCGGAATGCGACAGGCCCTGGAAAAAGGCCAGGGCGATCGCCTGCTTCTGGGTCGGCTCCAGCGCCTCGACGCAGTCCCTGACCGCGCGCGTGTCCGCGCCGGAGAGCAGCATCTCCAGTGGAGTCGGATCCTCGGCGGCGATCGTCACGCCTTCTTCCTCATCGTCCATCGTTACGGTGTCTAGCTCGCGCCGGCGCAGCTGATCCAGGCAGCGATTACGGACGATGCTGGTCAACCACGTCAGCGGCTGGCTCTTGGCGGCGACGTATGACCCGGCGTGGTGCCAGATGTTGACAAAACTCTCCTGCAGGACCTCCTCGGCCGGGGCCGCTTCCCTCAATATACGCAGCGCCATGGCGTACAGATGCGGAGAGGTCAGGCGATAGAGCTCTGCAAATGCCTGTTGGTCCGCAAGCGCGGTCCGTGCCAGCAACTCCATCAGCCGCGCATTGCGCTCGAGTTGCTTCGCAGGGTCGCTCTGCATGTCGATCGAGCCGGAGCGTTTTACGCGCGCTGGCGGTCCTTCCGCCAGAGAACGTCAGTGCGGCCCGCGTCACGGTTGAGCACGCGCGCGAGCACGAAGAGGAGATCGGAAAGTCGGTTCACGTACTTGCGTACGGGCTCGCGCACCGTAGTGGATGCACCCAGATGCACCAGCGAGCGTTCGGCGCGCCGGCACACGGTCCGCGCGACGTGAGCGAGGCTCGCCGCGCGCGTGCCGCCGGGCAGGATGAATTCCTTGAGCGGCGGCAAGTCTGCGTTGAAGCGCTCGACGGCGGCTTCGAGTCTGAGCACTTGCGCTTCGCTAACGGTAGCATGGCCGGGAATCGACAGCTCGCCGCCGAGATCGAACAGATCGTGTTGCACCTCGGTCAGGCAGGCCGCGACCGCGTCGGGAAGCGCTTCGGCGAGCAGCAGGCCCAGACTCGAATTGAGCTCGTCGACCGCGCCGATTGCATCGATGCGCGGCGAGTCCTTGGCGACGCGCGAGCCGTCGCCCAGCCCGGTTGTCCCGGCATCGCCGGTGCGGGTGACGATCTTGGAGAGGCGATGGCCCATGATGCGCTTGTCGCGTTGAGAGCTTGCCGGGGCGCGCGAGCGGCCAGCATAGAGAATTCGGCCATGCGCAGCAAGTGGACGAAAGCGCTGCACGATTGTCTTTTCGGGCGGATAGGTTCCGGATACCATGACAGCCCGCCTCCCGCGACCGCCGGAGCCTCTTGAGGCCGCGTCATGACCAGCGCCTACGAAGATCACCTCGATCGCAACGAAGCCAACTACACGCCGCTCACGCCGCTGTCCCTGATCGCGCGCGCCGCGTATGTATATCCGAAGCAGCTTTCGGTCATTCATGCCGACCGCCGTTACACCTGGGCGGAAACGTACGCGCGCTCGCGTCGGCTCGCTTTCGCGCTCAGGCTCGCCGGCATCGGAAACGGCGACACGGTGGCGCTTATGGCGGCGAACACGCCGGAAATGCTGGAAGCCCATTTCGGCGTGCCGATGAGCGGCGGCGTGCTCAACACCTTGAACACGCGCCTCGATGCAGAAGCGATCGCGTTCATGCTGAATCACGGCGAGGCCAAGCTGCTCCTGACTGATACCGAGTTCTCGCCTACGATGGCCGCCGCGCTCGCGCAGCTCGACCGCAAGATCGAGGTGATCGACATCGTCGATGCCGCCGGCCCGGGCGGCAAGCGGCTGGGTACTACGGATTACGAACAGTTCATCGCCGGCGGCGATCCAGAGTTCGACTGGAAGCATCCTGCCGATGAATGGCAGGCGATCTCGCTCAATTACACCTCGGGAACGACGGGCAATCCCAAAGGCGTCGTCTACCACCACCGCGGCGCGTATCTCAATGCCCTTTCGAACATCATCGACTGGGGCATGCCGCGCCACGCGGTGTACCTGTGGACCCTGCCGATGTTTCACTGCAACGGCTGGTGCTTTCCGTGGACGATGGCGGCCAACGCCGGCACCAACGTCTGCCTGCGGCGCGTCGAGGCGAAGCTGATCCTCGATGCGATCCGTGAGCACGGCGTCACGCACTATTGCGGCGCGCCCATCGTGCACGCGATGCTGATCAACGCCCCCGACGAGTGGAAGCAGGGCATCCGGCAGAAGCTGAGCTGTCTCGTCGCCGCAGCGGCGCCGCCAGCCTCCGTGATAGAGGGCATGCAGCGCATGGGCTTCGACATCACCCATGTCTACGGCCTGACCGAGACCTACGGCCCTGCCGCGGTATGCGCCAAGCACGCCGAGTGGGACGCGCTCGACATCGGCGCGCGCACCGAGCGCAATGGCCGCCAGGGCGTGCGCTACACCTGCGAGGAAGGGATGACCGTGATGGACCCCGAGACGATGCAGGAAGTCCCGTGGGACGGGGAGACGATGGGCGAGATCATGTTTCGCGGCAACATCACGATGAAGGGCTATCTCAAGAACCCGAAGGCGACCGACGAGGCGTTTGCCGGCGGCTGGTTCCACTCGGGCGATCTCGCCGTGATGCAGCCCGACGGCTACGTCAAGATCAAGGACCGCTCCAAGGACGTGATCATTTCCGGCGGAGAGAACATCAGCTCGCTCGAGGTCGAGGATGCGCTGTACCGCCATCCAGCGGTGCTCGCTGCCGCGGTGGTGGCGCAGCCGGATCCAAAGTGGGGCGAGACGCCGTGCGCGTTCGTCGAAGTGAAGCCGGACGCGGCGGTGACGGAAGCCGAGCTGATCGAGCACTGCCGGAGGCTTCTGGCGCGCTTCAAGGCACCGAAGAAAGTCGTCTTCGGCGAGCTGCCGAAGACCTCGACCGGCAAGATCCAGAAGTTCGTCTTGCGCGAGCGCGCGAAGTCGACGGCCGCGATCGAGTAGCGGCCCGAGCAGCGAGAGGGGAACCCGCGAGCGAGTAGCGAGCGGGGGTCGAGCGTCCGCGAGTGGCCGCTGCGGCCGACGCGCGGCGCTTTACATCAAGTAGCGGTCCAAGGAGGCCGCGGACTAGCGGCGAATGCCCGTCCCGCGCCCGGGCGCTGCAGACGCTCGCCTACGGGTACCCGGCGCTGGCTTCGGGAGTCAACCCACGACTCCCTCGCCGCGCCACCCGTGACGGCGAGCGCGGCGCAGGGGCGCTTTGCCGGACATTCGCCACCGCCGCAAGCCGCGGTGACGAAGGCGCATCAGGCGGCGCAGTCGTCGTGAGCGAGCCGGGCACTCCGCTCGACGACGCGCTTGCGCCGCCAGCGCCGAAGTCAGCGCGCTTGCGGCGACGCACTGTTGATGTGCGACAGATCCACCGCCGGCGACTCCTTCACGCGCTCCATCACCGCGTAGGTATGCGTCTCGCGGATTCCGTGCACCTTCGACAGGACTTCGCCGAGGAACGCGCGATACGCCACCATGTCCGGCACGCGTACCTTGACCAGGTAGTCGAAGCCTCCGGCGACCATGTAGCATTCTTGCACCTGCGGGATGCGCATCATTGCGGCTGCGAACTGATCGAACGCATCCTGCGACGTGCGATCGATGGCGATCTCGATGAACACGAGCAATCCGAGATCGAGCCGCTCCGCGTCGAGCCGCGCGCAGTACCCGGCGATGATGCCGGAGGCTTCCAGCGCCCGGACCCGTTCTGCGACGGGCGTCGGGCTCAGGCCCACGGTCTTTGCCAAGGCCACATTGGACAGGCGGCCATCGCGCTGCAGTTCGTCGAGGATCTTGAGGTCGATGGCGTCGAGCTTCTTCATCGCGGGCTCCTTCAAGCCGATCGTTCCGTGCCGGCGCGAACCGCGGCTTCCGCGGCTGCCAGGTCCTCGAGCGCGAAGCCCACGGACTTGAACACCGTGATCTGATCTTCGTGCGTTCGGCCCGGATGCGCGCCGCGCGCGAAGTCGCGCAACTCGGCGGCGATAGAGCGAGCATCGATCGCGCCGCTGGCGATCGCTTGGACGATATCGCCTCCTTCGGCCAGCGCCGCGGTGCGATCGTCGACCGCGATGATGTCGGCGCGCTTAAGCGCCGCCGCGTCGGTCTCCCGCATGTCCTTCCTGAATGCACCCACGAGGTCGAGATGCACACCGGGCTTGAGCCACCGGCCGAGCACCAGCGGCGCGGTGGAGAGCGTGGCGCAGGATACGATGTCGGCTCTCGCGACGACGGCTTCGAGATCGGCGCACGGCTGCGCCGGGATGCCGGCCCGGGCACACTCCGCGGCGGTCGCTTCGGCATGCGCGGTGGTACGGCTCCACACGCTGATGCGATCGAGCGCGCGGATCGAGCGATGCGCGTCGATCAGCGCCCGGCCGATCCGTCCCGCACCGAGGACGACGAGCGCTCGCGCGTCGCGCCGCGCGAGGCGCGACGCGGCGTAGGCCGATGCGCCTGCGGTGCGGCGCGCAGTCAGCTCTTCCCCGTCGAGGAGGGCGAGCGGCGCGCCGTCGAGAGCGTCGAAGAGCGCATAGACGGCGGAAACCGATCGCTTGCCCTGGTCCGCGTTACCGGGGAATACGGTCACCAGCTTGACTCCGATCGAGCGGCCGTTGCGCCAGGCGGGCATCATCAACAGTGTCGCCGCGGGCTTTCCAGGAACCTCGATAACGTGGCTCGCGCGGAGCGGCGCCTGCACGTCGGCTAAGAGAGCCTCGTCGAGCGCGGCGAGCATGACCGGCCACGGCAGGCGCGCGCGAATCGTTTCGGCGTCGAGGAATTGCATGGTCTCTCGGCGCGCTCAGGCTGCGCTCATTGGTCGTCTTCGGCCAGCGACAACAGCGACGCATTGCCGCCCGACGCCGTCGTGTTGATCGTCAAGCTGCGCTCCCAGACCAGGCGCATTGGGTCGCCCTCGTGATGTTGGTCGACGACGAGCATCGGCACGATCGGGCCGTCAGCGGCGGCGAGCGCTTGCCGGATCGCGCGCGCACGCGCCTCGCCGCCGGCGAACAGGACCGCATCGGGCGCCGCTGCAAGCGCGTCGGCGACGAGTTTGCAGCGGCCCTCACAATCGGCAGCGACCGTTTGCGTCAGCGGTGACCGGGTCAGCAACGCGATATTGCCGGTCGCAGTCGCCAGGCGGATCTGTACGCGCAACGAGTGTTCGTCGTCGGCGACGCAAGCGACGCGACCGCGCGGGTGCAGCGACAGCGTGTTGGATTCTCCGGTCGGGCCGGGTAGCACCATCGCGGCATCGATCGCGGTCGCGGCCGGCGCCACGGCGCCGCGTACGAGGCGCCGCAGGTAATGCGGGCCTCCGGCCTTCGGCCCGGTGCCGGATAAGCCTTCGCCGCCGAAAGGCTGCACGCCGACAACCGCGCCGATCATGGTGCGGTTGACGTAGATGTTGCCAGCGCGGATCTGCGCGCACACCGCCTCAATGGTTTCGTCGATGCGCGTCTGGATACCGTGCGTCAATCCGTAACCGGCGGCGTTGATCGACGCGATCACCGCCGCGAGTTCTCCCTCGCGATAGCGCAGAACATGCAGCACGGGCCCGAACACTTCGCCGTCCAGCTGGCCGATGCGCTCGATTTCGATCAGGGTCGGTGGAAAAAAACTGCCGGTCGCGCAGTGCGCGGGGAGTGGGAGCTCGAACACGGCTGCGCCGGCGGCGCGCATCCGCGCGACGTGGCCGGTCAGCGCGGCAAGTGCTTCGGCGTCGATCACCGGACCGACGTCGGTGTCGAGCCGGCGCGGGTCGCCGAGGGTGAGCTCGGCCATCGCGCCCCTGAGCATCGCGAGCACGCCATCGGCGATGTCGGCTTGCAGGCACAGGACGCGCAGCGCTGAGCAGCGTTGGCCCGCGCTGTCGAACGCCGAAGTGACGGCGTCGGCGATGACCTGCTCGGGTAGTGCCGAGCTGTCGACGATCATCGCGTTCTGGCCGCCGGTCTCGGCGATCAGCACGGGATCGTCATTGCGCCGTGCAAGTGCGGAGTTGATGGCGCGTGCAGCCGCGGTCGAGCCGGTGAAGAGTACACCGGCAATACGTGAATCCGCGACCAGCGCCGCACCTATCGTCTCGCCGCGCCCCGGAAGCAGCTGCAGCGCAGCCGGGGGAACGCCGGCGCGATGCAGCAGCGCGACCGCCGCGGCCGCGACGAGCGGCGTCTGCTCGGCCGGTTTCGCAAGCGTAGGATTGCCCGCGGCAAGCGCAGCCGAGACCTGACCGACGAAGATCGCCAAGGGGAAGTTCCATGGCGCGATGCACGCCATCGGGCCGCGCGGCGTCGCCGAAACGAGCTCACGCCGCGCCTGCGCTGCGTAGTAACGGCAGAAATCGGCAGCTTCGCGGATCTCCCCCTGGGCATTGGGAATCGTCTTGCCTGCTTCGCGCACCGCAAGCGCGATCAAAACGCTGCGTTCCTGCTCGATCAGATCGGCTGCGCGCTCGAGGCAGGCGGCACGATCGGCGACCGCAGTTCTCGCCCAGCTCATGCCTGCGTCGGCGGCGAGCGCGACGGCACGTTCGACATCAGCGAGCGACGCTTCGCTGACGCTGCCGACGAGCTCATTGCGGTCGGCAGGATTGGTCACCGAGGTTCGTTCGCGCCGATCGTTTGGCTGCGGCTCGGCGAGCAGCGGCGCGGCGTCTGCGTGCGCCGGCGCTGCGTTCAGCTCGATCTCGAGGGCGGACAGGACGGAGTCGTCGGAGAAATCGATGCCCTGCGAGTTCTTCCGATCGCGATAGAGCGCGGCAGGAAGTGGAATGCGCGGATGCGGCGACCCGCCGAATTCGCGGGCGCGTGCAACCGGATCGGCGACGAGCTCCGCAATGTCGACACGGGGATCGACGATACGGTTGACGAATGACGTGTTGGCGCCGTTCTCGAGCAGCCGCCGCACGAGGTAGGCGAGCAGCGTCTCGTGCGATCCAACCGGTGCGTAGATACGGCAAGCGCGATTAAGCTTATCCGCGCCGACGACCTGATCGTAAACGCTTTCGCCCATGCCGTGCAGGCACTGGAACTCGTAGTCGGCGTTGCCAGCGAGCGTATGGACCGCGGCGATGGTGAAGGCGTTGTGGCTCGCAAACTGCGGAAACACCGCGTCGGGCGCCGCGAGCATCGCCCTGGCGCAGGCGAGATAGGCAACGTCGGTATGCACCTTGCGCGTGAATACCGGATAACCGTCGAGGCCGTCGACCTGCGCGCGCTTGATCTCGCTGTCCCAATACGCTCCCTTCACCAGACGGACCATCACCCGGCGGCGGTTGCGTCGCGCGACATCGACGACCCAGTCGATCACCGCACGGGCGCGTTTCTGATAGGCCTGCACGACAAAGCCGAGCCCATCCCATCCGGTCAATGCGGGATCGGCCGCGAGGCGCTCGAACAGGTCGAGCGAGAGCTCGAGGCGATCGGCTTCCTCGGCGTCGAGGTTGAGCCCGATGTCGCGTCGTGCTGCATGCTGCGCCAGATGAAGAAGCCGCGGCAGCAGCTCGGCGAGAACCCGTTCGCGCTGCAGGCGCGAGTAGCGCGGATGCAGCGCGGAGAGCTTGACGGAGATGCCCGGCCCGGCGTAGACGCCTTTGCCTTGGGATGCGTCACCGATGGCGTCTATGGCATTTTCGTAGGCGGCGAGATAGCGCTTCGCGTCCGCCGCGGTGAGAGCGGCTTCGCCCAACATGTCGTACGAATAGCGATAACCGCGAGCCTCCCGCTCGCGCGCGTTGCCGATCGCCTCGGCGATGGTGCGCCCGGTGACGAATTGCTTTCCGAGGAGGCGCATGGCGAGGTCCACCCCCCTGCGGATCAGCGGCTCGCCGCCCTTGCGCAAGAGCGAAGTCAGCGCGGCCTCCAGCGCCGAATCGCTGCGCGAATCGACGAGCTGGCCGCTCACGAGCAGGCCCCATGCGGCGGCGTTGACGAAGAGCGACGGGCTCCTGCCGACGTGCGCGCGCCAGTCGCCGCGGCCGATCTTGTCGCGGATCAGTCGGTCGCGCGTGGCGGGATCGGGAATGCGCAACAGCGCTTCGGCGAGGCACATCAGTGCGACGCCCTCGCGCGAGTCGAGCGAGAATTCGAGCATCAGGGCGTCGACACCACCGGCCGTGCTGCGCGCCACGCGTACGCCTTGCGCAAGCGAGGTGGCGAGGCGCTGGGTCGCTGCCAGCGCTACCGGCGCCAGCGCGGCTTCCGCTAACAGCGTGCGGACTGCCGCGGCTTCGTCGGCGCGATATGCGGCCGTGATACGCGAGCGCAGCACCGAGGCCATGGCATCGGGCGCAGTCAACGCGAAGGGAGCTGACATCACGGCGATGGAAATGGAAGTTCTGGCAATCCGGTGTCTAGTAGTGAATAGTACTACGATTTCCGATTATGGCAGTGTTATTTGCTAATTGCACGCCTTGCGAGGTCAAGAAGGGCTCCAAGGGTGGATGCGGCTTGGCATCGCACAGCCGCGCCGAACCGCACCGGCTTAGAATGAGCAGTCGCCACTTGCCGAGTAATGCATGAATGCACCTCTCGATGCTGCTGTTGCACCCTACCTGCTGACCCGCACGGAGGACGGAATCTGCCGGCTGACGCTCAATCGGGGCGACCGGTACAACCCGCTGTCGAGCGGCATGATCGCGGCGCTTCAAAGCGAAGTGGCTCGTATCGGCGCGGACCCGACGATTCGCTGCGTGGTGCTTGCCGCCGAAGGCAAAGGCTTCTGCGCGGGTCACGACTTGAAGGAGCTTCGCGCCCATCCCGATCTTGCGTGGCAGCGGGAGCTTTTCTCTGCCTGCAATGCCCTGATGGTTTCATTGACCGCGCTGCCGCAGCCGGTGATCGCGCGCGTGCATGGCATCGCCACGGCCGCGGGCTGCCAGCTGGTATCGATGTGCGACCTGGCGGTGGCCGCTGACACCGCTCGCTTCGCGTTGCCCGGCGTGAACGTTGGCGTTTTTTGCACCACGCCCGCAGTGGGCGTCGCACGCAATGTCGCGCGCAAGCGGGCGATGGAGATGTTGCTGACCGGCGAGCCGATCGACGCTGCGACGGCACTGGCGTGGGGCCTCGTGAACCGCGTCGTCCCGGCCGCGGAGCTCGACGCGGCAATCGCTGGTTTCACCCGCGTCATCGTCGCGCGCAGCGCCCGGGTCATCGCCCAGGGCAAGCTGGCGTTCTACCGGCAGGTCGAGCTGGGCTTGGCGCAGGCCTACGACTTCGCCGGTGGCGTGATGGCCTGCAGCCTGCTCGACGCCGACGCGCACGAGGGCATCGACGCGTTCGTGGAAAAGCGCGCGCCAAAATGGAGCGACTGACGTTGTTGCGAGCGGCTTCTTGATTGCCGCTAATTCGATTGCCAAGGACCCGCAGCTTCCGGATAATCGCGCGACATTCAGACGCTCTTAGAGGAGGCACCGGCGGCACCTGCTGTCGGGCGGCGCATGGCCGACGATATCATTCTGCAGACGCGCGGGCTCACCAAGGAGTTCAAAGGTTTCGTCGCCGTCAACGGCGTCGATCTCGAAGTCCGGCGGGGGACGATCCACGCGCTGATCGGTCCCAACGGTGCGGGGAAGACAACCTGCTTCAACCTGCTCACGCACTTTCTCACGCCGACGTCGGGTCAGATCTTCTTCAACAGTCGCGAGATCACCGGTTCACCGCCGGCGGCGATCGCGCGCATGGGGATGGTGCGCTCGTTTCAGATCTCCGCCACGTTTCCGCATCTGACGGTGCTCGAGAACGTGCGCATCGCGCTCCAGAGCAAGCGCGGCGGCTCGTTCGAGTTCTGGCGCTCCGCGCGTGCGCTCGCGGCGCTGAACGACCGCGCCGAAGAGCTGATCGACGCCGTTGGTCTCGCGGGCTTTTCGGGAACGACCGCGGTCGAGCTGCCTTATGGGCGCAAGCGCGCGCTCGAAATCGCGACCACGCTCGCGCTCGATCCCGAAATGATGCTCCTCGACGAGCCGACCGCAGGCATGGCGCATGAGGACGTCGAACGCATCACCGCGCTGATCGGCACGGTCGCGGCAAACCGCACCGTGCTGATGGTCGAGCACAATCTCTCGGTCGTTTCGACGCTCTCGGATCACATCACCGTGCTCGCCCGCGGCGAAATCCTCGCGCAGGGCGACTATGCCGCCGTATCGAAGAATCCGGACGTCGTTCAAGCCTACCTGGGGGCTGGCCATGCCTGACGGCGCGCCCGGTGCCTCGCTGCTGTCGGTGCGCGACCTCAACGCGTGGTATGGCGAGTCGCACATCCTGCACGGCGCCGCGTTCAATGTCGCCAGCGGCGAGGTCGTCACGCTGCTGGGTCGCAATGGAGCAGGCAAGACGACTACGCTCAAATCGATCATGGGCATTGTCGGACAGCGCGAGGGTTCGATCACCTTCGGGGGAGCCGAAACGATCCGCCTGCCTTCCAATCGCATCGCCCGCATGGGGCTCGCGTTATGCCCGGAGGAGCGCGGCATCTTCGCAAGCCTCGACGTCGAGGAAAATCTGTTGCTGCCGCCACAGGTGAAGGAGGGCGGTCTCACCGTCGCGGAGATCTTCGAGCTGTTCCCGAACCTGAAAGAGCGCCTGCACAGTCAGGGCACCAAACTTTCCGGCGGCGAGCAGCAGATGCTGGCGATCGGTCGCATCCTCCGTACCGGAGCCAATCTGCTGATGCTCGACGAGCCGACCGAGGGCCTCGCACCCGTCATCGTCCAGCAGATCGGCCGCACCATCCAGAGCCTGAAGGCAAAGGGTTTTACGATCCTGCTGGTCGAACAGAATTTCCGCTTTGCCGCGACAGTTGCAGACCGGCACTACGTGATGGAGCGCGGCCGTGTCATCGACATGATTCCGAATACCGAGCTCGACGCGAAAATGGACAAGCTGCACGAATATCTGGGCGTATGAGTACGGCGCCCGCACCGCAATCGAATCGTCAACCGAACAAAGGAGATTGGACATGAAAGCGATCAACCGCAGTCTGCTGGCGCTGGCGATCGGCGCTCTCTTTGCCGCAGGCGCGGCGCAGGCTCAGATTTCCGACGGTGTCGTCAAGATCGGCGTGCTCTCCGACATGTCGAGCCTCTATGCCGACCTCGACGGCGCGGGGTCGGTCCTTGCCGCGCAGATGGCGGTCGAGGATTTTGGCGCAGCCGCAAAGGGCATGAAGGTCGAGATCATCTCCGCCGACCACCAGAACAAGCCGGACGTCGGATCCGCGGTCGCGCGCCAGTGGTTCGACACCGACAAGGTGGACCTGATCACCGGCACGACGAACTCGGGCGTTGCGCTCGCCGTCAACAACGTTACCAAGGACAAGGGCAAGGCATTCATCGTGTCTGGCGCCGCGAGTTCCGACCTGACCGGTAAAGCCTGCTCGCCGAACACGATCCATTGGACCTACGACACCTGGATGCTCGGCAACGGCACCGGCAGCGCGATCCTCAAGAGCGGCGGCGACACCTGGTTCTTTCTCACCGCGGATTATGCGTTCGGGTATGCGCTCGAGCGCGACACCGAGTCGGTCGTGCTGAAGAACGGCGGCAAGGTTCTCGGCAAGGTACGCGCACCGCTCAATACGCAGGATTTCTCCTCTTTCCTGCTGCAGGCGCAGGCGTCGAAGGCAAAGATCATCGGTCTCGCCAACGCCGGCGGCGATACGCGCAACTCGGTCAAGCAGGCGGCCGAGTTCGGCATCGTCAAGGGCGGACAGAACCTCGCGGGGTTGCTCGTCTTCATCCAGGATGTCCACGCGCTGGGACTCAACACGGCGCAGGGTCTCATTTTCACCGAAACGTTCTACTGGGACATGAACGACCAGACCCGGGCGTTCACGAAGCGCTTCATTGCGCGCAACAAGGGCATCTACCCGAGCATGATCCATGCCGGCGTCTACTCGGGCGTGACGCACTACCTGAAGGCGATCGAGGCGCTCAAGTCCGACGATGGCACCAAGGTCATCGCGAAGATGAAAGAGATGCCGACCGACGACCCGCTGTTCGGCAAGGGGACGGTCCGCGCGGACGGCCGCAAGATCCACCCGGCGTACCTGTTCGAGGTCAAGAAACCGGCCGAGTCGAAGGGGCCGTGGGACTACTACAAAACCCGCGCGACGATTCCGGCCGATCAGGCATTCCGACCGCTGAAGGATGGCGAATGTCCGCTGGTGAAGTGACGTACGCGGGAGCGTAGCGCACACATGTCGGCTGCGATGCAATCCGGTCGATCAATCGGACACGTCGCGTCGGGCCGGTTAAGGGGCGCGCAGCGCCCGCTTCAACCGGCCCGCGCCGCTGCCGCATCCTCATGACGGAAATCTTCGGCGTCCCGACGCAGGCGTTGTTCAGCCAGCTCTTGATCGGGCTGATCAACGGCGCGTTTTACGCGATGCTGAGCCTCGGGCTCGCCATCATCTTCGGGCTGCTCAACATCATCAACTTCACCCACGGCGCGCAGTACATGATGGGGG
>DASWDF010000037.1:0-2822 GCA_036395475.1 Casimicrobiaceae bacterium
GTTCGGACGGCTGTTGACCGCGTTCCTAGGGCTTGAAGGAATCGGCGCGGCCGCGCTCGGTGTGCCGGCCGGTGTTGCCGTGTTTCTCGCCCTGTTGCGCTGGCCCGGCCGGCGCTGGCGTGTCGAGCAGCTGCTGGACGATTGGATCTGCGCCCACGATTACATTCACGGCCGCCGCCCGGATATCGACGCGCGGCTCGATCTCTTTGCCGACGTCCTCGTCAGGCGCGCCCGCGACACTGCGCTGGACGAGATTGTGGTTGTCGGCCACAGCCTCGGCGCGATGCTGGTGCTGGACATCATCGTGCGCGCGCTTGCGCGGGATGCCGAGTTCGGCCGGCGCGGGCCGACGGTCTGCGTGCTCACCATCGGCGCGACGATCCCGAAATTCGCGCTGCATCCGCGCGCGCAGGCAATCCGGGGCAAGATCGCACGCGTCGTTGCCGAGCCGTCGATCGCCTGGACCGAATATCAGTCCCGCGCCGATACCATCAGCTTTTACAAGTTCGATCCGGTGTCGTTGAAGCACATTGCCGACGATCGGCTCGACGGCAAGCCGGTGATCCGACGAGTACAGATCCACGACATGCTGCTGCCCGAAACATTTGCGCGCTGTCGGCAGCACGTTCTGCGACTGCACTATCGCTCCGTCATGGCCAACGACAGGCGCGCGCCGTACGACTATTTCCTGATGGTATGCGGTCCGGTTCCATTTCCGGATTGGACCACGTCGTCGTTGGGTCTTCTGGATTTCGTCGAGGCGGATGGCGCTTTCCGAGACTCGTCGCGGCCGCGTACCATGGTCGCGCAACGCTCGTTATGACGCCTATCGTCGCCAAGGCCATTTGGCTTCTCGGCGTGGTCGGCTGGTTCGTCATTCGCTATCCCTATGACCGCCGCGCGCGGCGCACGCCGAAACTGCGGCACACCGATCGCGGCCGCGAGATCGTCTTGATGGGGATCTCGGCGACCGGCCTTGGGATCCTTCCCTTTGTCTACGTGATCAGCAATGCGCCGCAGTTCGCCAATTATCCGTTTCGCCCCTGGCAAGCGTGGCTGGGGGCCGCCGTGTTTGCCGCCTCGCTTTGGCTGTTTCATCGGGCACATAAGGATCTCGGGCGAAATTGGTCCGTAACGCTCGAGGTGCGCGAGCAGCACACTCTGGTGACGAGCGGCGTCTATAGCCGCGTGCGCCATCCGATGTATTCGGCGTTCTGGATGTGGGCGCTGGCGCAGGCGCTGCTGCTGCCGAACTGGATCGCAGGTCCGGCCGGCCTGATCGGCTTCGGGACGCTGTTCTTTCTGCGCGTCGGCCGCGAGGAGGCGTTGATGATCGAGACCTTCGGCGAGGAGTACCGTCGCTACATGGCCCGAACCTCGCGCATCCTGCCCGGCATCTATTAGCGCAAGCGCTGAGGCTTTGCTCGCCAGTTGCTGCGGATCCACCGAGCGTCCGCGGCGGCCGACCCGTCGGACGTCAGCGGCCGCCGGCGTGCACGGCGCGCGCAAGCGCCCGACCGACGCAATCGTAACCGGCGACGGAATTGTGCAAGCCGTCCCATGACAGGAGAGCGCCCGCCGGCACCCCGGCGTCGATCGAGCGGCGCATCAGGGCAAAACGCGGAAACAGGCCCACGCGCTGCTCGCGTGCCACCTCCGCAATAATCGCCTGCATGAGCGAGTGCTGCGAGGAAGCGAGGACGAGCGGCGCGTATTGCAAGTCCATGAGGATCACGTCGGCGCCGCTCGCCTTGAGCATGCGCGCCCCCTCCGTGACCTGGTCCTTGAGGCCGTCGGCGCGGCCGCCCCAGGCCACATCGTTAGTGCCGAGTTGCCAGATGACGAGGTCCGGGCCGTAGGCGATGACGTCGCGCTGGAAGCGGGCCATGCTTCCCGTGATCGTTTCGCCGATGCGGCCACGGTTGATGACCTCGATGCGCGTTTGCGGGCGCAGTCTTGCGAGCTCGCGCCGCATCACTTCCGGATAGGTCGCCTCGGAACTCAAGACCCATAGGCCGGTCGTGGAGGACGAGCCGACTGCGACGATCCGCAGTAGATCGCCTGCTTTAAGCCGCGCTGTGGTGCGCGGCAGTGGAGCGCCCAAGGAGAGGCTGCGATTGGCGGCCAGACAGGCCTCGGCATCCGACGAGGGCGGTAGCACCTGCGCGAATGCGCCCTGTGAGGCAACGATAGCGAGCGCCGCGAGGCATCCAGCCGGTGTGCGGCGACGCGTGCGCGTGACCTTAGTGCGGGAGGACGGCCTCGGGGGGCTGTCCCCGGAGTGCAACACGGCCGGGGAGGCTACGATGCCTGCCTCACGCGTGGGCTTCTGCCTTCGCGGCTTTGTGAGCGCCGGTGAGCTGCTCGATCTTGTGCGCATGCGCGACGGCTTGGCGAGCGGCATCACTGTGGGTGAACAGTTCAAGCTTCTCGGTCTCGCCCTCGGTAACGGGCGTCATCGCCACGTCGGTGTAGGCATACCGATTCGGGTTCTTCTGAAGGCGCCGGTTGGTGAAATGAAGCCGGAGCAACAGGCGTAGCGCGCGGGAATATTTCGACATGAAGTCCCACGCGAATTTCGGGTAGAACGACCAGATCGGCTCGATCGGCATCCCCGGACGGCGATCCAGTCGGTACTTGAGGCGCAGCAGACCCCCCTGCAGCGGGTGGACATTTTCGATCGGAACCGAGGAGCAGAACAAGAATACGAAACTCACCAGCCGCGACATGCTGCAACTGGTAGCGGCGCCGCGCCGCAGGATCGTTTCCATGTGCTCGGGCGTGTAATACATCTCCCACGCGGAGCGATAGACCTGCTCCCA
>DASWDF010000038.1:0-13094 GCA_036395475.1 Casimicrobiaceae bacterium
CGCATTGTTCGCGACCGACAGTCCCTGTTCGTAAATCAGCGACAGGTTGTCGGCAAGGCGCTTGCTGACCGCGACGACTTGGCCTGCAGCACCGGACGGCGCCGTGCGCGAAGCGTCGGCGGAACGCATGCTGATGTCGTCGAACCCCAGCGTGCGCGCGACGCGCTGGCCGATCGTAGGAGCGTTCGGATTGGTCGCTGCAGCGAAGGCGATCTGCAGCGCCGACAGATCGGCGTTGCTCGCGCGATCGAGCCCATGGCCGAGCACGAGCCACGCCAGCTTCTCGTTGTCGGGAACGGGCGGCGTCGAAGTGAGTTGCACGCGGGGGACGCGCACGGTGCCGGTGACTTCGACGCCCGCCTCGACCTGGAGATTCTTCCGCAGGGCCAGCACGTCGAGTCCCGGATTGTCGAGCGGTCCGTCGAAGTAAAGCTTGCCCCGTTCGATGGTCAGCCGCTGCCCGTACGCCGTGTATGTGCCGCGTTCGGCGTTGATCGCGCCGCGAGCCGTCAGAGTGCCATCGGCGGCAGTGACGACGTGTACCTTGCCCGCGACGACGGCGTCGAGGCCCTCGCCGATGACCTCGAAGCGATCGCCGAAGTCGAGTTCGAGGTCGACGGCGAACGGCACCCGCGCGCGTCCCGGGAGAGCCTTGCGCTCGCGTCCGCGCACGACGACATCGTCGCCCAGGGCATCAGCCGTCGGGCGCCGAAATTCGAAGTGACCGTCGTCGGCCCGAAGCGCGCCGGCAAGCGCAAGGTGCTTCTGCTCCAGCGCAAGGGTTCCGGCGCCACTCAACATGAGGCGCGCATCCGGGCGGTTGAGAAGCCGGAGCTTCTCCGCGCGCCACGCGAGACGTGCGCCGGTCGCGTCTCCTGCGCCTGCCGCCGGCAACGTGCCGCTCGCGACGAAGCGGCCATCGCCGGCGGAGAACGAGAGCTCGCTCACGGTGACGGCGCGCTCGTCGAGGCGCGCATGCAACCGCCCGTCGCGAAGGAATACGCCGTATTGCGGTGCCTCGAGTTTCAGCGCGTCGCCGTCGATCGTCCCGGTGAGGCGCAACGCTCGCAGTGTCCCTTGTCCGGCGAGGTTCATCGCGAGACGACCATCGACAATCGCAGTGGTGCCGGCCAGCGCCTGCACGGCGCGCAGCGACGCAGCATCGACGCGCACCGAAACTTTGAGCGGAGCGGCGCCGTCGAACCTGCCCGCAAGTGCGGGTGACGAACCGACATCGACCGTGACATCCGCATCGGCGAGGCGCGCGCGCGCGGTGAGCGTCGCGTGTACGCGATCGTCCACGCTTTCGGCCGTGACCTCGAAGCGCGAGAGACCTAGCGCGAGCTCGGGCGCATCCGCGGGCGCGATGTCGCCGGCCTCGCGCGAGAGCATGAGCGTACCGTTCAATCGCGGCGCGGCGGCGAATGACCAGCGTCCCGACAAGGTCAGCGTCGAACGCACGCGCTGCGCCTGACCCGCCGCCGCAAGCACCGCGGCCGCGGGCAGTCCGGTGAAATCTCCGCTGCTCGACCAGCGGCCCGCATCCCACGCCAATTCGCGCAGCGCGAAGCGGCCGCCTGAGATCGTGCCTGCCGCATCGGCCACGCGGATGTGGTCCGGTTGCCAATCGATGCGCGCGCTGCCCGCCAGCGCAATCGGGTATTGCCCGCGGTTTTCAAGCGCGACGACGCGTCCGGACCAGCTTGGGCTCGCTGTCGCACGCCAGCCACCGGCAAGCCGGGCGTCGAGGTCGAGGTCGGCCCCGCGTGCACTCATGACGAGCTCGTGTTGCGCGACCGTTCCGGTCACGCGGGCGGAAAGGCGACTGAGCGCGACCGAATGTGTCTGCGTATCGGTCAGCGCGGCGGTGAAGCGAATCGGCCGCTCGTCGTCGCCTTTGCCTTGCGCTCCGATGTCGGCATCGACGACAAGCGCCGCCGCCGTGATCGACGCGAAGCGCAGGCCTTCGCCGCGGGCGGTCAACGCGAGCGAGGGACGCGCCCATGCGCCGCCGATCCGCCCCGACGCCCTGATACGTCCGGCGAGATCGGCGTCGACGGCGGCGAGATCGGGGGCGTCGACCGCGAAGCTGAGCACGTCTCCTGCTCGCCCGTAATCGCCGGCGAGATGCAACCGGTTGCCGCCGACGGAAAGATCGAGCGCGGCGCGGCCGATATGCTCGCGCGCGAGCTCGATGCTGCCTCCTCCGGCGAGCGGCAGATTGCGCCAGCGGCTCTCCGGCGCGAGCTTGAGCGTGAGCGCCGCAGACCATTCGGGTTCGAGCGCGCCTTGCGCGGCGAGGCTGCCCGTGATCGACGCACTCGGATAGGAGCCGAACGCAGCCGGATCGAGGCGGGTGGCTGCGGCAGCGACGCTGAAACGGCGCGAGGCTGCGAGCTCGAGCCTGGCGTTGCCGGCAAGCGCGCCTCCTTTGGCCTGGGCGCGAAAGGATTTGATCTGCAGCGCGCCCTGACCGACCTCAGCGTCGAAAGCGAGCGCGGTGCCACGCTGGCTCAGCTCGCCCTTGAACGCTCCCTGCAGCGTCTCGGCGGTGTGCGCCAGCCGGAAGTCGAGCGCGCCGGCCAGACGCGTCGAATAAAGTCGCGTATGGATGCCGGAGAGATCGACGTCCTCGATCCGGATGCGCCCGCGGAACTCGTCGGCGGCGAAACTGGCATCGCCGCGAATGCGGCCCTTGCCGGTGAGCGCGATCTCGAGCGCATCGAGACTCAAGACATCGGCATCATAGGCGAGTCGCGTTGTCGCGCGGGCGAAAGGCAGGCGTCCGCGCGACCATGCGCCGGCTTCGGCATTGGTCGCTTCGAGTCGCGCCTCGAAGCGCGACGGATTAGCCATCCCACCGGCGAGCTCAACGCTGAGCGTGGTCTTCGGCAGCTTGGCGTCGAAGCGCGCGAGATCGACAGCCTCGCCGGAGAGCTTCAGCTCGCGCAACCACACCGGCTCGAAAGGCGCAACGACGGCGGTGGCTGAGGCCTGCGCGCCTTGTCCCTCCGCGGAAAGCGCGAGCCGCAACGCGCCGAGACTGCCGTCGATGTCGATCTCGCCAGCCGCGCCGCGCAGCCGATCGCTGCCCGTAAAGCGGATATTGCCACCGGTCGCGAGCGGCGGATTCGCGCCGACCACGATATCGCCCTGGAGCGCGCCCCAATCGCTATCCAGCGCGAGCTGGTCGAGACGGTGACCCGTCATGTCGCCGTGATAGCGAAGTGCGAGCCCGCGCACGTGCCACGCGTTCGCTCCGCTTATCGCGTCGATCCGGCCGATGGCGACGCGCTCGATGTCGACCGGCCAGGGCAGCGCAAGCGAAGGCGGCAACGCGGTTGGACCGCCGCTGGCGCGAAGCTCGAGGAAAACTCGGGTGGCCGTGAGCGCGGCCACCGAGAGTCGGCGCGACAAGAGCGCGCGCGGCGACCACGCCAAGTCCACGTCTTCGGCGACCACCTGCCAGCCCTTGTCGGAGTAAGTGATTCGCGCGACATGCATCTTCCCGGCCAGCGAACCGGTGGCGCCTTCAAACACGAGCTGGCCAGCGCTGCGGCGCGCGGCCTCGCCGACCGCCCAGTCGAGGCCGCTCTTGCCGGTCGCGAACCAGATGGCCGCGCCGAGCAGCGCCCCGGCGAGGAGCGCTACCAGCGCAAGTCCGATGCCCAGATAGCGCCGCAGCGTCATCAGAACGTGAGCCCAATCGAAAGATGCAAGCGCACTTGCTTGGTCTCCTGGCCATACGCGATGTCGACTCGGAACGGTCCGATCGGCGTGCGCACGCGCACCCCGACGCCGTATCCATAGACGGGCTTGAGGCCGCGCGGTTCATCGGCCGCGTTGCCGGCATCGACGAAAGTGGCGAGGCCCCACGCCGGCGCGAGCCAATGCGTGATCTCGGCGCTGGCGAGCGCATAGTAGCGGCCACCGACCGTGGCATCACCCTCGCGCGGACCCAGGCTTTCGAATTCGTAACCGCGCACCGTGGTGTCGCCGCCGGTACGAAAGAGCAACGGGCTCGGAACATCGTGCCGCGAATCGACGAGCACCGCACCGCCCTCCGCTCGCAATTGCAGCTGTGTCGCCCGGTCGATCGGTATCCACCAGGCGAACTGGGCGATGCCGCGACCGAATCCGCGCGTCGACACACCCGGCGGGCCTGCGCCGAGCTGCACGTTGAATACGCGCCCCGTGGTGGGAGCGAGCAGATCGTCGACGCTGCGCCAGATGCGTCCGATCTCGAAGTAAAGCGCGTGCGCCTGCGTGGACTCGGCACCACTAGGCATCTGCTGCGAGTAATAAAAGGCCGTCGAATACGCCGTCTGATCGCGCGGATCCGCGCTCTGCCGCCGCCATCCCAGCATCAGGTCTTTGGTGCGCAGTCCCTCGATGTCGGTGCGCTGGACACTCAAGGGGAACGAATCGGTGTAAGTCGGGACCCGCGGCGGCAGCGTGAAGCGCACGACCGCGCTTTGGATCTTGGCTTCGGCGCGCAACTCAGCGTCGAAGCGCAGACCGTTACCGTTCACGTTGACATCGCCGTACGTCAGTTGGGCGCGATAGAGCGTGTCGGTCGAGAAGCCCAGCCCCGTGGTGATCTTCTTGTTCGGGGCCTCGATGAGCCGCACCGTCACCGGCGCGGCGTCGGCATGCACCGGGTCCGTCTCGATCGCGACCTGCGCGCTGGCGAAATAGCCGGTCCCGTTGAGGCGGCGAACGAACACGTCGAGCTTCTCCGCGGCATAGGGTTCGCCGGGCGTGAAGGTTGCGAGGTTGCGCACGATGTCTTGCGGGTACTTCTCCAACCCCGAGATGACGAGTGCACCGAAGCGAAACGGCGGACCGCTGTCGAGCGTAATGCTCAGGCGCGCCGAGCGCATTTCGGGATCGATGACGGCTTCGCTCATAACGATTCGCGCGGCCGCATATCGCTCTGCGGCGAGGGTACGCACGGCAGCCGCCTTGGCTGTGAGCCACGCGGACTGCTGAAAAATCGCGCCCTGCGGCAATCGCCACCCCGTCTTGAGCTCCGCGATGGCTCGCGCTGCATCGGAGACATCGGCCAGAAGCGGTCCCGTGAGGTCGATGTTCACGGCGGTGACGCGCGTCGGCAGCCCCGGCTGGATGCGGATCTTCACTGTTGGCGGCGTGGTCTCCCGATCGACCTCGGCATCGATGGTCGCCGAGAAATAGCCCGCGGCTTCAACCGCGTCGGTCGCCTGCATCTTCGCTTCCGCGACGAGCAGATCCAGGAACTCCGGCGTGAGGTCCGAATATGTTTGCCAGTGTGTCAGCGTGAGGCTGCGCTCGACGGCGGCCCTGACCTCGGACGGCGCGGAAACCTCGACGCGATAGCGCAATGCGGGCTCCGCATCGTCCTGCGCGGCCGCAGCGGACAAGCTGCAAAAAAGCGATGCGACTGCGAGGAACATGCGCCACGGGTGGCCGTTACGGCACGACGCATGCGTCGACCGGCGAATGCGGAAATACGATTGGGCCACTCGGATCGATCGACGGCGGGTGAAAAACGAGGATTCCTTAACCCCGCGATCGAGCATCGTATCAGCACGCGCGGCGCCGCGCTTGCAAAGGTCGGCGCCCCCATGCGTCTGCAAGCGCGCCGACGCGGACTAGCGCGCCATCGATTTATGTAATGGCTCGCGGCGCGATTCGCGCCCGATGCGATAGAGGGTGCAAAAAATCATATTCAATGCTCAAAGCATATCCGATGCGAATTTGCGGGCGGGGCAGGCAATATCCCAGCCTGCACCGGCCGCTACGGCTTGTCCTTAGATCAATTTATGAAATTACCTTTGGAATCAAGTCTAAACCTTTATTTTTATGTGTAATTTATTGGTTCTGCAACATCTAGAGCTAAGTCTTTGTTCGGAAAACAGAATCATGTTGACCCCCGGCAGGCATTCACTTATAGTGGCATTGGGTGGGAAAAAGTGGGTCAAAGTGGGCGCTTACCACAGGCGCCGCCTTAAGGAGGAGGGGAAGTGTTTCGAGGCGTTACCCACCTCGCGCTGGACAACAAAGGTCGGCTGGCGATACCGGCACGGCACCGCGAAGCGCTTGCCCACCAAGCTGACGGGCGATTGGTGCTCACTGCCGATCCCAGTCATTGCCTGCTCCTCTATCCGCTACTCGCCTGGGAGCCGATCCAGCACCGGCTGATGGCGCTGTCGAGTTTCAACGAGAAGACGCGCGCGTTGCAGCGTCTGCTGGTCGGTCACGCCGACGACGTCGCACTCGATGGTGCCGGACGCATCCTCGTTCCCCCTGCGTTGCGCCAATATGCGGCGCTCGACAAGCGCGTCGTGCTCGTCGGACAAGGCAACAAGTTCGAGCTGTGGGACGAAGCGAAATGGCTCGAGCGAACCGAGCACGCAGTCGCGTTTTCTCCCGATGGACTGCCGCCCGAGCTGGACGGTTTCTCCCTCTGATGGGGGATGGCGGTCATGTCCCGGTCCTGCTCGAAGAAGCCGTGGCCGCGCTGGCGATCAAGCCGGGCGGCACCTATCTCGATGCTACGTTCGGCCGCGGCGGGCACAGCCGGCGAATTCTCGCGCGGCTTGACGCGCGCGGACGCCTCATCGCGCTCGACCGCGATCCTGCTGCGGAAGCCGTCGCGCGCACATGGAGCGACGCGCGTTTCCGGTTCCATCTCGCGCAATTCTCGCAAATGCCACAGATCCTCGATGCCGAATGCATTGGCGAAATCGACGGCGTTCTCCTCGACCTCGGCGTGTCGTCGCCCCAGATCGATGATCCAGACCGCGGCTTCTCGCTTCGCGCGGACGGACCGCTCGACATGCGCATGGACCCGGCTCGTGGCAGCAGCGCGGCGGAGTGGCTCGCCGCAGTCACCGAACGTGAACTCAGGGGAGTGATCGCGGACTATGGTGAAGAACGGTTTGCTCAACAGATTGCAAGAGCGATTGTTGCGGCTCGCGCGCACGAGCCCATCGTACGCACGGGGCAATTGGCCGCGATCGTGGCAAAAGCCGTCCGCGCGGGCGGGCGGGGTGATCGGAGTCAGGATCCGGCCACGCGGACTTTCCAGGCTCTACGGATTCACGTCAATCAGGAGCTCACGGAATTGTCGCTAGCGCTGGAACGTGTGCTGCCACGGCTCGCCATCGGTGGGCGGCTGGCGGTCATTAGCTTTCATTCCCTCGAGGACCGGCTGGTGAAGCAGTTCTTGCGCAAGCATGCCGAACCGTATGGCGGCGATGCGCGCATTGCCCGCCTGCCGATCGCGACCCGCGCGCTGCCGGTGCCGCCGCTCCGCCTCGTAGGGCGCGCGATTCGTCCGGGCGCGGACGAAATCGCTGCCAATCCGCGTTCGCGCAGCGCCCGACTGCGCGTTGCCGAACGGACCGGCGCAGGACCGTCACCGTGGTGAAGCTCAACTTGCTGCTGTTGGCCGCGCTCGTGTTCTGTGCGCTGTCGCTCGTCACGTCAAGGCACCAGGCGCGAAAGCTCTTTGTCGAGCTCGAACGCGAACAGAAGCTCGCCCGCACCTACGAGGTCGAATTCGGCCAGCTGCAGCTCGAGCAGAGCACGTGGGCGATGCCGGCCCGTATCGAGAACATCGCGCGGGAGCAATTGAAGATGCAGCTGCCGCGTCCGGGCCGGATCCAGGTCGTGGACGGAAGCTCGCGATGATTGCGGTAAGCGCAACTCGCGCTGTAACGACGCCGAAGCTGCCGCGGCTGCGCGCTCCGCTCTTGTTTGGCACGATGCTCGCGCTTTTCGCACTGCTTGCGGCGCGATCGCTCTACCTGCAATGGATCGACAATGCGTTCCTGCAGGAGCAGGGTTCTTCGCGCTATAGCCGCGATCTCGAGGTGCCGGCGCACCGCGGACGCATCCTCGACCGGTTCGGCGAGCCGCTAGCGATCAGCACACCGGTCAAGGCGATCTGGGCGTGGCCGGAGAAGGTCGAGGCGACACCCGGGCAGCTGCAGGCGCTGGCCGCCGCGCTCGACCTCCCGCCCAGCGCGCTGGCGGCGAAGCTCGACGCGGGCGACGATTTCGTCTACCTCAAGCGAGCCGTGGCGCCGGAGGTCGCCGCGGGCGTAGCCGCGCTTGGCATCAAGGGCGTGCACGACGACGACGAATACCGCCGCTATTACCCGGGCGGCGAGGTGATGAGCCACATCCTGGGGTTTACCGGCGACCGCGACGTCGGACAGGAGGGCATGGAGCTCGCGCAGCAGGCTTGGCTTGGCGGAACGCCAGGGGGCCGCCGCGTCATCATCAATCGCCGCGGCGAAGTCGTCGAGGACGTCGCCAACATCCGTTCGCCGAGGGAAGGACGCGATCTTGCGCTATCGATCGATAGCCGGCTGCAATATCTCGCGTATCGCGAGCTGAAGGTTGCGGTCGAGGCGAACAAGGCGAAAGCGGGCGGCCTGGTCATTCTCGATGCCAGGACCGGCGAGATCCTGGCACTCGCCAACTTGCCGTCGTACAACCCCAACAACCGCACCCGGGTCGCCCGCGAACGAATGCGCAACCGGGCGCTGACCGACATCTTCGAACCGGGATCCACGCTCAAGCCGTTCACGATCGCGGCCGCGCTCGAGGCCGGGAAAGTCCACCCCTCGTCGCTCATCGACACTGCGCCAGGCACGCTGACGATAGGCAAGGCAACGATCCACGACGCCCATCGCGAAGGCGCGCTCACCATAGAGCAGGTCGTGCAGAAATCGTCGAACGTCGGTGCGGCGAAAATCGCGCTGTCGCTGCCGGCCGAACAAATGTGGTCGACACTCTCGGGCGCCGGGTTCGGCGCGCCGTTGAAATCCGGTTTTCCCGGTGAAGTATCGGGCCGGCTGCGACCGGCGAAAAGCTGGCGACCGATAGAGCAGGCGACGATGGCGTACGGCCACGGCATTTCCGTGAACCTGGTGCAACTGGCGCGCGCGTACTCGGTCTTCGCGACCGATGGCGAGCTGAAGCCGGTGACGCTCTTCAAGGAGGCCGGGCCGGTAGCGGGACCGCCGGTGCTCAAGGCCGAAACGGCGCGCGCGGTCAGACACATGCTCGAGATGGCGGTTCTGCCCGGCGGCACGGCGCCCAAGGCGCAGGTTCCGGGCTACCGCGTTGCCGGCAAGACGGGCACCGCGCACAAGCTCGAGGGCGGCAGCTACGTCAAAAAGTTCGTAGCGTCGTTCGTCGGCTTCGCGCCGGTTTCGAGACCGCACCTGATCATCGCGGTGATGATCGACGAGCCGTCGGGAGGACAGTATTACGGCGGCAGCGTCGCCGCGCCGGTCTTCAGCAGCGTGATGGGCACCGCGCTGCGGCTGCTCGGCGTACCTATCGACGCGCCGATGAGCTCGATCCTCCCGCCGGCGGAAGCCGCCGAAGTGGAGGAGGAAACGTGATCGATGCGGTGACGACCGCGCCCGATGCGGAGACCGCTGCGCTGCTCTCGAAGCTCGCCGTGCCGATCACGCGCATCACTGCCGACAGCCGGCGCGTGCGGCGGGGCGATGTCTTCGCAGCGTATCGCGGGTCGCATCAGGACGGGCGCCGGTTCATCGCCGACGCAATCGGCCGCGGCGCCGGCGCGATCCTGTGGGATGCCGAGGGATTCAACTGGAACCGCGAATGGAATGTGCCGCATCTTCCAGTCGACAATCTGAAGTCCCGGCTCGGCATCATCGCAGACGCGGTGTACGGCCATCCCTCGCGCGAGCTGTGGGTGGTCGGCGTCACCGGCACCAACGGCAAGACCTCGTGCGCGCATTGGATTGCGGCCGGGCTCGACGCCGCCGGACGGCGCGCGGCGGTGATCGGCACGCTCGGCAACGGCCTTTGGGGTTCGCTTGAGCCCGCAACGCATACGACGCCGGATGCCGCGGAGCTCCAGGAAATGCTGCGCGAGCTCCGGACCAAGGGCGCGGAAGTCGTGGCTATGGAGGTTTCTTCGCACGGCCTCGACCAGGGACGCGTCAACGGCGTGGCATTCGACGTCGCATTATTCACCAATCTATCACGCGATCATCTCGACTATCACGCAACGATGGCCGCGTACGGCGCGGCGAAAGCCAGGCTTTTCGCGTGGCCAGGTCTGCGCGTAGGCATCGTCAACGCCGACGATCCGTTCGGACAGAGCCTCATCGATGCCGCGCGTACCAGGGGCCGCAAGGTTCTCACCTACGGGTTCGGCACTGCGGATATCGTCGGTGGCCGGCTGAACGCGACCAACGCAGGGCTCGCTTTCGCCGTCGAAACGCCCTGGGGCAGGGGCGAAATCTATTCGCGGCTGGTCGGTGCGTTCAATGCCGCCAACCTGCTCGGCGTGCTCGGTGTCCTGCTGGTGAGCGGCGTCGCGCTGGAGACCGCGCTGGGATTTCTCGCCACTGCCGACGCGCCGCCAGGACGCATGCAGCGCCTTGGCGGCGAAGCCGCGCCGCTGGTCGTCGTCGACTACGCCCACACGCCGGATGCGCTGGATCAAGCGCTGACCGCGCTACGCTCGGCCGTCGTGAGCCCCGGCGAGCTCGTGTGCGTGTTTGGCTGCGGCGGTGACCGTGATCGCGGCAAGCGGCCGGAAATGGGCCGTGTGGCCGCGCGGCTGGCCGATCGCGTGATCGTCACCAGCGATAATCCGCGCAGCGAGGATCCCGGCGCGATTGCGAGCGACATCGTGCACGGCATCCGCGACACCGGCAATCGTCGCTATGCGGTCGAGCTCGATCGCGCCAGTGCGATTGCGACGGCGATTGGCGAGGCGAAGATCGGCGACGTCGTTCTGCTCGCGGGCAGGGGGCACGAGCCCTACCAGGAACGCGCCGGAGTTCGACAGCCCTTTCTCGATGCCGATCACGCGGCGCGGGCTCTTGCCTTGCGGAGCGTGCAATGATGGACACCGCGACCGCAGCCCGCGCGATTGCCGGTACGCTTTTCGGCGCGAACGTAGGCTTCGATCGAGTCACGACCGATTCGCGCTCTCTTGAGGCGGGCGATCTGTTCGTCGCGATCAAGGGGGAGCGCTTCGACGGCCACGCCTTCGTCGCTCAGGCATTTGAACGCGGCGCCGCTGCGGCGGTCGTCGCCGCTGACCGCGCGGCCGTGCTTGCCGGCCATGTCGCAGGAAGCCTCCTGGCGGTCGCCGATCCGCTCGTGGCGCTGGGCGCGCTCGCCGCGTTCTGGCGTCGGCGCTTCACCTTGCCGGTCATCGCGATCGTCGGCAGCAATGGCAAAACGACGGTCAAGGAGATGACCGCGGCGATCCTGCGCGTCGAACGGGGTCCCGAGCAAGTGCTTGCGACCGCGGGCAATCTCAACAATCAGATCGGCTTGCCGCTGACGGTACTCAGTCTGCGGGCGACGCATCGCGTCGCAGTGCTCGAGATCGGCATGAACCACCCCGGAGAGACCGCTGAGCTGGCGGGCATCGCGCAACCGACGATCGCGCTCATCAACAACGCACAACGCGAACATCAGGAGTTCATGAAAAGCGTCGCCGACGTCGCAGCGGAGCACGCCGCCGCATTGAACGCGCTCCCGGTCGATGGCGTCGCCGTGATCAATGCCGACGACGATTACGCGGCGTTCTGGGGCGAGGTCATCGATCGGCGCAACGCCGAGGGTGCGAGCATCGCGTTGCGGGACTTCGGCCTGCGTGCACCCGCTGCGATCTCGGCGCGCTGCCGGACTGAGCCCTGGGGCAGCGCGGTCGATGTCGAAACGCCGGGCGGCACGACGAGCTTCGAGCTCCATGCGCCTGGGCGCCACAACGTCGCGAATGCGCTGGCGGCGATCGCCGCCGCTACGGCCGCTGGCGCCGGCCTCGCCGCAGTGCGAAACGGCCTTGCAACGTTCCGACCGCTCTCCGGCCGGCTCGACATCAAAGCCGGTGCCGCCGGTGTCGCGGTCATCGACGATACCTATAACGCAAACCCGGACTCCGTGCGCGCTGCGATCGCGGTGCTTGCGCGCGCCGGAGGAGCGCGCTGGCTGGTGCTGGGCGATATGGGCGAAGTCGGCGAGCAGGGAATCGCTTTCCATAGGGAGATCGGCGAGTACGCGCGTGCCGCCGGGATCGATCGTCTGCTGACGACCGGAGAGCTCGCCGCGCACGCCGTCGCCTCGTTCGGACCCGGCGGCGAGCACTTCGACGATGTCGACGCGTTGATCGCCGCCGCGGAAACGAAGCTGCGTGGCGATGACGCGGCGCGCGTGACGCTGCTCGTCAAAGGCTCGCGCTTCATGCGCATGGAACGCGTTGTCGCTGCACTGACCGGCGCCGTCGCGGGCGGGAGACACTGATGCTGCTCGCGCTCGCGAACTGGATCGCGGCCGACGTGCGCGCGTTCAACGTCTTCGGCTACATCACGCTGCGCGCGGTGCTGGCGACCATGACCGCGCTCGTCATCTCGTTCGTGGTCGGCCCGAGCATGATCCGCAAGCTCACGCAGTACAAGATCGGGCAAGCGGTGCGCGACGACGGACCGCAGTCGCATCTGATCAAGGCCGGAACGCCGACGATGGGCGGGGCGCTGATCCTCGTTTCGATCGCCATCACGACGCTGCTCTGGGCCGATTTGAGGAACCGCTTCGTCTGGGTCGTGCTGCTGGTGACGCTTGGCTTTGGCGCGATCGGCTGGATCGACGACTACCGCAAGGTCGTGTACCAGAATCCCAAAGGCCTGTCGGTGCGAACCAAGCTCATCTCGCAATCGGTGATCGCACTGCTCGCCGCGGTCTACCTCGCCTTCTCAGTCTCTGCACCATCGACGAGCCAGTTCCTGCAGCTATTCTTAGCGTGGCTCTACAGCGGCTTCAATCTCGACCTGCCGCCGAAAGCCGATCTGATCGTGCCGTTCTTCAAAACGGTGAGCTATCCCTTGGGTGTCTGGGGATTCATCGCGCTGTCGTATTGCGTGATTGTCGGCGCGAGCAATGCGGTCAACCTGACCGACGGTCTCGACGGGCTCGCGATCATGCCCACCGCGATGATCGCCGGCGCGCTCGGCATCTTCGCCTACGCGATGGGTCGCGCCGACTTCTCGAGCTATTTGCTCATGCCGCATATTCCGGGCGCGGGCGAGCTGACCGTGATTTGC
>DASWDF010000039.1:0-11802 GCA_036395475.1 Casimicrobiaceae bacterium
AATCTCGCCCTTGCGCACGACGATCCACTGGTCATCGCCGGGCGCGCGTATCGCTCGCGGCTGCTCGTCGGCACGGGCAAATACAGGGATTTTGCCCAGACGCGCGCGGCAATTGACGCCTCGGGCGCCGAGATCGTGACCGTCGCGATCCGCCGCACCAACATCGGCCAGAATCCCAACGAGCCGTCGCTGCTCGACCATTTGCCGCCGTCGCAGTTCACGCTGCTGCCCAACACCGCCGGCTGCTACACGGTCGACGATTCCGTGCGCACATTGAAGCTCGCTCGCGAGCTGCTCGACGGCCACACGCTGGTCAAGCTCGAAGTGCTGGGCGACCCGCACACGCTTTTCCCCAATGTGCGCGAGACGATTCGCGCCGCCGAGATCCTCATCAAAGACGGCTTCGAGGTCATGGTCTACACCTCCGACGATCCGATCGCCGCGCGGGAGCTGGAGGCCGTCGGCTGCGTGGCGATCATGCCGCTCGCATCGCTTATAGGCTCGGGCATGGGGATTCTCAACCCGTGGAACCTGAAGCTCATCATCGAGCAGGCGAAGGTACCTGTGCTCGTCGACGCGGGCGTCGGCACTGCCTCGGACGCCGCGATCGCGATGGAGCTCGGCTGCGCCGGTGTGCTGATGAACACCGCAATCGCGCTCGCGCAGGATCCCGTGTTGATGGCGGGCGCGATGAGGAAGGCGGTCGAAGCGGGACGCGAAGCCTTCCGCGCTGGCCGCATGCCGCGCAAGTTCTACGCCGCGAGCCCCAGCTCACCGACAGCCGGCCTTATCGGCTGACCGAGTCGTAGCGACTTCGCGATGTTGCGCTCTCGCGTCCTCGCCGCAGTTCTCTGCTGCGCCGCGCTCGTGGGCGGGGCTGCCTATGGCGCGCAGCTTTCGGACGCCGAAATCGGGGAGATCTGTGCGCAAGCCGAGGACGCGGCGCATTGCGGAAGACTGGTCGAGGCCGCCCAGCTCAAGCGCCTGCCCAACCTCGCGCGACGCGAGGGTGACGCGCTCATGATTTCGCTCTTTCCGTCCGGCGTCGCGACTTTCACCGACAGCGACGATCCGGTCGGTGGCCGTTCGTACAGCTTGTGGGATTACCTGGACGGCATCAACGCGGTGCTCGTCTATACGACGGCCGGCGACAAGGCGAGCTTTACTCTGCTGACGCGGTCGAACAATCGGCGTTACGAGCTGCCGACCGAGCCTCAGCTCTCGCCCGATCGGCAACGTTTGGCCACCGTCGATGTATGCCAGACGCAGTGCAGTAAGGAGATCGCCATCTGGCGGATCACGCCGGAGAGCCTGCGCAAGGAACTCGTATGGAGTGCAGGGGGCTGGGCCGATGCCACGGCCAAATGGAAGGATGCGGAAACGCTAGCAATTGAATACAGCGTGGACGGCGCGACGGCGGCAGGGACGGTCGAGCGGAAGTTGAGCGACCCGAGCTGGAAACGCGTCCGATGACCGAACCGCGCGCGGGTTCTCTCCGCCGACCCATACGCAGCTTCGTGCTGCGCCAAGGCCGATTCTCGCCCGCGCAGCAACGCGCGCGCGAAACCTTGTTGCCGCGCCTCGGCATTCCCTTCGCGCCGGCGCTGCTCGACTTCGATCTCGTCTTCGGCCGCAAGGCGCCGCGGATCCTCGAGATCGGCTTCGGCATGGGCGAGACGACCGCCGCCATCGCGCAGGCGATGCCCGAACACGACTTCCTCGCCGTCGAGGTTCACGCGCCGGGCGTGGGCGGACTGCTCAAGCTGATCGATGAACGTGGGCTCGCCAACGTGCGCATCGTTCAGCACGACGCGGCCGAGGTGGTTGCGCAAATGACTCCGGTCGCGTCGCTCGCGGGCATCCACATCTTCTTTCCCGACCCGTGGCCGAAGAAGCGGCACCACAAACGCCGCCTGCTGCAGCCGCCGTTCGTGCACGAGCTTGCGCTCCGGCTTGCCGCCGGCGGCGTTTTGCATGCGGCGACCGACTGGGAGGACTATGCTGCGAAAATCTTGGCTGCGTTCGATGCCGAACCCCTGCTCGAGAACTCTGCCGACGGCTACGCCCCGCGACCCGCATACCGGCCGCTTACCAAGTTCGAGCGCCGCGGCATCCGCCTCGGGCACGGGGTGTGGGATGTCGTCTTTCGGAGGCGGTGAGGCGCCGCCGATGAAAGCGTCGTAACGAACCACATATCACCACGCATGCGATTGTCGACACAAATATCGCAGGGTTTCCGTAAGCTTGCGACCTTCCGCCATTCGCGAGATGTTTCGTCCGACGGCCGGAAGGTCCAGTTCCGGTGCAACATCTGCGGCGGCGCCTGTTCCGTGCCGGAGGCGGAACTCCAACGTGAGGTACCATCCTGTGCCCGCTGCGGGTCGACGGTGCGCAACCGGGCCATCGTGCACCTGCTCACGACCGAGTTGTTCGGCCGAAGCATGACCATCCGCGAGTTGCCACGGCGTCGCGACATCAGCGGCATAGGGCTATCGGATACCGAAAATTACGCCAAGCGGCTCAGCGACAGACTCGGCTATACAAATACCTTCTTCCACCAGGAGCCAAGGCTGGATATCGCGGCCGCGCCGGAGGCTCTCACTCACCGTTTCGATTTCATCATTGCCAGCGACGTATTCGAGCATATCGCGCCTCCGGTATCACGGGCCTTCGTAAACGTGCGTCGACTGCTTAAACCGCACGGCGTTTTCATTTTTTCCGTGCCTTATTCGCTCGAACCGGAAACGCGCGAGCATTTTCCGGATTTGTACGACTACCGGCTTATCGAGATGGACGGTTCCTGGCGCCTGGAGAACCGGACCACCGACGGACGGCAGCAAGTTTTCTCCGACCTTGTTTTTCATGGAGGTCCGGGTTCGACGCTGGAGATGCGGCTTTTTTCGCGCAACAGCCTGATCCGTGAGTTCGTCAACGCCGGCTTTGCGGCGGTACGCATTGCCGACGAGCCGCAACCTGCTTACGGGATCGCCTGGCCGGAACCATGGTCGGTTCCGATGGTGGCGTACGCCATGCTCGACAGATAGCGCGATCTCCGGGTTGGCAGGCGACCCCGCAGGGACTGGAAAGTGCGTGATGGATGTAGACCGAGTATTTGATCCGGGCAGTTATCCGATTCGCGTCCATCATGGGCGCGACCTAGGCGCTGGCTATTTGCGAGGATGGGGACTCGAGTTCGGCAGGCTCTACGAGGAGCGAGTGGAGAAGGACCCGCTTTTCCGAGGGGCTCTGGGCTACGCGACGCGCCGCGGAACGGTCGTGACGCGCCACAAGCTCGCCAACGTCTTCCTTATCCTGAAATATGGCTGGCCGGCTCTTCGCGGCGACGTTTTCGAATTCGGCAGCTACCGTGGTGGGTCTGCAGCGTTCATTGCATACGTCCTGCGTGCATTAGGTCGAAGCACGAGAGTTTATGCTTTCGACACATTCGAGGGGCTGCCAGCGACGAACGCGGAGCGTGACCTGCACAGCGCCGGCGACTTCGGAAACGCCGACTTGCCTGGTCTCCAGGAGTTTATTCATTCTGAAGGGCTGCAGGACTGGCTTGTGCCTGTTGCCGGTGTTTTCGACAAGACACTCCCGGTGGTTTTGGAATCAAAGCCGTTGATGGCTCTAGTTCATATCGACTGCGATATTTACGAGCCGATCAAATACCTTCTCGCGACATGCGCGCCGCATTACGAAGCAGGTGGCTACGTTGTGTTTGATGACCCGATGTTCAGTTCTTGCATCGGAGCATTCGACGCCATGGCCGAGTGTTTCCTGCGTGACCAGCGACTCCTTCCGGAGCAGGTGTATCCGCATTTGGTCTTCCGCCCCAAAGGCGTGCTCATGAGGCAGGACCCGCATTCGCGGAGATTGCCCGTAGGAGAAGCGGGGGCTCGCTAGCCCAGCCTTCCTCCACTCGGACCAACGCTGTATAGAAAGATGCCGCGATCTAAGCCGGCCGGCGGTCGCGCGCGAATGCAAGAAGCCGGGTGATAGCCCTGAGCCCGACTTCATGCGAAAAGTGGCTACGAATATTTTCGCGCCCCCCCTCAGCCAGGGTCTCCCACAGCTGCGCGTCTTTGTAGACGCGCGCCACCGCGCCGGCGAATGCCTCGGGATCGTCGCCGACCAGGACGTCGATACCCGGCGTCAGGTACATACCTTCGATGGATGATGCGGTTGCGACGACCGGTACACCGTAGCTCATCGCCAGATTTATCTTCCCCTTGACGCCCGCGCCGTAGCGCAATGGCGAGATAGACACACGGCAGCCCGTGAAAAACGGCGTGATGTCCGGCACGTAACCGGTAACGATGAAGTCATCGGTGGCCAACTTCTTGATGGTCACGGGCACATCGCTGCCAACGACATAGGTTTTGACGCCGGGCAGCTTCTCGCGCAGCCTCGGCAGAATCTCTCTTGCGTACCAGAGCATGGCGTCGGTGTTCGGCGGATGCCGAAATCCGCCGATGAACACCAACCCCTCGCGCTCGGCAAACGACTTTCCCCGCGGCTTCAGCTCGTGCATGTTGGACAAGACCATCACTTTGGCTTCGGGCAGAAGCTCGCCGAGCAGTCCCTGCTCGACGGGGCTTACGACCAAGGTGACGTCGGCCTTCCGGATCAGTGCGAGCTCCGCGTCCCGGGAGCTGCCCGCAGCCGCTGCGGCGGCTCGAGTCCCCTCCAAGGCTGCTAGCCTTTCCTCGCGCAGGAAGTGAAGGTCATGAGTATCAAAGACGATCAGCGCGTTCGGCGCAAAGGCGCGCACAGCGTCGATGTGCTTCGCGGCGATGTAGTGCCGCGCGATGATTACGACATCGAACTCGCTGCCGTGTTTCCCAAGAAACTCCGAGATCGAGCGCGCATAGGGATGGAACTGGACCTCAATGCCTGCCTGCTGAAGCACTGTCACGTACGGCTGACGATATTCCAGATTGTCTGCGATGAAACTGACTTTGCAGCCGAATTTCACCAGAACTTCTAGCACCTGTTGCGTGCGTTGTGAGCCGGAATCCTGATCGGGCGTCAGCATGCAGGCGTCAATCGCCAGGACGCGACGTCTCGCCCACCGGTCGCGCTCGAGCTCGGGCGCGAGCCCGTTCGGCCGGTGTCGCTTAAGTCCGTCGGCCCATTTGGCACGAAACGCGCTCTGATTGATGACTTGGTGACGTTTGGCGCCGCTCGCCAGATCCGTACCCGATGTTGCGCCCTCGAAATGCACTACGGTAGCAAGCGGCTGATAGTAGACCTTGCGGCCCGCCGCGCGCACCGCGAAGGCGAGATCACTGTCTTCGCAATACGCCGGCGCGAAGCGTTCATCGAAGCCGCCGATCTCGTCGAACAACGCGCGATCGACCGCGAGACATGCACCAGAACAGTAATCGACCTCGCGCACGTAGTTGTATTCGGGCTTGTCTGGGTCGTCGTCGCGGCCGTAGTTCCACGCTGACGCGTCGCGCCACACGACGCCGCCTGCTTCCTGGAGCCGCCCGTCCGGGTAGATCAGCTTCGCCCCAACCAGGCCCGCAGCGGGGTCCTTACGCAAGACCGCCGTCAGCGCCTCGAGCCAACCGCCTGTGACAATCGTGTCGTTGTTGAGAAACACGAGGGTCGCGCCGCGAGCGAGCGAGGCGCCTCTGTTGCAACTACGGACAAACCCGACGTTGGTGTCATTACGAATGAAGCGTACGCCTGTCACCGCCGCGAGCGAGATCGCGGCGACCTCTGGCGAAGCATCATCCACGACCAGCACTTCGTACGAGCCCGGGGCCGAATTTGCATGGATGCTCTTCAGGCACGTGTAGGTCAGCAAAGGCTTGCCATACATCGGCACGATGATTGTAATTTGAGGATCTTTACCGTCGACGAACGCGAGTGGGCGGATCTCCGTCTCCGGGGAGAACACGGCACTTCCCGCAGGCCTGAATCGATTCCGGCGATTAAGGCGGCGCCATATGCGCTGTCCCAGCGCGCGCGGTCCTTCGTCGCGCAGCACCGTGATTGCAAGCGAAAGGTAACGCGGTGACTGTCGAATCGTCACCCACCCCGCGCGGAGCCGTGCCGCAGCGATCTTGAAGCGATGACCTACGTGACGAATCGGCGCCGTCGCTCGCCAGGTCGTGCTCGACTCCAGCTCGTCGACTCGGGTTCGCGCGGCAAGCACCTCATCTCGCGCTGCAAGCAAATCTTTATTCGTCGCATCCGCGGTCGTGAGGCGACTCTTGAGCGCTTCGCGCGACTCCCTGTGGCCGCACTCAACTCCGGCAATGAACAACTGTTGCAGAGACAGCTCCGGTACGACGTCGTACCCATCCGGTGGATACCAATACTCGTCGGCTACGTCCAGAGGCTCGTTCGGACGTCGCTGCGACGGCGGATGCGCGGTGAGCGGCGCAAGATACTCCTTCACGTACCACCCCGGATCCGTCACGGTCTTCCCTTCAACGGCAGCGATCTCGACAGTGCTCCGGCGCGCGGCCCGACCGGCTCTCAACAACTCGTCATTCCACTGTGCGGGTGGCGCCGCCCATGGGACGACGGCGGCGGAAGGATGGCCAGCAAGCCTCTCGGCAAAGGCGCCGAGGTCCGCAGCAACGATCGGGACGCCGGATGCCAACGCTACGGAGAACGTGTACGAATACGTTTCCGGAACTTGCGCGGGAAACCAGATAACGTCGGGCCTTTCGGCCGCAAGAAGCATTGGAAGATCGCTATCTTCGTATTGGCCGTGCACCGAAACCGCGACCTCGGGCCATTGCGGCACCGGTTCCGTCGTCGAGCCGAGGACGCGGAATGAAAGCGGAATGTTGCGGGCCCGCGCGTCGGTGGCGCAGGCCGTGACGACACGGAGCCCCTTCTCTGGTGTAAGGTTCCCCAGCGTCACAACCCGAACATAGTCAACCGTTGCACTCCTTGGCCTCTCAGGATGCGGCACGACGACAATTTTCAGATCGGGAAAATATCGCGACATCCGTCGCGCAACGTCGTGCGAAGGCGCGATCACTCGCTCAGAGGCTCGAAGTAGCTGATCAAACGCGCGGCGCCAGCCAACGATGTCCAGGCCCCATTGTGCCGGCCTGTTACTGAGACAGATAGCGCAACCCACTTCGTTCGGCTCGCCGCAGTAGCGACCGTCTTCGGTTACGAGGTGGTACTGTGGGCAGATCGCGTAATAGTCATGGAGCGTGCAGTCAAAGGGCACGCCGACCGCGGCCGGCAAATCCAGCACGGAACGGGGTAGGCCGCGGACATGGTGAAAGTGAATGCGCCCGAGACCGACGTGTCGTAACAGCGACACCAGGACGCCAAAATCCGCAGGCAGGGTGAAATAGGCGCTGAAGTCTTCGCCCGGTCTCAACCACGAGAGCTTGGTTACCTCTCCGGCAACCGGCTCGAGCAGGAGAGTTTCACACCGCCCGCCGATGATCTCGGCTAAATCGGTCATGTGGTGGCGAACGCCGCCTCCCCAGGCGTGGGCGACGAAGAGAAGCGTAGGTTTCGCCGCAGCGGAAAGCCGCTGCAAATCGGCCCGACGCCGCTCTACCCGCAGGCGATCGCTTCCCACAAGGTCGCCGCGAAACAGTCCGCCTTCTGGACGGTGCTTAGCCACGCGGCGTACCGGAGATGCTACAGACCATATCCCCTAGATGGTCGACGCAGCTTGCGACGCCTGCGCTCGCCGGATACATCATCATGCACAAATGCGAGCCGTTGATCGATGGCAGAACCGGTTGCGATCGACAATGATGCGGACGCGATAATTTGAGACACGACAGCAGCAGGGATCGATGGGCGATCGCGCAAGCGGCATTCTACGCCGGTGATCACATGGGGTCCAACAACGCGCACACTAGGCCGCGTCTGGCGCCCGGTCGCGCGAGCATCGGCTCTCGCAGCACCGTGTCTCGCGATCGGTTAGCCGTCGCTCATTCGAGCGCGACGAGCACTGGCTGGTGATCCGACGCCTGCGTCTTCTGCTCGACGCGGACCGCCCTCACGCGCGGCACGAGATCGGCGGACACGAAGATAAAGTCGCAGTGCTGCTCGGGTTCGCCCGGCTCTTCCTTTTCGTAGATCTTGAACGTCGACGGATGCGGCTCGCCCGGGTGAGCGACTTGCCAAGCATCGGTTAGCGGCGGCGTGCCATCGGCAAACGGTTCAGCCATGCGCGCATGCAGCGGATCGTTCGGCTCGAGATTGAAGTCGCCGGTGATGATCGTCGCCGCCGGGCGCAACCGGGTATGGAACGGGCCGCCTTCCCGGTCGACGATCGTGCCGAGGCGCGCATGGCCACTGCCCTCGGCATAGATCGCGCGCAACGCCTCGATCTGCGCCGCCCGTTTCTTCACGCCGTAATATTCGAGATGCGTCGTGATCACGCGCACGTCGCCGAACGGCGCGCTCACGACCGCTTCCAGCGCGATGCGCGGCATGCCGTTGACGCCCGGATCGACAGGGTACGGCAGCAGATGTCGAAACACCTGGCCGACCGGATAGCGGGAAAAGATCATGTTGCCGAAGTGGCGCCGTCCGCCTTCCTCCGCAGGAACGTCCACCGCGACGCCGGGCACCGGCTGGTATCCGGGCAATAGCCGAGCGAGCGCGGCGAACTGATTCTCGCCCCGGCTCCCCGGCAACCGCGGATCGGGAAAATTGTTGGCGATTTCCTGCAGGCAGAGCACGTCGAAATCGGCGATCGCCTTCGCGTGCTTGACGATCCTCGCCGGGTCGACCTTGTGATCGACGCCGCGACACCACTGGGTATTCCAGGTGATGAGCTTCACTTGATTCCCGCCCGCATGAAGGATTGCACGAATTGCCTCTGAAACAGCAGAAACGCGATCAGCAGCGGCGCCGTGGTCAACAGGGTCGCTGCGGTGATGATCGACCAGTCGATCCCTTGGTCGGTCGCCGAAAAGACCTGCAGGCCGACGGTCAACGGCCGCGATTCCACCGAATTCGTTATGATCAGCGGCCACAGGAAATTGTTCCAGTGGTAGCTCACGCTGACCAGCGCATAGGCGAGATATACCGGCCGCGCCAGCGGCACATAGACCTTCCACAACAGCTGCAGCGGCGTGCAACCTTCGACCCGTGCGGCCTCGTCGAGCTCGGCGGGCACCGTCTTGAAAGTCTGCCGCAGCAGGAAGATGCCGAATGCGCTCGCCATGTACGGCAGCCCGATGGCGACGATGGTGTCTCGCAAGCCCAAAGCCGTCATCGTCCGGTAGTTCTCGACGATCAAGACGTCGGGCATGACCATGAGCTGCACCAGGACCAACGCAAAGAGCAGCGCGCGTCCCGGGAACGCGAAGCGCGCGAAGGCGTACGCGGCCAGCGTGCACAGGACGAGCTGCGCGGCAAGGATCATCGCGCACAGGATGATCGTGTTGACGAAATAGCGCGCAAACGGCGCCGCATGCCAGGCCCTGACGAAGTTTTCCAGCGTCAGGGGTGCGGCAAGCACGAACCGGGTGGAGAATTCTCCCGGATGGAACGCGGTCCAGAAGGCGTACGCGAGCGGCAGGATCCACAGCGCGCCGAGCAGCCACGCGCCGGTGGTCTCGACCCCCCGGCCGAACCCGCGCGTGCGATGGATCGCGGTGCTCATCGGTAGTGCACTCTTCGCTCGAGGAATCCGAACTGGCCGAGCGCGGCCAATCCGAGCACGGCGAGGAGCACGATCGTCAGCGTCGCCGCGTACGCCGGGTCCCAGAACCGAAAGCCGATCTCGTAAATGTAGTACAGCAGGAGCTCGGTCGCGTTGTCGGGCCCGCCGCGCGTCATCACCACGACGTGATCGACCAGACGGAAGGCATTGATGACGGCGTTGACCAGCACGAAAAACGTCGTCGGCATGAGCAGCGGAAAGGTCACGCGGCGGAAGAAGTACCACCGCGAGGCACCCTCGATCGCGGCGGCATCCGCCAGTTGCGGCGACATCTGCTGCAGCGCCGCCAGGTAGAAGATCATGAAGAAGCCGGCTTCCTTCCACACGGTGACGGCCATCAGGCACGCGAGCGCCGTGTTCTTGCTGCCGAGCCAGTTATGCGTCGGCAAACCGAACGCGCTCGTGATCCGTTCCAGCAACCCGTATTCGGGCGTGTAGAAGAAAAGCCAGATGTTCGCCACCGCGATCATCGGCAGGATCGTCGGGGTGAAGTAGGCGAGTCGCAGCAGACCGCGGCCGGCGATCTTGCCGTTGACCCATGCCGCCATCAGCAGCGCGAGCGCTATCGACAGGGGAATCGTCCCGCCCGCGTACCAGAGGTTGTTCGACAGCGACTGCCAGAAGATCGGATCGTCGGCGAGTGCGCGATAGTTGCCGACGCCGACGAAGGCGCTGCCGCGTCCGGCCCGCGGCGTCGAATGGAAGCTCTGCCACAGCGTTGCGGCGGCGGGGTAATGCGTGAAAAGCGCGAGCAGCGCCGCGGCCGGCAGGAGCAAGAGCCAGCCGTAGAGCCATTGTGACGTGCGAGTCATTTGGATTCACCCTCTCCCTTGCGGGAAGGGGATCGGGCTGACGCGTCGGCGACGTTATTTCTGTCACCCTCTCCCCGCTTGCGGGGAGAGGGTTGGGGTGAGGGGCGGCTGACGAACTCTCTGAGGATGGATTCGAGCACTGCCTCCATTTGCGTCAGGACCTCATTGTCCCAGAAGCGAATCACCTTGAATCCCCGCGCGACGAGAAATTCGGTTCGCCGGGCATCGTGACGTTGTTGCTCGGCGTGTTGGCCGCCATCGAGTTCGACAATCAGACCGCGCTCGACGCAGGAGTCGGCGATGTAGGGGCCGACCACGTGCTGGCGCCTGAATTTTTGTCCGCCGAGGTGGCGATCGCGCAAAAAGTGCCAAAGCTTGCGCTCAGCGTCGGTCTCGCTTCGACGCAGTTCGCGGGCCTCGTCACGCCCCCTCACTCCAACCCTCTCCCCCTTCGGGGGCGAGGGAGCAGTTTCGCGGCCCATTGCAACGTCGAGCGATTACTTCCGATACGGCCGCAGCAATCGATCCGCTTCGCGTTGCGCGTCCTTCATCGCCTGCTCCGAAGTCTTGGAGCCGGTCAAGGCGGCTTGCAGGCCGTCGTTGAGCGCCTTGGTCACGCGCTGGTTGTCGTGCGTCGACAGCTCGGCGACAGCGTACTGCAACTGGTCGCGCGCGACCGCGGCTGCGGGAAAATCGGCAACGTACTTCTTCATAACCGGCGTCTCCCAGGCATCGGGCCGGACCGCGACGTAGCCGGTGTCGATGCCCCACTGCGCCGCGCGCGCGGGCGAAGTGATCCAGCGGATGAACTTCACCGCCGCCGCCTGCTGCTCCGGCTTGGTCTGCTTGAACAGATAGAAGTTGCCGCCGCCGGTCGGGCTGCCCCGCCGCTTGTTCGCCGGCAGCATCGCCACGCCGAACTCGAACTTGGCGTTGCTCCGTACGTTGGTGAGATTGCCGGTCGTCGTCCACATCATCGCGATCTTGCGCTCGAAGAAGTCCTTCGGCGTCGTGCCCCACTCGACGATGCCCTCGGGGTGCACTTTGTACTTGTTGACCAGATCGACCCAGAATTGCAGCGCCTCGATCACGCCTTGCTTGTCGTAGTAGGTTTCGGTGCCGGCGGGGTTCATCAGGATCACGTCGTTCTCGGTGGTGAGCCCCTGGAACAGCCAGTAGGGAAATCCCGACGACGGGATCTGCACGCCCCATTGCGTGACCTTGCCCGACGCGTCGCGCTTGGTCAGCTTCTGCGCATAGGAAACCATTTCCGCCCACGTCGCGGGCGCCTTGTTCGGATCGAACCCCGCTTCC
>DASWDF010000040.1:0-9672 GCA_036395475.1 Casimicrobiaceae bacterium
CGCATGTCGTTATCCTGAACGACATCGCCTGGTCGATTGTAGAAGCACAGCGATCGCTTCATCCGATCTGAGTCTTCTCGTTTCGCGGCCGGCGTATTGGCAGAATGAACAACAAAGGTTGGCAGTGCGCCCGACGTGACGCGGGATTGCCGTTGGTTCGCGTCCATGACCTGCGACACTCGTTCGCGTGCCGTTTGCGAGCGGCGGGCGTTTCCGCCGAAGATCGCGAAGCACTTCTTGGCCACGCCAAGCATTCGATGGCTGGCCATTATGCGAGTGCTGATGTTGGACACCTGCTGAAGCAGGCGAATCGGCTGCTCGACCGGAGCGGTACGCGTACGGTGTTACGCGTCGGTAGCGGACGCGCGTGTCCGGGGACTGAGGGTCCCACAGCAATTAAGAGCACTTGGTTTTACTTCGCCAACTACGAACCAGGGGGTCGGTTGTTTTTATTAAATTACTTTGGACTGCCCGTCCGGTCTTCTACTGTTTTTCACTGCTTTTCAGAGCGACTCCCCAAAAAGTCCCCAACGCTGATTCGGACCTTTCGCACGAGAGACTTCATCCCGACAACGGACATTAGAACCGCAGCACTCGACCCGGAGCCGCCGTTCGATCTGTTCGACCACAGCGCCACGTCGCCTATTGAGCGTCTGGAGCAGCTGCGCGCGATCGCGATCGACTTGCGATCGGCGTGCAAGTCATCAAGACAAACGCTCTCGGCGTCGATACGTCAGCCGATCCGGAGCAGGCAAGAACGTTGCTCAGCTAGTTTGGGCAACGAGGCGGCTATCCGTCCAAGCTCCCCCGTTCGCGAAAGACTCGAGCGCGGCAGCAGCGAACCGGACGGCCTTGGCGCCATCCAGAAGAGTTGGCACAGGGAACTGATGTATCGGTGACGCAATGCCCGCGTTGGACGCATATACCAGATCTGCCACGCCAGAATAGAGGTTAGCAAACGCATCGGTGAACCCCTCCGGATGACCGATTGGCGCACTCAAAGGACCATCAACGTAAGCACCTCCTCGAGTAAGCACCGTTGAAGAGCCGTCGCTTTGATGGATTTCGAGCCGATTCGGCTCATCATGGCTCCATGACAGGCTCGCGCGTTCTCCGACAATGCGGAGACCCAAGGAATTGCCAAACCCAGTGGCGACCTGACTGACCCACATAGCTCCGGAAACACCTCGTTCGTACTCCAGCAGAACATGTGCATTGTCTGGTACTTCCCTTCCTCGAACGGCTTTCCGGAGGTTTGCCGAGATGCGCGTGGCCTCGAGGCCGGTCACATAGGCAGCAAGATTGAACGCGTGCGTGCCGATCGCAGCCAGACATCCCGCTGCGCCATTTTTGACGGGATCCGTGCGATTGCGGGCGACCTTGTCGCCCGTAGCTTCAACTGCCGTGGAGAGCCAGCCCTGGGCGTACTCGATCTGCACAATGCGAAGCGCGCCCAGCAATCCTTCACCGATCAAGCGTCGGGCATGGCGGACCATCGTATAGCCTGTGTACGCGTGCGCTACGGCAAATACATTCCCGATGCGCCGTTGAATCCTTATCAGCTCCAGAGCATCGTCAACCGTCGTCGTAACCGGCTTCTCGCACAGAACGTGAAAGCCGGCCTCGGTGAAGCGCTTCGCAATCACGAAATGCGTTCCGTTGGGCGTCAGGATTGAAACGAGATCAATGCGGTCGTCTCGCCCAAGCTCCCCCTTGACCATGGCCTCCGCATTTGCGTAGACGCGGTCTTCGGCGATGCGAAGCCCGAGGGCTGCATTGCGGTTCGACTTCGCGTCTGACGAAAATGCTCCCGCCACAATTTCAAACTGATCGTCATACCGAGCTGCAATGCGGTGAACTCGCCCAATGAACGATGGTGCCGCGCCCCCGACGAATCCCAGACGAAGACGGCGTTCGGGTGCTCTGGCGATTTTGTCCTCGCTCACGTTCAGGAACTCAAGAAATGTGGTGGACGCTTTTCGGAAAACGCTCAAAACGCCGGTGTCGATGAAGCGTTGGAATCAGCTCGAGGCTCGCGCGGCGCTTCATTCAATCTCTCGGATAGCGGCTTCGAATGCGGCTGACAGCACCCCTTCGCGTGCCTGCCGGGGTTAGCGCAGCAGCGCAATACACTCATGCTGCAGCGGGCGCCTTTGGTTTGCTTTGAGGCGTTATCCATTGTATGAGATGAGTAGCGGCGCAAACAATCTCGCCGTGCTGATTGAACAGCTCAACCTTTGTACCACATCGATTCTTGGCAAAATCAATTTCCGCCACCGTATCTACAACCCGGATAGTGTCCCCAAAGAACACCGGTCGAATGAAGCGGACCCGGTCGTATCCGACCGAATATGACTCATGCCCGGCAATAACGCGCGCGTACTTCTGGATGAGCATGGTGCCCGTCGTAGACATCAAGCCAATCAAGAGGACGCCATGCGCGACCCGCTGCTTCATGGGTGTGGCGCGCGCATACTCGGCGTCGACGTGTATCGGTGAGAAGTCGCCCGTTATGCCAGCAAACTGGTATACGTCGAACTCTGATATGGTCTTCGTAAAACTCACACTGTCGCCAACTGATACGTAGAACTCGCTCATGCTCTAGCCCCTATGTAACGGACCTTATCACCACGTCGCTCGGCCGCCGGACAAGTCGAAGACCGCGCCAGTCGTGAAGGCGCAGGCGTCGCTCGCAACGAACGTCACCATGTCGGCAACTTCATCTGGGCGGCAGAAACGTCTCATCGGGATGCGTTGAAGCAGGTCCGCCTTACGATCCTCGTCGATTCCATGAATCATGCCGGCGTCGACGACTGTCGGCGTGATGCAGTTGACCGTGATGCCCGACGTCGCAAGCTCTTTGCCCATCACCTTGGCAAGCGTGATCTGGCCAGCTTTTGATACGGCGTAGGGTCCTGAAAATACCGTGCCTTCTTTACCCTGAACGGAAGAAATGTTGACGATGCGCCCCCAACTTGCCTTTAACATGTGCGGCACAACTGCTTGCGAACAGATGAACGTCCCGGTCAGGTTGACGGCGAGTGTTTCTTTCCATTGGGCAAGGCTGACCTCCGAAACTGGCAAGATCGGACCCTGAACCCCGGCATTGTTTACGAGAATATCGATGCGTTTTTCTTTTGCGAACACCCGATCGACAGCGGCAGCGACCGAGTTCTCGTCGGTTATGTCGACTTCGTAGCATTCGGCAGAGACAGTCGTCGGCACGTCGGTAGCCCGATCGAATACGACAACCTTCGCACCTGCGCTCGCGAGATGGCTGACGATGACCCGTCCTAACCCGCCGTGTCCGCCAGTCACAATGGCGACGCGGCCCGTTAAATCGATCGCGATTGGCATCGTTTACGAAACTACTCGAGCTTCGTCCGAGGTGGATTGAACGAGGGCGCGAAGTGGCCAGACCATAGCCAAATCCGAGGCGGCCTTCTTCGCGAGCTTGGCAACGTCCGCAATGCGATTCTTCGGAAGACGGAAGGCTAGCGCAGAGACGCTCGACATGCGTTGCCGCCTACGAATCGACCGGTCGGTGCGCTGGCTCATACTCTTTTTGAACATGTTCGCCTATTGTTCGGCGGGCACGCGACATTCCATCACGACGCCTTGCTCCATCAGCTCGTCGATGTCGCCGTCTGAAAGGCCCAGGTCGTGGAGAACGTCGCGCGTGTGTTCGCCATGAGCTGGCGCAGGACGTCCCGAAACCAACGGTGTCGCCGACATTTTGAGCGGTTCGGCAACTATCTTGTAGTGACCGCCATAGGGCGTATCGACGCTCTGTATGATTCCGGTCGCCGCGACCGCCGGATCATCCAGCGCCTCGGCCAGCGACCGCACCGCAACGACCCATGAGCCCGTCGGTTCGATGAGCTTGATCGCTTCGTCCTTGGTCATCGTGGCGAGCCTTTGTGCCAACAAGGCAGCGATCTTGTCGCGCCTGAAACGAACGCCGTGCTCGGTCAGATCATCCTCGATCTGATCCTCCAGGCCGAGGGCCGCGGCAAGCTTGCGCATCATTGGCACACCGCCGAATGTCGAGATGACGATCGCGCCATCTTTCACCGGATACACACCGTATGGTGCGGACTGGTTGACGTGCGCGATACCGGCACGACTTCGTTCCGGCTTGGCGTCGATGTTCAAGACGTACGACGCTTCCTGAGCCATCAGGTAGAGCGACGACGACATCATATCCGCGCGCAGCCATTGCCCCTCTCCTGTCTGATCGCGATGGCGGAGAGCGGCAAACACACCGGCAACGACCTGCATCGCCGTGAAGCCGTCGATAATATAGGCTCCTACCGGTATCGGCGGGCCGTCGCCGCGCCCCGTCAAGCTCGCAATGCCGCTCAGCGCCTGTAAAAGAAGATCCTGGCCGGGACGGTCCCGCGCGGGACCCTCGGGGTCATACGCGGAAATCGACGCATAGATGATTTTGGGATTCAGCTTGCGGGCATCGTCATAAGCTAGACCGAGCCGCTGCATCACGCCGGGGCGATAGTTCTCGATCACGACATCGGAGGAAGCAATGAGCTGCCTCGCGATCGACATACCGGACGACTTCTTCAGATCGATGACGATACCGCGCTGATTGCGATTGGTTACGACGTAGTACGGGCTAATGCCTTGAAGGCCGCCATTGGGATCGCGCAGCGCATAGCGATTGACGTCCTGCTGCGGCGACTCGACTTTTATGACGTCGGCACCGAAAGAGCCGAGATACTGGGCCGCGATAGGACCGGCCGCAAAATGGGTAAATGCGGCAACACGGATGCCGCTGAGAGCAGTCGCCATCAAACAGTTTCCTTCTCAAAGCGTTGGATACACGGCCGACATTAGGGCCGCGGTTCTATTCCATTCCAATGAACTGAACCGACAGCGTGCCAAGGTCGCCGAATCGAATGTCGAGCGGCGTCGCGAGTGGCAGCTCGAGCACGCCGGCGTACGAGCCCAGCGTAACGATCTGACCCGCCTCGAGACCCTCGCCGCGAGACGCGAGAAAATTCGCGAGCCACACTAGCGGACGCAGCGGATGACCATCGCCGTGACGGCCCTCGTGAGTCAGTATCGTTTCCGCCCCGCTGGCAACAGTGACCCGGATCGTTTCCAGCGGCCGAATCAAACCGTCGCTCACTTCCGGCCCGACGAACAGTCCCTGATTGTTGAGTCCGTCGGCAAGCATTTCGAGAAAGCTGGCGCTCGCGGGATCCGCGTAGCGACAGCCCATGAGCTCCAGCACCAGTCTCGTCTCACGAATCGCGGAGCGCACGTCGGCGTCGCTGTAGGGTTGAGCGCGAGGTTTGAGATCACGTCCGAGCACGAATGCAATTTCGGGCTCGACTCGCGCCTTCGCACCTTCTGCGAGCACGGAACAGGGCGAAGCCGACGTGATCGTTGGCGCATAGATAGGCGCCATGAACGCCGCCTTGTCAGGCATCGGCAGCGAGCATTTCCAGCCGCCGACGTCGAAGTGAAGCAATTCGCCAACGCGACGGCGAATCGCGAGCGCCGTTTCAATGTCGCGCGGCCGACAGGACTCGGCCAGACGCGCGCCGGGTCGGTGCGCCAACCGCGCAGCGACCAGTTGGCGCGCCGCGGCCTCCGTCCTCAAATTCTGTTCAAGCGACACTGCTTTCATTCCTTTTGGCTCCGTTGTTCGACGCGGCTGCAGCCGGCCGTCAGGACGGTGTCGCCGCGCACGGCCAAGACGGCACGACCCGGCGCGGACTCTCCGTGTTCAATCACATTCCCTCCACGTCGGGAATCCTCGCACCAGAGTTCCGATCGAAGAGGTGCACTGAACCCGGCGCAACGCGCAGCGCAATCTGATCGCCTGCGCCGATGCTCGCTCGGCCGTGACTGATGACGCTGATCTGCGAGGTTCCCATGCGGACCAGTAGTTCCGTCTCGGCCCCCGTTGGCTCGACTACGACGACTTCGCCGGGAACGCTGTCAGCGCTGCCACGTTGCACGACCGCGAGATGCTCCGGTCGAACGCCGTAGCTGACGTCAAGTCCTTCGCCGACGGCAGGCTCGCGCAGTACCGGCCAACGAATCCCGTCTTGCGTCTCCACAACTGTATCGACGCCGGCCCGGCGCAGCTTGCCATGGATGACGTTCATGGCGGGAGACCCGATGAACTGCGCGACGAACAGGTTTCGCGGATGATCGTAGAGCTCGAGTGGTGCGCCGATCTGTTCGACCACACCATCGTGCATAACGACGATGCGATCGGCCATGGTCATGGCCTCTACCTGATCATGCGTCACGTATACGGTCGTCGTTTTCAACCGCTGGTGCAATGCCTTGATCTCGGCGCGCATCGCAACCCGCAGCTTGGCGTCAAGGTTCGACAACGGCTCGTCAAACAGGAACACCTTGGGATCGCGCACGATGGCGCGTCCCATGGCGACACGTTGCCGCTGACCCCCCGATAGCTCTCGCGGGAAACGCTCGAGGTACGCATCGAGGTTCAAAATCTTCGAAGCTTTCGCCACCCGCTCCGCGATGACGGCCGCGTCGGCGTTGCGGAGTTTCAAACTGAACGCCATATTGGCGCGAACGGTCATGTGTGGATATAACGCGTAGCTTTGAAACACCATTGCGATGTCTCGATCTTTCGACTCCGTATCGTTCACCACCTTGCCGTCGATCGCGATGGCTCCGCCGTCGATCTCTTCGAGCCCGGCCAGCATGCGCAGAAGCGTCGACTTGCCGCAGCCTGACGGCCCCACCAAGACCATGAACTCACCGTCGTGAATGTCAAAGCCGACGCCATGGATCACCTTCGTCGTGCCGTAGGCCTTCTCCACCTTCTCGAACGAAACTGATGCCATCCGTTGCTCCTTCTGCGCAGTCGAATCACGTGAGCACACGTACCGTGTGAGTCTGCATTCTGCAATCGTTACGGCATGTACTGGCCACCGTTCACTTCCACCGATATCGTCACTTCCAGGGCGCCGGCGGTTCGGCCAGATCCCATGTTCCATAGACCGCCGGCTCGTTGATCTCGATCACTTCGAGGTCATCCGAGCGTGAGATCACGTTGTGCGGGACGCCAGCAGGCTGCGACAGGCCGTCACCCGCATGCAGCGTTATCTCGCCCGCGGCGCCGGCGAAGCGGAACGTGATCGATCCGCGCAGCACGTACAGGAAGTGTGCGGTCATGTCGTGCCAGTGCCAGCCCGTGGGCTCGGTCAACGGCTTCAGAGCCCGAATGTGCTTGACGCCGATGCGACCGCTGGTCACCGCGGCGAGCCCGAGGTCGCGGTACTCGGAGTCCTCGCGCAGTCCCTCGCGGTTCCAGGTCGCCTGGGTCGCGTCCATGTGCGCGAGCGCGGTCAGGGATTGCGCGAGCTCACGCGGGCCGTCGTAACGCGGCGTGCCTTCGTTGTGCATGTTGCCTTGCTCCTTGTGTTGCATGGCTCCCTATCCCTTCACCGCGCCCGCGGTGAGTCCGGCAATGAACCACCTCTGAACGAGCAGGAACATCAGAATTACCGGCAGCGAGGCAATCAGCGCGAACGCCATGGTGAAGGACCATGAGATACCGACGGCGTCGAACACCTGGTTCACGAGAGCGACCTGCAGTGTCCGTTTCGCGGTGTCCGGCGCGAATACGGCGACGGTGATGTAATCATTCCACGTCGTAATGGCGCCGATGACCGCGACGGCCGCGATTCCCGGACGGATGAGTGGCAGCACGAGCTTGGTGAGGATCTGCCAGCGGCTAGCGCCGTCCATATGCGCGGCCTCGTCGATCTCCACTGGTACGGCATCGATGAAGTTCTGCATGAACCACACCGTTTGCGGTGCGATGCGTGAGGCCAGGATGACGAGTAGCACGAAACGATTGTTCAGAAGACCGAGGTGATCGAGCAGATAGAAGGTTGGAACGAGAAGCGCAACTCCAGGGACCATCGATGTCGCGAGGATGATCAGCATGACGGAACGCTTGCCAGGAAATGTGTATCGCGATGCGACGTATCCCGCCGGAATTCCCACGGCCAAGGCGACGGCGACGGCACCCGCGGCGTACAGAATGGAATTCAGAAGCTCGATCACGAACGTCTTGTGCGAGAAGACGCTGAGATAATTGGCAAAGGTGGCCGGCGACGGAATGAGGCTCGGAATCGCCGACACCGCGTTCACCTCGTTCTTCAGGGACGTCGAGATCGCCCACAGCATCGGACCGAGCGCCGAACCCACCACGAGCGCGGCCAGAATAAAGAGCGTGGCGCGATTTCGAACCCTGCCATTGCCTGCACGCATGAGCATCACCCGCTAAGCCGTTACGCGGCCAGTGAGACGCATATAGAGCACGCCCAGCGCGACGTTCGCCAACAGAATCGCGATGGAGTAGACCGCGGTCGGTCCGATGTTGACCGCCTGGACGGTTCCCCGGAAGACCTCAAAGCTCAACGTAGTGGTGGCGCCCAGGGGTCCGCCTCCGGTGAGCACGATCAACAGTGTGATGAGCGTCAGGTACAGGATGCCGAGCGTAAGGGCTGTGCTGCCGAGCGTGGGGATCAGATGCGGCCAGGTGACGTAGCGAAACTTGGCACGCCAACTGCCGCCGTCGATCGCGACCGCTTCGTACAGCTCCTTGGGAATGGATTGAATCGCGGCGGTGACGATCACCATCGCGTAGGGAAACGACCACCAGCTCGTGACGAGAATGGTGAGCCAGAGCGCAAGTTCCGGATCACCCAACATCAGGCCCGGAGACAGGCCGAGCTCTCGCATGGAGTAGCTGATCGGTCCATACGACGGGTTGAACAGCCATAGCCAGATCGTTCCGACCACCGCCATCGACAGCGTCCAGGGAACCAGCGTGAGCACGCGCAGCACCGCACCGCCGCGTCTCAGGTTGTTCAGGACCAGTGCGGCAAGTACCCCAAGGCCGAGCGACAGGACGAGCGACCCGACCATATACAGCAGCGAAGTGTAGGTCGTCTCCCAGAATGCGGGCGACGACAACGTATCCACGAAATTCTCGAGCCCAACGAAGCCCGTAAGCTCGTAGAAACGCGTCTTCTGGAAGCTCATCCATATGACGAACAGGGTCGGATACAGCGTCACAGTCAGCAGCAGCAGGAGGACCGGAATGAACCACAGCATTGGCCTTAGCTCTCTCAGCCGCCTTCGTGCGCGCGTCGGTCGCGCGGGTGTCGCCGGGTTCGCAATCGTCGCAGTGTGATGAGCCATGGCCTCCCAACCTCCGCCGGTGCGTTGAGCGCTGAGCCTTACCTACGCGACCACGCCGGACTGCGGTCGACGCCGTGCTTCGGGCGCCATCCACGGCATGATCCAGCCTCGATCGGCTTCGTCGACGATGCTGCCAGGCGGGTTGCACGCGTCGATCGCGTTAAGTACGTCATCGCTCAGACGCGTACCGAAGCCCGCCTTCGCATCGTTGAACTGCCGCAGGTTGCGCACCCCGAAGTTGACGCCGGTCACGCCGGGATGCGCCAACGGAAACGCCAGCGCCATCTGCGCAAGCGACATACCGGCCTCGCTCGCAACGCTCGACAGCTGCTCGATCATGCCGAGCTTGCGTTGATTGCCGGGTCGCGACAGGTCGAACCGGGTCCGCAGGATCGGGTAATGCTCGCCCCACTGCCCCTTTACGAGGCCTGCCCGCGAATCGCTTGGAACCGC
>DASWDF010000041.1:0-2469 GCA_036395475.1 Casimicrobiaceae bacterium
GCAGGATACCCCACGCCGCCTCGACCGGTGACAGTCCGAGCGGGTCGGCGACGCGTGTGGTCACGGCTGCGCGCGCTTTGGCGTGATCGATCGGCATTGCGCCGTCGAGCAGGCTCTTTGGATTGAGATGGCCGAGCAGCACAAGCGCGTCGGTGAGCGTCGGCTCGCTGCCGCCGCGTCCATAGCAAGCGGGGCCGGGATCAGCACCGGCGCTCTGCGGCCCAACCTTGAGCACGCCGCCAAGCTCGACCGATGCGATGCTGCCGCCGCCCGCCCCGATGGTCTCGATGTCGACCGTGTTGGTGCGCAACGGATGGCGCGCGACCGTGACCTCCGACTTGAACAACGGCGGGCCCGGCAGCACCGCCATGTCGGAGCTGGTGCCGCCGGTGTCGAAGGTGATGAGATTTTCAATTCCCTTCACATCACCCAGATGGCGGCCGCCGATCACGCCGGCGACCGGCCCCGACATCACGGTCTGGATCGGTGTCGTGGACAGCATGCGTGCGCTTGCGGCCCCGCCATCCGATTTCATCATCAAGGCGCGGGAGCGCGGGAAGCGCTCAAGCGACAGCGCCTCCACCTTGCGCAAATAGTGCGAGACTGGCGGGCCGATATAGCCGTTCGCGACCGTCGAGGCGGTGCGCTCATATTCGCGCCATTCCGGATTCACTTCATGCGACAGCGACAGATAGAGGCCGGGCGCGAGGCTGCGAATGATCTCGGCGGCCGCGCGCTCGTGCGCCGGATTGGCGTAGGCGAACAGAAAGCACACCGCGACGGCTTCGACGCCGTCTGCGATCAGCGCCTTGATTGCGTTGGCGACGTCGTCGGCCACCAACGGTTCAATCACGTCGCCCTTGGCGCTGAGCCGCTCGCGCACCTCGAATATGCGGTCGCGGGTCAGCAGCATTTTCGGCGCCGGCGCGAAAATGTTGAACACATCCTCGCCGCGCCATTGTCGCCCGATCTCATAGACGTCACGGAAGCCGCGCGTGGTGAGAAGCCCGACCCGCACGCCCTTGCCTTCGAGCAGCGTGTTGAGCGCCGCAGTCGAGCCGTGCAGGATCAGCGACACCGCGTTGGCGCCGAAGTCGCGCGCCAAATCCTGCGTGATGTGCTCCATCACGGCGGCCGGATCGACTGGATTGGAGAGATATTTGCGCACGGTGGCGAGCTCGCCCCGCTGCTCGTCGAACGCGGTCACATCGGTGAAGGTTCCGCCGACGTCGATACCCACACGCAATGTCATGAGCTGGATTTTTCCCGGCGCAGCTGCGCGGTCGCGCTGGCGTCAATGTCGCGATCAGGCGTGAGCGCGACGCCGTAGAGGTCACGCGCGCATGCGGGCGAGACATAGTCGCGCGCGATATCCTCGCGAACGCGTTCGGGGTCACGCTCCAGCGGATCGCCCCAGCCGCCGCCGCCGGCGAACTCGACCGAGAGAAGATCGCCCTGGTGCAAGCGTAGCCCCGCGATCTTGGAGGTGAGCGCGCGTTCCTTCGCGTCGCCGGGGTTCAGCACCGCTTTCGACACCTGCGCGGGCTTGGCACCGAAGATGCCGGGGGAGGAAAACTTGAAGCGGTCCATGCGCAGATTGACGCTGGTCTCGTCCGCCAGCATGCGCCACTGCCGGCGCACGCCAAGGCCGCCGCGAAACCGTCCCGCTCCACCAGAGTCGCGCGCCAGCTCGTAACGCTCGACCCGCACCGGAAACTCGGTCTCGATCGCCTCGACCGGCGTGTTCATCACATTGACAACCAGCTCGTCCATGGCGCTCACGCCATCCCCGTCCGGTCGCGCGCCGGTGCCGCCATTGAGAATTTCGTATTGCGAGTACCAGCGGCCTGAGGCCGGGTGGCGACCCGCGCTCGAGAGCGATCCGCCGGCCGCGCTCCCTGGCGCCGGCACGCGTCCGGGCAGCGCGCGCGCCAGCACCCGCATGATGACCGATGTAGTGACCTGGCTCGGGCGCACGTACATGTTCACCGGCGCTGGAAAGCGCGGATTGAGCAGCGAGCCTTCCGGCGGATAGGTCACCCGCACCGGTCGCGACAGCCCGTCGTTCACCGGCAGCTTCGGAATGAAAATCATCTTCACCAGGCATTCGATGAAATTGCGCGATACGCAGGGCCGCAGGTTGATGGGACCGCGCGCCTGCGCGTCGCTGTCGAGGATGAAATGCAGCGTGTCGCCCTTGACCTCGAGCGACGCCGAGATGCGATGCGGCTTGGCCAGGTCGACGCCGTCATCGTCGAGATAGTCGGTCTCCGGCCCGTAGCGGCCGTCCGGTACCTTGGCGATCTCCTTGCGCAGCTCGGCTTCGCAGATATCCATCCAGCGCTGCCAGCACGCGAGCACGCGATCGACACCGTGTTTGTTGAACAGCTCCGCGAACTTGCCGAGCCCATAGGTGTTGGTGTTGACCTGTGCCTTGACGTCGCCCCAGGTGATCTCGGGCGTGCGAGT
>DASWDF010000042.1:0-7562 GCA_036395475.1 Casimicrobiaceae bacterium
CGGGCCGGCGATTCGGCCCGGCTCGAGCGTGTCGCGCCGCGTCTCAAAGGCCATCTTCTCGAGCCCTACGTCGCGTACTGGCAGCTCAAGCTCAAGCTCGACGACGCCGATCCCGCGGCGGTGCGAAGCTTTCTCGATCGCTACGCCGATCTTCCGCTGGCAGATCGCTTGCGCGGCGATTGGCTCAAGTCGCTCGGCAAGCGGGGAGCGTGGGCGCTGTTCGCGGCGGAGTATCCCAAGCATGGGACCGAAGACGTCGAGCTCGCGTGCTATGCGGCTCAATTCCGATCGCAGCCAGGCTATGAAGGCGACGACGCTGCGGCCGACGTCAGGCAGTACTGGTTCAGCGGGCAGGAACGACCGGAATCGTGTCAGCCGCTCTTTGCCGCAATGCGCGCGCGAGGCACGCTGACATCGCGCGATATCTGGGCGCGGTTCCGGCTGGCGCACGAAGCGGGAAATTTCCGCCTGGCGGCAAGGATCGCCGGCGAGTTGCCGCCAGCCGAGCGGCCCTCGCCGCGCGACATAGAGCGCATCGACCGCGGTGCGCGCGCCGCGCTTGCCAAGGCGGACTTTCATTTTTCTTCGCTGCCCGGACGCGAGCTCGCGCTGTACGCGCTCGACCGCGTCGCAACGACCGATGCGATCGCCGCGCACGACGCATGGGGCAGGTGGCGCGCGCGCCTTCCCGAGGCCGACCGTGTCTATGGCAACCTGCTCGTCGCTTACAACGCCGCGCGCCAGCTCTCGCCCGACGCGAACACATGGTATCGCGACACCGATGGCGCAGCGCTCACCGAACCCCAACACGCATGGCGCGCCCGCGCCGCGTTGCGCGCCGGCGCATGGGCCGACGTCGCCCGCGCAATCGATGCGATGCCGCCGGGCGAGGCGCAGGAACCCGCCTGGCGCTACTGGAAGGCGCGGGCGCTCGCCGCGTCCGGACAAAACGACGACGCGACCCGGATATTCGGCGGCTTGGCCACCGAGCATCATTTCTACGGGTTTCTTGCTGCCGATGCGCTGGGCGCGAGCATCATGCCGTTGAGCGAGCCCCTGACGCCCGACCCCGCGGCGCTCGCTGCGTTCGGAGCGCGTCAAGCGGTGCAGCGGGTCGTCAAACTCTCCGCGCTCGACTTGCGACCCGAAGCCCAACGCGAATGGGTCGGCGTCGTCCGCGGGCTCGATGATGAGGGCTTGTTGCTCGCCGCTTCGTACGCACAGCGCAATCGCCTTTACGACCGGTCGATCAACACCGCCGACCGCACGCAGCGCCGGCACGACTTCGGCTTGCGCTATCCGAGGCCGTACCAGACGGAGATCGAGAGCGCCGCGCGGCAGAACGCCCTCGATGTGGCGTTGGTGTACGGCCTGGTGCGCCAGGAAAGCCGTTTCGTGTCCGACATCGTTTCCTCAGCGGGTGCGGTCGGGCTCATGCAGTTGATGCCGCAGACCGCGCGTTGGGTCGCACGAAGGGCCGGCTATGCTTCCCCGAACACTCCCAAGCTCGACGATCCTGCGCTCAACATAGAATTGGGCGCGCAGTATCTCCGTTACGTCCTCGACAAGCTCGACGGCCTGCCGGTGCTCGGAGCCGCCGCGTATAATGCCGGTCCGGGACGAGCACAGGCGTGGCGGGCGCCGGTGCCGCTGGAGGGCGCGATCTACGTCGAGACGATCCCGTTCAATGAGACGCGGGATTACGCGAAGAAAGTGCTGGCGAACGCGATGTTCTACCAGGCACAGCTCGGCTTGCGGTACGTCACGCTGAAAGACCGCCTCGGCGTCGTCGCGCCGCGCGGTGGGGCGGCAGGTATCGACAACGGCGCCGCCATTCCCGATGCCGTTCCGCTCGCGGATCGCGGCGACACCCCGCGATGAGCACGGCGAGAATCCTGGTGCTGGGCGGCAGCGGTTTCGTCGGGCGCCATATCGTCGCGCGACTGGTTGCCGCGGGTTGGAACGTCGTCGTGCCGACGCGATACCGGGAGCGCGCCAAGCATCTCATTCTGCTGCCTACGGTGGACGTTGTCGAAGCGGACATCCGCGATCCGCTGGCGCTCGAGCAACTCGCGGCCGGCGCCGACGCGGCGATCAATCTCGTCGGCATCCTCAATGAGACGCGCCGCGGCGATTTCGACCGCACGCACGTCGAGCTTCCGCGCAAGGTCATCGCCGCGTGCCGTACGGCGCGCGTACCGCGGTTGTTGCACATGAGCGCACTCAACGCCGGCGGCAAGGCGCCGAGCCGTTACCTGCGCAGCAAGGGCGAAGCAGAAGCGCTCGTCGCCGCTTCCGAACTTGCCTGGACGATCTTTCAGCCCTCGGTCATCTTCGGTCGGGAGGATTCGTTCCTCAACATGTTTGCACGCCTCGAGCGCTTTCTGCCGGTCATTGCGCTGGCCCGCGCCGACGCACGCTTCCAGCCCGTGTACGTGGGCGACGTCGCGGACGCATTCGTACATGCGGTCGACGACGACCGCACGCACCGCATGCGCTATCCCCTCTGCGGCCCCAAGGTGTACACGCTGCGGGAACTCGTCGCCTACGCCGGGGAGCTCACCGGGTACAATCGACCCATCGTGCCGCTCGGCCCTGCGCTGTCGAAGCTTCAGGCACGCGTTCTCGAAGTGCTCCCCGGAAAGCTGATGAGCCGCGACAATCTGGCGTCGATGGAGCTCGATAATATCTGTGACTGCGAGTTCCCGGCGGTCTTCGGATCGAATCCGACCGCGTTGGAAGCTGTCGCGCCGGACTATCTGATGCCGGCGGCGACGCAGAGCCGATACTCGGGCCTGCGCGCGCAGGGCGGGCGCTAAAGGCCAGAGCGGAGTGCCCGCGCGACGCTGCATTCAGGGAACAATGACGCGTCGCATCGCGGGTCGGGGATGAAGATCTATCGCGTCGGCGGCTCGGTGCGCGACGAACTGCTCGGAAGGCCGCTCGCCGATCGCGACTACGTCGTCGTCGGCGCCACGCCGGACGAATTGCTCGCGCGCGGGTTTCGTCCGGTCGGCCGCGACTTTCCCGTGTTCTTGCACCCGCAGACGCACGAGGAATACGCGCTCGCGCGCACCGAACGCAAGACCGGCCGTGGGCACCAGGGCTTCAGTTTTCACACCGCGCCGGGCGTGAGCCTCGAAGAGGATCTCGCGCGCCGCGACCTGACTATCAATGCGATGGCGCGCGCCGACGACGGAACCTTGATCGACCCTTTCGGCGGCGCGAAGGACTTGCGTGCGGGCGTATTGCGCCACGTCAGCCCAGCGTTTGCGGAGGACCCCCTACGCGTGTTGCGCGTCGCGCGCTTCGCCGCCCGGTTCGGCTTCGCGGTCGCGCCGGAAACCGAGGCGATCATGCGCGCGATCGCCGCCGGAGGCGAGCTTGCGGCGTTGACGGCGGAACGCGTCTGGCAGGAGCTCGCCCGGGCACTGCTGGAGGCGACTCCATCGCGATTTTTCGCTGCGCTGCGCCGCTGCGGAGCGCTCTCGCAGCTCTTCCCTGAAGTCGATGCCCTGTTCGGCCTGCCGCACCGCGGCGGCAAGGACGCCGAGATCGATGCCGGTGTTCATTGCATGCGCGCACTCGACCACGTCGCCGCCGCCGGTGAGCCTCTGCCGATACGTTATGCGGTGCTGGCGTCGAACCTGGGCCAGCCGGCGAGCGGGCGCGCGCGGCCGGGCGATCGCGTCGCGCAAAGCGTGCGGCGTGCGGCGACGCTGAGCCGCCGGCTCAAGGCGCCCGCGGATTGCCGCGAGCTGGCCCGGCTTGCGGCGCGTTACGGCCCGGCCGTGCACCGCGCGGCTGAGCTTACGCCGGCTGCGCTGCTCGATCTCATGCTGGCCGCCGACGCGCTGCGCCGGCCCGAGCGATTCGAGCAACTGCTGCGGGTGTGTGCAGCGAATCGGCAATCGAGCTCCCGATCTTCGCGGGCGGATTATCCGCCCGCTGCACGGCTCGCCGCCGCGCTGGCCATCGTGCGCGAGATCGATGCGGGTGCCATCGTTGCCGCGCGACCGCAGGCCAGGGAGGTTCCGCGGCGCGTACGGGCCGCGCGACTGAAAGCGCTACGCGAGTGGATGAAACTCTTGTAGGGCCGAATTCATTCGGCCAGGGCCGTGGAACGCGTTAGAAGAAATGCGCCATGCCGAACACGATACCCGCCGGCCTGGCGCCCGGTACCGTGCTGTAGTCATTGATGTTGAAGCTATAGCGCGCATTGGCGCGGTTGTTCAGCTTGACGAAACCGGCATAGAGCAGCGTGCGCAGTGACAGCGGGTAGCTGTAGGAGAGCTCCCATTGCTCGCCCGCCGAGCCCGCGCCTTTGGTCAGACCGCCGACCGCCGTGCCGTCGTCGGCGCTACCCTTGCCGTTGCCGGCGCGGCCCCAGAACGCGTAGATCGAGCCGCCCCCTGCCGGCACGGTGGCCGAAACGCCCCAGAAGTCGCGCTTCAGATCGCCATGCTTGAGATCGCTCGTGATGGTGTCATACCTCAGGCGCTCATAGACGATACCCAGACGTGGGCCGACGCCTGGCAAGGCGAAGCCGAAGTCGTAGGCACCGGCAATCGAGAACGCGTCGTCGTTGAATGTCTCGGCGCGGACCTTGTTGTTGCGCTCGTAGGCGACGCCGAAATCGATCGGCCCCTTGCTGTAAAAGGCACCGATACCGACGACGTTGGCGTGCCGCAGCTCGGAGAGTTGGTCGCCGTTGTTGGCGCTGTCGACATCGGGAGCGAAGTCGCGCGTCGAGTATTGCAGCTCGCCGCTGAACCCTCCCATCGGTGGCGTTTCGTAGCGGATCGAGTTGCCGAGCCGGGCGTCGAAACCGCCTTGCACTTTCGACAGCGGTCCCTGCGCCCAGATTGCCGCCGTCGACAACATCGAGGTCGTCAGCGTTGGCGCATTGCCGAAGATCGGCAGGAGATCGTCGTAAGGGGTCAGAAAATGGCCCAGCTTCAACGTGCCCCAGTCGCCCTGGAGTCCCACGAAGGTCTCGCGCCCGGCGAGCGTGCCGCCGCCGGTATCCGCCTGGACCGAGGATTCGATCTGGAAAATGGCGACCTGACCGCGGCCCAGATACTCGCTGCCGCGCAGGCCGAAGCGTGATGAATTGCTGCTGACGCGAACGACGGTGGGATTCTGTCTTTCGTTGCCTGCCCCGCCGCAGCCGGGCGGGCTAGGGTTGTTGCATGTGACGCCGTTGACAAGTTCGAGATCGATATTGAGGCTGCCGTAGAGCCTTACATTGGCGATCTGAGCTTCCGCCCCCGGTGAAAAGAGGGTGGCGGAAGCAACGAACAGGGTGATGAGCGCGCTCTTCATCCGATCTTTCTGCCACGGCCCCGCTCATTGTCGCACGTCGCGCCAGTGCCGCTACACGCGGTACGCGGTGAGGGTCATCAAGCGCGCAGTTGCCCGCATGAGCATGCGCGCGAGCCAAGGCAAGTCGGCCGCGCCCGAATCGCGTGCGGCGGCGCCGTGGCGCATTTCGTCGTCGCGCATTGCGGCGACGATAGCGCGGCTCTTGAAGTCGCCGGGAGGCAAACGGTCCATGTGACCTGAGAGATGCTCTTCGACCTGCCGCTCGGTTTCGACGACAAAGCCGAGGTTCGTGCGATCGCCGGTCATGCCGGCGGCCAGTCCGATCGCGAACGAGCCTGCATACCACAACGGATTGACGAGACTCGGGCGGTCGTTGAGCTCGGCGAGACGTTGCTGCGTCCATGCGAGATGCTCTTCTTCCTCCCGCGCCGCGTGCGCGAAGCGGAGGCGGATCGCGCCGTCGCGTGCGGTCAGGGCCTGCGCCTGATACAGCGCCTGCGCGCACACTTCCCCCGTGTGATTGACGCGCATCAGCCCCGCGGCGTGACGCCGCTCGTCGGGCGTGAGCTCGGGCTCCGGCATACCGGCGGCGGGATTCGAGCGCCCGCTCGCGGCGGTGCCCGAAAGCGTGCGCAAGGCGCGGTCGAAACCCAGAATCAGATCATCGATCATTTACGAATGAGACCTGCAACGCCGCCGCGGTTCCGCACACGGCGCAAAATCAGGCAAAAAAATCGGGCGCCCATCGGACGCCCGCGTGATCACTTCAAACCCAGTCGAACCTGGGACTTGCGCGTTGCAATAGCTTAGAAGAAATGCACGATGCCGAATACGGCGCCCGCCGGCTTGCCGTTGCAGGGGACCGTGTCGAGGCTGTCGAACCTATGGCTCGTGTTGATCGTGTACCCGTTGATGTTGAAGCTGTACTTGGCATTGCACTCGTTGTTCAGCCTGACGTAGCCGGCGTAAAGCAGCGTGCGCGGTGACAGGCTGTAGCTGTAGCTCACTTCCCACTGCTGCGACTTGGTGTTCGGACCCTTGACCAGGCCGCCGACGGTCGTTCCGTCAGCAGCACCACCCTTGCCCTCATTGGCGCGGCCGTAGAACAGGTAGACCTTGCCGCCTCCAACAGGGACCGTGCCCGACACGGCCCAGAAATCGCGCTTCAGGTCGCCGCTCGGCGTGTCGTACTTGATGCGTTCGTATGCAGCGGCCAGGCGCAAGCCGAAGCCCTGCATGATCGTGCCGAAGTCGTACGCGCCGGTGATCGTCCAGTCAGTATCTTTCAGGGTCGGGCCGCGGACCTTCTGGTTGCGCTCGAAAGCGATGCCCGCTTGCCACGGTCCGTTGGCGTAGATCAAGTTGCCGCCGATCACGTAGGCATGACGCAGCTCCGAAGGATGATCGCCACTGTCGCCCCCAGTCCCGACGGTGGGAGTCGGGCAGGTTGTGGAGGGCGGAAAAGGTGCCGTGCACGTGACGGTGTTTTGTTGATCGCCCGACGAATCGCGCGTCGAGTATTGCCAAGCCGTGGTAAAGCCGCTGAAGTTCGGCGAGTCGTACCGAATGCTGTTGCCGGTGCGCGCGTCGAAGCCGCCCGCACCCTTCGAGAACGGTCCTTGCGCCCACAGCGCGGCCGTCGCCAGGATCGAGGTCGTCAGCGTCGGGGCGTTACCGAAGATCGGGTGCAGGTCATCCAAGGGCATCAGGAACTTACCGATGGTCGCCTTGCCCCAGCTCCCCTGCAGGCCGACGAACGTTTCGCGGCTCGCCAGGTTCCCGCCTGGACCCTGGCCCGTGTCACCGTTGACGTTGGACTCGATCTGGAAGATGGCGTTAAGACCGCCGCCAAGGCTTTCGGTGCCGCGCATCCCGAAGCGCGACGAGTTGCTGCTGACGCGATTGACGGTCGGGTCCGAGCCATCAGCCTGCTTTCCCTTGACGAATTCCAAGTCCAGATTCAAGCGACCGTAGAGCGTTACGTTCGCGGTTTGCGCTTGCGCGGCCAGCGGCAGCGCAAATGCGCCGGCGACGGCAAGAGCGACGAGCTTCTTATTCATGAAGTTTCTCCTTGTAACGGAAAAAATAGGCGAGCAAACAGCTTTTGCGCCTGCCATCGGAACCTTCTCAGGAGGTAGCGAGAAGTTGAGGTCATTGTGCCAAAGCGGCGAATCCATTGGCAAGCTAAAACCCGCGACCCTAAAACCCCCTGCGAAGCCTGTTGTTTAATTGCAACA
>DASWDF010000043.1:0-3279 GCA_036395475.1 Casimicrobiaceae bacterium
TCAGCAGGAAACGTTTCTTAATATCAATGGTATAGATAATCTTCTTCATGCGATAAAAGAGGTATTTGCTTCCCTCTACAACGACCGGGCGATCGCCTATCGCGTCCACAAGGGCTATGTCCACGCCGACATCGCGCTCTCCGTCGGCGTGCAGCGCATGGTCCGCAGCGACATTGGCGCCGCCGGGGTGATGTTCACGCTGGACACCGAGTCGGGCTTCGACCAGGTGGTCTTCATCAATGCGTCCCACGGTTTGGGCGAGACCGTAGTCCAGGGCGCGGTCAATCCGGATGAGTTCTATCTCTACAAGCCCAATCTCGTCGCGGGCCGCCCCGCGCTGCTGTCGAAGACCCTCGGCACGAAGGCGCACAAGATGATCTACGCCGACGGTGGGCGCGCCGCGCAGTCGGTCCAGACGGTCGACGTTGCACCGGAGGATCGGCGGCGATTCTCGATCAGCGATGCCGAAGCCGAAGAACTTGGCCGCTGCGCACTGGCGATCGAACGCCATTACCAGCGGCCGATGGATATCGAGTGGGGCCGCGACGGACAAGACGGCAAGCTCTACATCCTGCAGGCGCGACCCGAGACGGTGCAGTCGCAGGACACAGCCGGCGAGCGGTTGCGGCGGTATCGGTTGAGCGAGCGCTCCGTGGTGCTCGCGAGCGGTCGCGCGATCGGCCAGAAGATCGGGCAGGGAACGGTGCGGCTGATCAAGTCCGCGTCCGAAATGGACCGCGTCAAGGCGGGCGACGTGCTCGTCACGGACATGACCGATCCGGATTGGGAACCGGTGATGAAGCGCGCGGCAGCGATCGTCACCAACCGCGGCGGGCGGACCTGCCACGCCGCGATCATCGCCCGCGAGCTCGGTATCCCCGCGGTCGTCGGTTGTGGCGACGCGACCACTGCGTTGAGCGACGGCCGGAGCGTCACCGTGTCCTGTGCCGAAGGCGACACGGGCAACGTCTACGACGGGCTCCTCGCGATCGAAACCGTCGATGTCGCGCTCGACAAGATGCCGCCGGCGCCGACCAAGATCATGATGAACGTCGGCAATCCCGAGCTCGCTTTCGGATTCCGCCGGCTGCCCAATGAAGGCGTCGGGCTCGCGCGGCTGGAGTTCATCATCGCCCGCAACGTCGGCGTGCATCCCAAGGCGGTGCTGGAATTCGACGCCCAGCCGCCCAAGCTCAAGGCAGAGATCGAGACGCGGACCGCCGGTTATTCGGGGCCGGTAGAGTTCTACGTGTCCAAGATCGCCGAAGGAGTGGCGATGATCGCCGCGGCGTTCTGGCCGAAGAAGGTCATCGTGCGCCTGTCGGACTTCAAATCGAATGAATATTCGAACTTGCTCGGGGGCGATAAGTACGAACCGCACGAGGAAAATCCGATGATCGGCTTCCGCGGCGCTTCGCGCTACATCGCGTCGGAGTTCTACGATTGCTTCGAGCTGGAGTGCCGCGCGCTCAAGCGCGTGCGCAACGACATGGGCTTGACCAACGTCGAGGTCATGATTCCCTTCGTGCGCACCCTCGGCGAGGCCGAAGAGGTAGTCTCCCTGCTGGCGAAGAACGGGCTTGAGCGTGGCGCCAACGGATTGCGGGTCATCATGATGTGCGAGATCCCGTCGAACGCGCTGCTCGCGGATCGCTTCCTCGAGCATTTCGACGGTTTCTCGATCGGCTCGAACGACATGACGCAACTCACGCTCGCCGTCGATCGCGATGCCGGAGGCGCCATCGCGTCGACCTTCGATGAGCGCGACGATGCGGTCAAGGCGATGCTCGCGATGGCGATCGCGGCCTGCCGCAAGGCCGGCAAGTATGCGGGCATCTGCGGGCAGGGACCCTCCGATCATCCCGACCTCGCGCAGTGGCTGGTCGAGCAGAAGATCGAGAGCATCTCGCTCAATCCCGATACGGTCGTCGAGACCTGGCTCGCGCTGGCAAAAGCTCAGGAAGCGCAGCGAGGCTGACGTCATTCCGCGAAAGCGGCAATCCGTTGGCGTCATTCCCGCGAAAGCGCACCGAGACTGACGTCATTCCCGCGAAAGCGCAGCAAGGCTGACGTCATTCCCGACGAAAGCGCAGCAAGTCTGACGTCATTCCCGCGAAAGCGGGAATCCAGTGTCTGTTGCTCCGAAAAACGCTGGGTCCTCGCGTTCGCGGGGACGCTCACTAGGCCATTCGGTCGATTGACGTGCCTCCACGCCGGCGCGCCCAATCTCCGGCATGAAGTCCCCCGACCCGTTGAAAGTCGAGCTTGGACGCTCGCGGCTGGCTGCCGCGTTCGTGTTCGTGAGCCACATTGCGACCGCGTCCTTGCTCGCCTTCGCGCCCGTCGATGCAATGCTCCGCGCAGCCGCCGTGATCGCGATCGGTGCTCATGCGCTGCGAGCGATGCAAATCTGGGCGCTGCAGAGCGCCGCTCGCGCGGTGGTCGGGGTCGAGCTTTCAGGCGATCGGCGGGCCGTGCTGATCGAACGCTGCGGCCGCCGCTGCGAAGGCCAAGTCCGGGCGGAATCGTATGTCGGCGAGCGGCTCACCACGCTGGTGATGCGCCCCGACGGCGCACGCGTATCGCGCGCCGTCGCCATCCTGCCCGACATGCTTCCCGAAGAAGATCTGCGTCGCCTGCGTGTACTGCTGCGCTACGGCGATGCTTCGAGCACGTCGTAACGCCGTAGCCCGGGCTGAGCGCGAAGCGCGATGCCCGGGGCGCCGCTCCGTCGATACGCGATTTTCATACTCCCTCCCCCAGCGGAGGAGGGTTGGGGTAGGGGTCACCGCCTCGCAACCACGCCTGCCCATCGATCACCCCGCCACTATCCCTTTTCGGCTGGCCATTGAGCAGGTAGAGGTACAGCGGCACAAACGCCTCCGGAGAAGGTAGCCGCGTGACGTCATCGCCAGGGTGCGTCTGCGCGCGCAACGGTGAGCGCATCGGCCCGGGGACCACGCCGTTGACGCGCAGATTCGGCGTGTTTTCCCATTCATCCGCCAGAATCGCCAGAAGAGCCGACAAGCCCGCCTTCGCGACCGCATAGGCGCCCCAATACGCCTTGGGTTCTTGGCCGCGCGTGTCGAGCGTAAAAATTACACTTGCGTCCGGCGTGGCGCGCAGCAGCGGCAGCAACGCCCGCGTCAGGCCGAACGGCGCGACCAGGTCGACGCGCAGCGTCGAGAGCCACTGATCGAACGTCTGATGTTCGATCGGCGAGAGCGCTCCGAGTACGACTGCAGTGTGAACGATGGCGTCGACGCGACCGGTCTGTGC
>DASWDF010000044.1:0-23744 GCA_036395475.1 Casimicrobiaceae bacterium
GGCACGCACGGCGACTTGCAATGGCCGCGTAGAATTCGGGCCGCATGGATGAAGTTTCTGCCCTCGAGGTGATCGCGGTGCGGGCGGTCGAAACAGCGGACGGCGCGCGCACGCTGTGGAGCGACGAGGACCGCGCGTGGGCAAGCCGCGCCGCGGCCGAAGTCGTCGGAGCACAAGCTGCGCCGGAGACGTTTATCGGGCGCCGCGCAACGCTCGCCATCGAAAGGCTCGGCGCGCGGCAACCCGCGCTTGCGCGCACGCTGCGTGCGCTGAGATGGCGTCCATGGGTCGGCAGCGCTCTCGTCGGCCTCGCGTTCGCGCTCGGCGTGTTTCTCGACCAGGTCGACAGTGCGAAGCGGATCAACATCGTCGCGCCGCCGGTGCTTGGACTGCTGATCTGGAATCTTGCCGTCTATGTCGCCATCGTCGTGGGCTACGTCGTGCGCTACGGCGAGGACTCGACACCCGGGCCGCTGCGCGGTGCCATCGCGCGTGTCGCCGGCGGCCTCTCGCGGCCGCGCCGCGGTGGCGGGATGCGCGATGCGATGCTCGCATTGTTCGAAGACTGGGCGCGGCGTTCCGTCCCGCTCTACGGCGTTCGTGCCGCGCGCATCTTGCACCTCGCGGCGGCGGCGCTCGCCGTGGGCGTGATCGCGGGCCTGTATCTGCGCGGCCTCGCGTTCGAGTACCGCGCGAGTTGGGAGAGCACCTTTCTCGACGCGCCGACGGTGCGCTCGATCGTCGCCTTCGCATACGCACCGGGTGCGTTCCTGACCGGCATACCGGTGCCTGCCATCGAGGCCGTTGCCGCGATCCGCTCGCCCGCCGGCGAAAACGCGGCGCGCTGGCTTCACCTGATGGCTGCCACGGTCGTAGCAATCGTTATTTTGCCGCGCCTGCTGCTCGCGCTCGTCGCCGGCGTTGTCGAGCGCCATCGCGCGGCGCATCTGCCGCTGCCGCTCGACGAACCGTATTTCCAGCGCCTGCTGCGCGGGTATCGCGGAGGACCGGCGCGCGTTCGCGTGATTCCGTACAGCTATACACCGGCGCCCGCGGCAATCGCGGGCCTCGAGGCTGTCGTGACGCGCGCGTTCGGCGGTAACGCGGCAGTGATGGTCACCCGGCCGATCGCCTACGGCACCGACGATGCGCTCGCAAGCGATGCGAGGCCTGGCGCCGGCACCACGCTCGTCGCGTTGTTCAACGCGAGCGCGACGCCGGAGCGCGAGGTGCACGGTGCATTCCTCGCGACACTCGCCGGGCAACGCGCCGGCGCCGAGGCGGTGTTGGCGTTGATCGACGAAGGCGCTTGGTCAGCGCGCTGGAGGAGCGAGCCCGCGCGCATTTCCGATCGGCGCGCGGCGTGGCGCGAGATAGGCGAAGAAGCTCGCGTGCCCATGGTGTTCGTCGATCTGTCGGCGCCCGATCTCGCGGCAGCTGAAAATGCGCTCGACTTGGCGATCGCCGACGGCGCACGATGAGCGACGATTCGAAGGTCACGATCGCGCTGTCGCTGATCTCGCACACCAATGCAGGGAAGACCACGCTCGCGCGCACGCTCCTCGGCAAGGACATAGGCTCGGTGCGCGACGTCCAGCACGTGACGCAGGAATCCACGCTCTATCCGATGATCGACACCGCCGAGGGGGACACATTGGCCCTGTGGGACACACCCGGTTTCGGCGACAGCGCGCGGCTTGCACGTCGGCTCGGGCAGCAGAGCAATCCGATCGGTTGGTTCCTGTCGCAGATCTGGGACCGCTTCCGGGACCGCGTTTTTTTTCTGTCGCAGCAGATCGTGCGCAACGTGCGCGATCAGGCCGACGTCGTGCTTTATCTCGTCAACGCGTCGGAGACCCCCGCGGACGCCGGCTATCTCGCGCCGGAGCTCGCTATCCTCGAGTGGATCGGCAAACCGGTGATCGTGCTGATCAACCAGACCGGCCGCCCGCGCCCGCGCGACGAGGAGCAGGCAGACGAAGCGATGTGGCGCGCTGCGCTGGGGCCGCGCCCGATCATCCGAGCAGTGACGACGCTCGATGCGTTCGCGCGCTGCTGGGTCCAGGAGATCGCACTGCTCGACCTCGTCGGCGATGCGCTGCCCGAAGCGCGCCGGTTGCCGTACAGGCGCCTCGTCGACGCGTGGCAGGCGCGGCGTTTCGCGCAGTTCGACAAAGCGCTGGCAGCGCTGGCGCAACCGATCGCCGAGGCGGCCTGCGATCGCGAACCGCTTCCCGAAGCGGGCGTCGGCGGCGCGTTGCATGAAATCGGCCGCGGCCTCGGTCTACGCAACGACGCCGCGCAGAGCGTCAGGACGCGCGCGTCCGAGGCGATGGCGACGCGGCTCGACGAAGCGTTGCGCCGAAGCACCGACCAACTGATCGCCGTGTACGGGCTCGACGGCCGTGCGAAGGGAGAAGTGCTCGCGCGACTTGCTGCCGGCGTGGTGCTCGATGCGCCGATGAGCGAAGGGAAGGCGGCGATGATGGGCGGCGTCGTGTCCGGCGCGCTCACCGGCCTCGCCGCCGATCTCGCCGCAGGTGGCCTCACGTTCGGCGCCGGCATGCTCACCGGCGCGGTGCTCGGCGCGCTGGGAGGCGCAGGGATCGCGCGCGGCGTGAATCTCGCCCGCGGAAAGTCCGGCCCGACACTGCGCTGGGATGACGCGTTCCTCTCGGGCCTTGTCGGGTCGGCATTGCTGCGCTATCTCGCCGTCGCGCACTACGGGCGCGGCCGCGGCGACTGGGCCGAGGCCGAGTACCCGCCGTTCTGGCCGCCGCTCGTCGCGGACATCGTCGAGAAGCGTCGTGGTCGACTGGCCACACTCTGGGCAAGACGCGAGCCGACGTGCGACGTCGTGGGCATCGCGGGCGGATTGCACGAGCTTCTCACCGATTCCGCGAGGGAGGCGCTCGACCGCCTCTATCCGGGCGCGCTTTCGGGCCGGCCCGACCTTGCGAATTCCGTGACGCCTCGTTAATCGCGTAGGTAACTGCAGCATCCCCGCCGGACCGCTGACCGAATTGCCCGCGCTGACGTTGTACGCGGTGTGGTTTGTGCCGGAGCTTTGCACCACACCGCCTGAGACGGTGGAAACGACCTGGTTGTTGTGCACGAGGCGGTTGCCGGTCAACGCGATCGTGCCGGCGGTGGCACGAACCGCGGTCGTGTTGTGCGACAGCTCGCTCGACGCAATGCGCAGCTTGGCGGTCGGCGCGGATTGCGCGACCGAAGCTCCCACGCTGAATTCACGAATCAGCGTGTTGGTCACGTGCACTTTAAGAGGCGAGTGACTCGCGCTCGTGCTGACATCGACGCCGGTGCCGCGCGCGCGGCGCGGGGCCGCCCGCGCGGCGGCGACTTACCGATGACTTACGGATCGTCAGGAAACGGACTCGGCAACGAGTCGAGATTTGACGGGCATCAATGGCCCGCTATTCGAGGGTTTCGCGCTAGCGGTGCTGCTATACGATGGCCATCAAGCGACGCCTTCTGCAAGCATCGCGTCATTGCCATATTTCTGATGATCAGCACGTTTCTCGTACATGCCACCGGGCTTGCCGCGTTGGGGCTCAATATCCGCGGCATGTTGACCCGTCACGACGGTCAACTCCGTACGACCACCGGCGTCGCCGCAGTCCTCTGGGTACTGAGCAATCTCCTCATCGGTGCCGAGACTGCAGCCATGTTGTCGGTCATCGCAGCCGGTCGGCAGGCGAGCTCGGTTGCCACCGAACGGCGACCTAGGCTCCAGGTGTGGACTTGCGCTTCGTATATCGCACTCAACATTGCAGCCGCCATCGTGACGTGGGATGGCTTGCCGAGCATCGCCACCGGCGTGGCGGCCGCGATGGTGACGTACGCCATGTTCTTCCTGGCTGGCGCGAAGCTGAGGCTCGTGATGTTTGCCGGCGCGTTTCTCTGGGGGTACAACGCCGTGGTGTTCGATTCGTGGGAACAGATTCTTGCGAACGTCCTGTCTGCGGCTGCCGCTGCGATGGGTGCCTGTCGCACTCGGCATTCTCAAGCGTCGATCACACGCGCTTCCGTCACGATGCGCGGCACCGCAACGTCGTGCACGTCCATCGGCACGCGATCGACGATCTGCGCGTCGAAGGCGCCCGCAACCGTGAACGGCACGGCGCCCTCGCGCGCGAGCGCGTGGAACAGCCGGTCGTAGTACGCCTTGCCGTAGCCGAGGCGTCCGCCGCGCGCGTCGAAGGCGATGCCGGGAACGAGAATGAAATCGACCTCCGACGGCCTCGCCGGCATGCACACGTCCGGTTGAGGCTCGCGAATGCCCCACGCGTTGGCGGCCAAGTCGCGCCCGGGATCCCGCACGATGTGCATCGCGAGCGCGTCGCGCGCCCGATCGATCCGCGGCAGCACGAGCGTCTTGCGTCGCGCATGGATCTCGTCGATGAACGACGACGTGTCGAGCTCGCTGCCGAAGCTGCAATAGGCCATCACGACGCGCGCCCGTTCGAAGGCGGGAAGGGCGACGATCTGCTCGACGATGCGCAAAGCCGCGCTCGCTCGCGTTTCGGGCGCAAGCGCATTGCGCGTCGCCAGCACGGACGTGCGAAGCGCCGCCTTCGCTTGCGCGATGGTGGTGGACGGCCCGGGCTTGCCGGTGGGCGGCTGCAATGACCCGCCGCGACGCCTAGAACAGCCCCACGACGCGGCCCGCTTCGTCGAGGTCGATCTTCGTCGCATTCGGCAGTTTCGGCAGCCCCGGCATGGTCATGATGTCGCCACAAACCATGACGATGAATTCAGCGCCGGCGGCGAGACGAACTTCACGAATGTTGAGCGAGTGATTGGACGGCGCGCCGCGCAACTGCGGATCGGTCGAGAACGAGTACTGCGTCTTGGCCACGCAGATCGGGTAGTGGCCGTAACCATCATCCTGCAGTTTCCTGATCTGGGCGCGGATCCGGGTGTCGGCGGTCACTTCGCTTGCGCCGTAGAGCTTCGTTGCGATCGCCTTCACCTTGTCCCAGAGCGGCATCGCATCGTCATATACGAAGCGGAAGTTGGCCGGCGTCGTGTCGATCAGATGCGCCACCTGGTATGCGAGCTCTTCGGCGCCCCTTCCGCCGTCGGCCCAATGGCGCGCGAGCACGACGGGCACGGCGTGGTGCGCCATCTTCCGCTTCAGGGTCTCGATCTCCGCTTCGGTGTCGTAGGCGAAATTGTTGATCGCCACGACGCAGGGAAGCCCGAAATGGTTGCGCATATTGTTCAGATGGCGTTCGAGATTGACGATGCCGCGTTCGAGCGCCGCGACGTTCTCGGCGTTCAGGCCCTTGGCATCGGCGCCGCCGTGATACTTGAGCGCGCGCAGCGTCGCGACGATCACCACGGCATCGGGGCGCAGGCCCGATTTGCGACACTTGATGTCGATGAACTTTTCCGCGCCGAGATCGGCGCCGAATCCGGCTTCGGTCACCACGTAATCGGCGAGCTTCAGTGCAGTGCGGGTGGCGATCACCGAATTGCAGCCTTGCGCGATGTTGGCGAACGGCCCGCCGTGAATGAGCGCGGGCGTGTTCTCGAGCGTCTGCGCGAGGTTGGGCTTCAGCGCATCCTTCAGCAGCACCGTCATCGCGCCGTGCGCGTTGAGGTCGCGCGCGGTGACCGGCTTCTGGTCGCGCGTGTAGCCTATGACGATATTGCCAACGCGCTTCTTGAGCTCTTTAAGATTCGTCGACAGGCAGAAGATCGCCATCACTTCAGAGGCGACCACGATGTCGAACCCGTCCTGGCGCGGGTAGCCGTTATTGGCGCCGCCGAGCGCGACGGTGATGTCACGCAACGCGCGGTCGTTCATGTCCATCACGCGCTTCCACGTGACGCGCCGCGCGTCGATGCCGAGCTCGTTGCCGTGGTGGATGTGATTGTCGATCAGCGCGGCCAGCAGGTTGTTGGCGAGCCCGATGGCACTGAAGTCGCCGGTGAAGTGCAGATTGATGTCTTCCATCGGCACCACCTGCGCATAGCCGCCACCGGCGGCCCCGCCCTTCATCCCGAAGACGGGACCGAGCGAGGGCTCGCGCAGGCACACGACGGCCTTCTTGCCGATGCGATTGAAGGCATCGGCGAGTCCCACGCACGTCGTGGTCTTGCCCTCCCCCGCCGGCGTGGGACTGATAGCCGTCACCAGCACGAGGCGGCCGTTCTTGCGCGCGTCGAGCGACGCGACGTAATCCAGCGATATCTTGGCCTTGTAATGGCCGTACGGCTCGAGCTCCGCGGCCGGGATGCCGAGCTTCGCGCCGACCTCGGCGATCGGCAGCATCCTGGCGGCTTGCGCAATCTCGATGTCGGTCAGCATGGGTCCGCTCCTCGGCGGTCGGCTCGCCGTTTCATCGGCGCGCGGGCAGGCGCCCGCGCCGGCCGACCGCCGCTGATATACCAGTCGTATGCTAGTGATCCGGCGCGAACGGTCGATGACCTGGATCAAATTGGGCAACAGTTAGGCGCGGCAACGGACGGCCGGTGCCGAATTGCCGCGATGCCACGGGCGCGACATTGTGTCGCACCTGCGAACCGGATCAACGGCTCAGGACCGCGGAAAGCGCCGCTAGCGTCGTGATCTCGGCATCCGGAAGCCCGGGAAGGCGTTCCGGCGCCTGGCCGAAACGGTTGCACCACACGACGCGATAGCCGTTCGCCTTTGCGGCATGCGCGTCCCAGGCGTTGGACGAAACGAAGCACATCTTCTCCGGTGACAGAGCGAACCGGTCGACCGGCAGCCGGTAGACGGAAGGATGCGGCTTGAAGATGCCGACGCTTTCCACCGACAGCACGTCGTCGAGGAGCGTCGCGAGCCCGGAGGTCTCGCACGCCGCCGCCAGCATGCTCGGCGCGCCGTTGGACAGGATCGCGAGCTTCATGCCACCACGCTTGAGACTTGCGAGCGCGTCGTTCACGTCGGGATAAGCATCGAGGCGCAGGTAGAGCTGCATCAGCCGATCTCGCAGCGCGGGATCGACAAGCTTCATGCTCGCCATCGCGTAATCGAGCGCATCCGCGGTGACCTGCCAGAAGTCCGTATGCGTGCCCATGAGCGAGCGCAGCCACGTGTATTGCAGTTGCTTCGTCCGCCACAGGTCGGCAAGCGGCTGCCACTTCTCGCCGAGCTCGTCGCGCGCATGCGCTGCCGCGCTCGCGAAGTCGAACAGCGTCCCGTAGGCATCGAAGATGCAAGCGTCGATGCCCGCAAGCCGGATCGTGGCCATGCGTCCTCTCGCTAAACGACAGCGTCGATCTCGCGTGTCGCGCGCAGCACGCGCATCACCTCGACGCAGTTACCCCGGATACGGTAGAAGATCACGTAACGCTGGAACAACAGGCTGCGAATGCCCTCCTGCAGCGTGTTGCGCGGCGGGCCCATTTCAGGGTGCAGCGTCATCAGCTGGCACAACTGCTCGAGCTTCTCGGCGAAGCTTCGTGCCGCCACGAGGTGCTCCGCATTGGTCGATCCCCACAGGTCGCTGGGCATCGCGATCGACTCCCAGATGTTGTTGAGATCAGCGCACGCCTGGAACGTGAACTGCATGCGGCTCGCCGCTTCCATCAGCCGGGCTCGTTCGCTTTGTTGCGCAGGCGTCGAAACACCTCGAGCCCATCGACCAGCTGGCGGTCGTTGGCCTGGTCGATACCGATCGCGAGCTCGCGCAGCAGCCGCTCGCGGCGCAGCACGCGTGTCTGGTCGCGCTCGTCGAGCAGGATCAATGCTTCGCGGATGACCTGCGTCCACGAGTCATAAAGACCGGACGCAACCTTGGACCGGATCATCTCGGCCAACTCGTGCGGAAGGGAGACGTTCATGGGAGGTGCTCGTCGGCGGTGCGGGGCGATCCGATCGACAGTGACCGTCAGGCCGTCTCCGGCAGGCCGGTCGTCATCTTCAGCGGTCCGAGCCTGCGCTCGATCTCGTCGTAGGACGGTGGCGGTCCCTTCGGGTGGCTCGCGAGCGCCGCCACCATGCTCCTGATGTGCTCCGCCGTCGTGCCGCAGCATCCGCCAATGATGCGCGCGCCGGCATCGCGCGCCATGCACGCGTAGGTGGCCAACACCTCGGGCGTGCCGTTGTAGTGAACGCGCATGTCGTTGTCCAGCACCGGAATGCCGCAGTTGCTCTTGGCCACGATGATCGCCTGCTTATCGGCCCCTTGCACGAGCCCGATCACCGAGTCCATCAGCTGCGACGGGCCGACGCCGCAGTTGGCGCCAAACGCGACGGGCCTCCATGGAAACTCGCCGCTGCGGCGCATCGCGTCCTCGGGGCGTACGCCCATCATGGTCCGGCCGCCCGTGTCGAACGTCATCGTCGCGACGTAGTCGAGCCCGGCCCGATGCACCGCGCGAACCGCGGCGTCCAGTTCGTTGTCGGCGAACATCGTCTCGATCCATGCGATGTCGACGCCGCCCTCTTTGAGCGCCTGCGCTTGTTCGTAGAAGGCGTCCTCCGCCTCTTGGACGCTGCGCGAGCCCATCGGCTCAAGCACGTCGCCGATCGGTCCGATGTCGCCGGCGACGACGACCGGACGGCCGGCACGGTCGGCCACTTCACGAGCGATGCGCGCGCCGGCGACGTTGAACTCTCGGGCGCGCTGCTCGAGATGGTGCAGCGCGAGACGGATGCGATTCGCGCCGAAGGTGTTGGTCAGCAGAATGTCCGAGCCGGCGTCGACGAAGCCCTGGTGGATGCTCTTCACCGCGTCCGCACGCTCGACGTTCCACGCCGCGCCGTTGTCGCCCTTGCCCAAGCCGAGCAGGAAAAGATTCGTGCCCATCGCGCCGTCGGCGATGACGACGTCCTTTTCTTTCAGCAGCCGGCTCAGCAGATTGCTCATCGGGTTCTCCGCAACGACAGCGCGCTCCCATTGTGTGCAGCGAGCGCCGATCGTCGCATTGACGCGGAGCAAGGTTAGCGCGACCCGGCACGGGACGCCCGGGAATGCTTTGCGAGGCATGGCACCGGCGCCGCTGCCCGGCGCACTGTCCGAAGCGCGTTGCGGCATGGCACAATCAACTAATATACGAGCCGCATATCAAGGGGACGACGGTGGGCGAGCAGGCGCACAAGAAGCGAACGATCGCCGAGATCCGGGGCTCGAAGCGGACCGGCGAGAAGATGGTGTACATGTCGGTGCCCGACTATACGTCCGCCAAATGGGCGGAGATGGCGCACGTCGACGTCGCGGTCGTCGGCGACAGCCTGGCGATGGTCGCGCACGGTCATCCCAGCACGATTCCGGCGACGATGGACATGATGGTGATGCACTCGCTTGCGGTGCGACGCGGCGCGCCCGACACGTTCGTGCTGGGCTGCATGCCTTACCAGAGTTACAACACCGTCGATCGGGCGCTCGCCAATGCCACGCGGTTCATGCAGGAGGCGCTGTGCGACGCGGTGAAGCCGCAAGGCGGCAAGTCGCAGGCGAACATCCTGAAGGCGCTGGTGGACGCCGGCATCCCTACGGCTTCGCACATCGGCCTCACGCCGCATACGATCGCGATGTTCGGCGGGTTCAAGATCCAGGGCCGCACCGCCGACGCCGCGATGAAGATCCTCGAAGACGCGCTGGCAATCCAGGATGCCGGCTGTTTCATGCTCGAGTTCGAGGCCGTACCCGCCAAGATCGCGCGGGTGATCAGCGAGCAGCTCGAGATCCCGACGATCGGCATCGGCGCGGGTGTCGGCACCGACGGCCAGATCCTGCTGTGCTACGACCTTCTCGGGGTATTCACCGACTTCAAGCCCAAGTTCACCAAGCGCTACGCTAACCTGACCGACGTGGCAGTGCAGGGTATCAGCGCATACGTGCAGGACGTCAAGGCGGGCACGTTTCCCGACGACGATCATAGTTACGGCGTCGACGAAAAGGAGTACGAGCGATTCCTCGGCATGGTGCAAAAAAGACGACAGCTGTAAAGGCGCCGACGCGGCATGCAGTCGCACGGCCCGACGGGGCGCGCACGCTCACCGACCGGGCGTACACCGGTCTGGAGGAGCTGATCGTCACGTTGCAGCTGCCGCCGGGCTCGGTGGTGTCGGAAGCGATGCTCTCGCAGCGGCTCGGCATCGGTCGCACGCCGATCCGCGAGGCGCTGCAGCGGCTCGGCCGCGAGCGGCTGGTCACGATCCTGCCGCGGCGCGGCGTGATCGTGTCCGAGATCGACGTCAAGAGACAGCTCCGATTGCTGGAGCTTCGCCGCGAGGTCGAGCGGCTGGTCGCGCGCTGCGCCGCGCGGCGGGCGACGGTGCAGGAGCGTGCCCGATTCGCCGAGCTCGCCGATCAGTTCGAAAAAAGCGCGCGCAAGAACGATGACATCACGTTCATGCGCGTCGACCGCGCGTTCAACGACCTGTGTCTCGCCGCGGCGCGCAACGAGTTCACGGCGAGCGCCATGGGACTCATGCAGGCGCTGTCGCGCCGCTTCTGGTACCACCACTACAAGCAGGCGGCCGACATGCCGGAGACGGCGAAGCTTCACGCCGACATCGCGCGCGGCATCGCCGCTGCCGACGAGAACCGCGCGGCCGCGGCGATGGACCGGTTGCTCGACAAGATCGAGCAATTCACCCGCGCCACCGTGAGCACCGACATGTAAGGGAAGCGAGCCGCGGTCAGCAGCTGCCGGCACACCCGCGCCTCGGGATTCGGTTGCTCGATCGAGCGGTTCGACCATAGGCGCGCGCCGCGAGCGCCGCGATGTCCGCGCGGTATCCGCGCCACACCGAAGCGCCGCGGAAATTGATCCATGTCAATGCCGGGCAGGCGAGCGCGACGCCCGGTCGCAGATATGCGCCTAATATCTCAGAGGCGCAGCACCGGACGGTCAATGCTCGCGCCGTTCATTCCGATCGAGTGCGCTCCGGCCGAAGCGGACGCACGGAGCGAGGCCATGGCGTACACCCACAAAGCCCGCGTGCTGGCAGCGCTTCGCGGCGAGATCGTGGATCGGCTGCCGTACGTTCCGCGGCTCGATCTTTGGTACCTGGCCAATGCGACGGCGGGAAGCTTGCCGAAGCAGTACGTCGGCGTGCCGATGAACGAAATCGCGCGGGCGCAGGGATGGGCGTTCCATCATCGCTTCTGCGACGATCAGCTCGATCCCGCGTACCAGCCGCTGTACCTGCATCGCGGCATCAACGTGTTCTACAGCCGCGACACGGTGTTCGACGTCGTGCTGCCGAAGGACGTGGCGGTGAACGTGCACCGCGCCGGTCCCCGCACCCGCGTCGAGTACCACACACCGCTCGGCATGGTCAGCACGACGACGCACTACGACGTCGATTCGCAGCGGCACGGCATCACGATCCCTGCGCTCGTCGAGCACCTGATCAAGACTCCGGCGGACTATGCGCCCGCCGGTTACTTGTTCGAGCACATGGACGTCGTGCCCAATTTCGAGCGCTTTCGTCGCTGGGCGGCCGACGAGATGGGCGACAACGGCGTGCCGATCTGCATCGGCTCGCTCGACGCGTCGCCGTTCCACCTGATCCAGCGCGACCTGTGCGACGCAACGCAGTTCTTCATCCATTACAAGGATTGCCACGACGAAATGCGCGCGCTCGCCGAGCGGATCGCGCCGCTGCAGGACAAGATGCTCAAGATCCTGTGCGAGTCGCCGGCCGAAGTCGTCTGGTGGGGTGCGAACTTCGACGACATGCTGACGTTCCCGCCCTATTTCGCGCAAGAGATCCAGCCGTGGATTCGCAAGGCGGCGCACGCGCTCGGTGCGGCGGGCAAGCTCGTGCTGTGCCACACCGATGGCGAGAACCGCGGCCTGATGGATCTCATCCGCGATTCCGGCATGCATATCGCGGAATCCTTCTGTCCGGCGCCGATGACCAAGGTGAGTCTTGCCGAGTACTACCGGCACTGGAGCGGCCGGCTGACGCTATTCGGCGGCATTCCGTCGACCGTGGTGATGCCGAGCACCAGCGAGGCCGATTTCGAGGCGTACATGGACGAGTTGTTCCGGGCGGTTGCGCCTGGACAACGGATGGTCGTCGGCGTCGCCGACGAAGTGCCGCCTTCAGCGGTGTTCTCGCGCCTGCAGCGCATCGGCGAGCGCATCGAGCGCGAGGGCCGTTTGCCGTTGCAAGCCGGTGCGTTTCGTCCGGCGCCGAGCGCGCCGGTCGCCGCCAAGGCGGCCGTCGATGCGCGGGCCGCGCAGGTCGGCGATACGTACGAGGCGGTGCGGCGCGACGTCTTCCGCGGCAAGCATATCGACATCAAAAAGCACGTGCAGGAGCTTCTCGACCGCGGCGTGCGCGCGTCCGACATCCTCGAGCACGGGCTCATCGCCGCGATCACGATCGTCGGCGACCGCATGGCGTCGGGGGAGGCGTTCATCCCCGAGGTCCTGCTCGCGGCGCGGGCGATGACGGTGGCGGTTGGCGTGCTGGAACCGCATCTTGCCGCGAGCGGCGAAGCGCAGCGCGGCAAGGTGCTGATCGGCACCGTGACCGGCGACATGCACGATATCGGCAAGAATCTGGTGGTGACGATGCTGCGCGGTGTCGGCTTCGACGTGCGCGACCTCGGAATCAATGTGCCGCGCGACCGATTCTACGAGGAGATCGCTGCGTTCCAGCCGGACGTGCTCGGACTGTCTTCGCTGTTGACCACGACGATGATGGAGATGCGCGCGATCGTCGCCGGGGTGAAGGAACGGCAGCTGCACGAGCATTGCAAGATCATCGTTGGCGGCGCGCCGGTGAGCGAGACCTTCGCGAGGCAGATCGGCGCCGACGGTTATGCGGCAAACGCAGTAGAGGCGGTGCGGCTGGTCAAGCGGCTGACGTCGCAGGCGGCGCCGGCGCTCTCGGCATGACGTGTGCGCCGGCGATGCGGCGGGCGGCGATCAAGAAAAACGCGGAAAAGCAGACGGCGGGGTGTCGATCGGTGGCACAGTATACGGCTGATATGGCAGTGCGCCGGTCGGGCGGCCGCTTGCCGCCGATCGCCAAGGAGCAGACATGACGCAACTCGGACAAGCGCTGGTCGAGCGCCACGCGATGGGCGCGCGCCAGCGGCAATTCCGCGAGAAGTACCGATCGGAAATCCACCCGCTCTACAACGGTCCCGTTCACATCGCGGTTATCTATATCGTTGGCATCGCGGCAATCGCGTGGTGCGCGAGCCGGCTGCAGAACGCCTCGTGGGAATGGCTGCTCGTCGCGCCGGTGTTCGTGCTGTCGAATCTCTTCGAATGGTGGATCCACAAGAACGTGATGCACCGGCTCGTCGACGTCTGGGCTCTGCGCGCGATCTACGACCGGCATACGCGCCAGCATCACCAGTATTTCACGGACAACGAGATGACGGTCGACACTTCGCGGGAGTGGCGGATCATCTTCTTCCCGTGGCGCGCACTGTTCACGTTCATGGCGCTCGGCGTGCCGTTCGCGCTGCTGCTCGGCCGGCTCGTCAATGCCAATGCCGGTTACATCCTGATGATCACGATCGTCGGCCAGTATCTGATCTACGAGACGTTCCACTACTGCTGCCACGTGCACGACAACTGGTTCGTGCGCTACACGCCGTTCGTCAGCACGATACGGCGCCATCATACGATGCATCACAACAAGGGGATCATGATGGAGCTCAACATGAACCTCACCTTCCCGATCGCCGACTGGTTGATGCGCACCAGCGATCTCGATCGCGGACTCGCCGGTCATCTTTTCAACGGTTACAGCATGAAGCATGTCAAGCCCGCGGTGCGGGCGAAGATCGAGCAGTATCTCGGCGACGACCAGGGCGTGACCCCGGCGGCGATCGATCGAGCGGCCTGAATCGGGAAAGCGTCAAACCAACAGGAGGGACGGAAGATGAGGAAACGTGAGTTCTTGAAGGCGGGCGCGATGGCGGCCGCGGCAGCAGCCACGACCGCCGCTGCCACCGCGGCGCGCGCGCAAGGCGCCTCGAGCTACAGCTGGAAGATGGCGACCGCCTGGCCCGGCGGGCCGCTGACCGACATCGGCGCGAATGCATTCGCCCATAAGCTGGAAGCGCTCTCGGGCGGCCGCATGAAGGTGCAGACCTTTCCCGGCGGCGCGCTGGGTAACGCGCTGAAGGTTCCGGAGACGGTGAAGAACGGCGTGGCCGACATGGGCCACACGTGGATGGGCTACGACTGGGGCGCCGATCCGACGACGGTCTTGTTCGGCGGCTATGCCGGCAGTTTCGACACCGAGCAGATGCTGCACTGGATCTACGAAGCCGGCGGCTACGACATGCAAAAGCAGTTCCGCGACGAGAAGTTCGGCATCGTGTCGCTGCCGCTTTTCATTCGCACGGCGGAAGTGTTCCTGCATTCGCGCAAGCCGATCCGCACGCTTGCCGACCTGAAGGGACTCAAGCTGCGCACCGCGGGAAGCTGGATCGAGATGGCGCAGGAGCTCGGCGCCTCTCCAGTGACCACGCCTGGCGGCGAAATCTATCCGGCGCTCGAGCGCGGCGTGATCGACGCGACGGAGTGGGGCACGCTGTGGGAGAACATCACCCCTGGGTTCTACAAGGTCGCGAAGTACCTCATCATTCCCGGCGTGCACCAGCCGACCGCGCCGTTCGAGCTCTGCATCAACAAGAACGTGTGGGCGAAGCTCTCTCCCGCCGACAAGAACCTGATCGAGCAGGTGGCGAAGCTCACGACGTTCGAGAGCTGGACGCGGATCGGCCAGGAAGACGCGAAAGCGCTCGCCTTCTATCGCAAAGAAGGCAACGAGGTCATCGATCTCGCACCCGAAGTGCAATACCAGGCGCGCCGCGTCGCGTTCAAATGGGCGGACAAGATCCGCGCGGGCAATCCGTGGTTCGACAAGGTGTTCCGCAGCCAAGTACAGTTCGAGGACCAGTGGCGCGACGCGCCCCGGTATCGGAACGTGAAGACCGAGCCGATCGCGAAGATCGTCAAGGAGCTCAACATCAACGTCTGACCTGGGCAATGCCGGACCCTGCGTCTGCCGGTCGCACGCGGGTTCCGGCTTTTTTTTGTCCGCTGGCGGCGTTTCGCTTGATCGACAACGAGTTCAAATGCTTGCGCTACTGAGGTTTCTCGACCGGCTCACCGGGACGACAGGAGCCATCATCGCCTGGCTCGTGATCCCGCTGATCATCGCTTCATGTTACGAGGTGGTGTCGCGCTATGTGTTCGGGGCGCCCACGATGTGGGCGTTCGAGGTCGGCTACATGGTCATGGGCACGCACTTCCTGATCGGCATGGCGTACACGCTGCGCGAGGACGCCCACGTGCGGGTCGATTTCTTCTACGGCCATCTGTCCGCCGAAAAGCAGGCGCTGCTCGACGTGTTCGCGTACGTCGTGCTGGTGTTGCCCGCGGCGCTGTGGCTCACCGCGGGTCTGTGGCAGAAGGTGCTCATCGCCTACGCGAGCCACGAGCGCTCCGGCATGTCCGCGTTCAACGCGGTGATCTGGCCGTTTCGCCTGGTGCTGTGCACGGCATTCGCGTTGCTCGCGCTGCAGGCGTTCGCCAAGCTGATCCGCTGCTATCTCGTGCTCGCTCACTTGCCAGTACCCGATGCGCCGCATGCCAGCGGAGAAGAGGTATGAGCGAATACCTGCCGGTCTTCATGATCGTAGCGATGTTCGTGTTCATCTTTCTCGGGGTACCGGTCGCGTTCGCGTTGAGCGGAACGGCATTGATCTTCGGCTATCTCGTGTTCCAGGATGCGGTGATCTTCCAGTTCATGGAGAAGATCGAGGACATCGCGAGCAATTACGTGCTGGCCGCCGTACCGCTGTTCGTCTTCATGGGCACCATGTTGGAGCGATCCGGCATCGCCGAGCAGCTCTACGAGGCCGTGCATATCTGGACGCGGCGGCTGCCCGGGGGCTTGGCGCTCGGCACGGTGGTGATGTGCGTGATCTTCGCCGCATCGACCGGCGTGATCGGCGCGACGGAGACCGTCGTGGGCCTGCTCGCCATACCGGTGATGCTGAAGTACGCGTACGACAAGCCGCTCATCTGCGGCACGATCTGCGCGGGCGGCTCGCTCGGCACGATCATCCCGCCGTCGGTCGTCGTGGTCGTGCTCGGGCCGGTCGCCAACGTTTCGGTCGGCGATCTGCTGGTCGGCATGCTGTTTCCGGGGCTGATCATGGCCGGCCTCTACATCGTCTACATCTTCGTGCTTTGCGTGATCAAGCCGTCGTACGGGCCGCGCATCCCGCCCGCAGCCGATGAGGCGCCGCTTTCGCATCGGCTCAAGGTCACGGCGCATGCGCTGTTGCCGCCGCTGTTCATGATCTTCGCCGTGCTGGGGTCGCTCATGCTCGGATGGGCTGCACCGACTGAAGCGGCGGCGCTCGGCGCGGCCGGCTCGATATTGCTCACGCTGTTCTACCGCAAGTTCAGCTTCGCCACGCTTCACGAGTCGGTGCTGAAGACGCTGCGCATCACGTCGATGATCATGGCGATCCTTCTCGGCGGGACCGTCTTCACCGGCGTCTTCTTCGCTGCCGGCGGCATCAACCTGACCATGCAGCTCGTGTCGCATCTGAACCTGCACTCGTGGGACCTGCTGTTCCTGATGCTCGGCATCTGCTTTCTCGCGGGCTTCGTGCTCGACTGGATCTCGATCCTTCTGATCTTCATTCCGATCTTCATGCCGCTGGTGAAGACCGCAGCGTTCGATCCGGTGTGGTTCTGCATCCTGTTCCTCATCATTATCCAGACGAGCTATCTGACGCCGCCGATGGCGCCGGCGATCTTCTACCTGCGCGGGATCTCGCCGCCGTCGATCACGTTGCTCGACATGTACAAGGGCGTCATCCCGTTCATCGTGCTGCAGATAGTGACGCTCGTGATCGTGATGGTCTTCCCTGACACCGTGCTGTGGCTTCCGGCCAAGCTTTTGAGCGCGAGATGACATCCGCTGTCGACTGCCGTGCGAAGTTGTCGGTCACCATGGATGTTGTCGTCGCGGGCGGCGGCGCGGCAGGCGTGGCGGCGGCCGTCACGGCAGCCCGGCAGGGTTTGCGCGTGGCGCTGATCGAACGCTACGGCTTCTGCGGCGGCGGCGCGGTCGCCGGGATGTCAGGCACGGTATGCGGCCTGTACGCGGCGAGTGCCGATCGCGCCGCGCCTCCCGAGCAGGTCGTGTTCGGCTTTGCCGACGAGTTCGTTCGCCTGCTTTCGTCGCGTGGCGGCCTGACGCCGCCGGTGCGCTACGGCAAGACATACACGCGGGTGCACGATCCGCTGATGTGGCGCGAGGCGGCCGACCAGCTGTTGCGCGAAGCAGGCGTTCAGGTCTTCTATCACAGCACCGTGACGCGCGTGCTTCTCGACGGCGATCGCGTCAGCGGACTGGTCGCGTACACGAAGCAGGGCGAGCTCTCGGTGGATGCGAAGATCGCGATCGATGCGAGCGGCGATGCCGACGTGGTCGCAATGGCCGGTTTTCCGTCGTTCGTCGGCGACGACGGCAAGGTGCAGAACCCGACGATGATCTTCCGCCTCGGCGGCGTGGACACCGCGCGCTTCCTGGCGGCGTATGGCAACGACACGATCATGCCCGAGCAGGTGTCGGAACTTCTGCGCCGGCACAACGGCGCGGGCTACGCGCTGCCGCGCGCGAAGGTATGGCTTTTCACCACCACGCGTCCGAACGAGCTGCTGTGCAACTGCACGCGCGTCCTCGGGCCCGACGGCCGCGAGCTCAACACGCTGATCGCCGCCGATTTCACCGATGCGGAAATCGAGGGTCGCCGGCAGGTGCGCGAATACGCGCGGTTCTTCCGCGACCACCTCGCAGGATGCGAGGCGAGCTGGGTCAACGACACCGGCGTGCAGGTCGGCGTGCGCCAGACGCGACAGGCGCGCGGAATCGCGTTACTGCGCAATGAAGACGTCGTGCGCGGCGCCAAGTTTGCCGACGGGATCGCGCGCTCGCCGTGGCCCATCGAGCTCCATGCCGGCGCGAAGCCGCGCGTCGAATGGCTGCTCGACGACTATTACGAGGTGCCTTACGGATGCTTCGTGCCGCAGCGCGGCGAGGGCGTTCTTACCGCGGGCCGGTGCCTGTCCGCGCAGCACGAGGCGGTCGCCTCGGCACGCGTGACGGCGCAATGCTTTTCGTACGGCCAGGCGATCGGCCACGCGGCCGCGATGTGCATCGAGGGCCGCTGCGAGCCGCGCCAACTGCGCGGCGAGGACGTGCGCGAGCGCCTGAACCGCGACGGCGCGCGCCTCGATGCAACCGCGCCCACCGCGCGCGCGACGCAGAACGCGCGTTGATGGACGCTACGTCGCCTTCGGAGCTCGCGCGGTGATCGCCTCGCGCAGCTTCTGCTCTTCCTCGGGCTTCATGCCGTAGCTGTGATCGGCATCCGGAAACGTGCCGGCGCGCACTTCGCTCGCGAATTCCTTCAGCGCGGCGACGGCGATATCCGAGATCTGCGCGTAGCGCTTGGTGAACTTGGGCTTGAACTGGTCGAACACGCCGAGCAAGTCGAATGCGAGCAGCAGCTGGCCGCACGACGCGGGGCCCGCGCCGATTGCGAACGTGAAGATGTCGACCGCGGCGTCGACCGCCTTGGCAACCGGCGCCGGCACCGCTTCGATCTCGAAGCCGCACGCGCCGGCTTGCTGGATCGCGACGCCATCGTCGATGATGCGCAGCGCCTCTTCCGCTGTGCGTCCCTGCAGCTTGAAGCCGCCGTATTGGTGGACGAAATGCGGGCACATGCCGACGTGACTCATCACCGGCACGCCGGCGTCGGCGATGGCGCGGATGATCGGCGCCTTCTCCTTGCCGCCCTGCATCTTGACCACATCCGCGCCCCCTTCCTTCATCAGCCGCAGCGCGTTCACCACGCCGATGTCGGACGTCGCGTACGAGCCGTACGGCATCGACACCATGATCATGCAATTGGGCGCCCCGCGCCGCACCGCTTGCGCGTGCTGGATCATCATGTCGACGGTCACCGGCAGCGTGTTCGGATGGCCGTAGCTCACCATGCCGAGCGAATCGCCGACCGCGGCGATGTCGATGCCCGCGCGCTCGGCCCACGTGGCCGATGGATAGTCGGGGATCGACGCCATCACGACTTTCTGTCCCGCCTGCTTGCGCAGCCGCAAGTCGGGAACGGCCAGCTTCTTGCGCTCTTCGCTCATCGGCAATTTGCTCGTTGCGGGCTCACGCGTCGCGTGGCGCGGCGTGCACGCGCCCGGCGATCAGGCGCGGAATGCCTTCTTCTCGGTGCCCTGATAGAGCGCGGCGACCTGGCGGTTCACCGCATCCGCGTGCGCGGCGAGCGCCGCCTCATCGATGTCGTGGCGCGGCCGCGGCTCGGGATCGAAATGGCGATACGCATCGATACCGCGCACGAGCATCGCCGAGTCGCGCACCTTCGTCTGCCGCACGTGGGTCGGGATATAGCGAAGCGCAAAGCCGATGCGCCGATCGGCGGAACGGTTAGGCGCCGAACCATGCACGAGCTTGATGTGGTGGAGCGAGATCTCGCCCGGCTGGAGGACGACGTCGACCGCCTTCGCTTCGTCGACTTCGACGGCGATCTCCTGGCCGCGCGACAAGAGGTTGTCCTCATGGAACGTGTCGACGTGCGGAATCTGCGACTGCGTGTGGGTGCCGGGAATCACCTTCATGCAACCGCTCTCAAGGTCGCTTTTGGTGAATGCGACCCACGCGGTCACGACGTCGTGCGGCTCGAGCCCCCAATAGGTCGCGTCCTGGTGCCAGGAAACGAAGCCGGGGCTTTGCGCCTCCTTGATGAAGAAGTTCGTCGTCCAGCACAGGATGTTCGGCCCGATGACGTCCTCGATGGCGTCGAGAATCGTCGGGTGATGCACGAGCTCGTCGGCCCACGTGAACAGAAGGTGCGTCTTGTGGCGCCAGTTGCCCTGCAGCGGCGCGCCGGCCTTCGCTTCGTGCGCCTCGAGCCGGCGGCGATAGTCGGCGGCCTCGGCGCTCGAAATCACGCGCAGCGGAAAGTAGTAGCCGTCGCGATGGTAGGCATCGATCGCGGCCTGGGAGAGGATCTTGGGCATGGGCGGCTTCCTTGCTACGGTCGAGCAAAGGGCTAACATATCACACGTATGTCGCCATGCAACGCGTGCTCGCACTGCGGGCCGCAGCTTGCCGGGCAACCCCAAGGGAGGAGCGAGCAATGAGCATTTCGAGCAGACGCAAGTTCATCAAGACAGCGGGTCTTGCAGCCGCGAGTGCGGCGACGATTGGCGCACCGGCCATCGTGCGCGCCGAGGAGCCGACACGCTGGCGATGCCAGTCGATGTGGAGCTCGGCGGAGCTGACCTACAAGGCGTTCGTCGATTTTTGTGATCGCGTCAAGACAAACACGCAGGGCCGATTGATCATCGAGCCATTTTCCGCCGGCGCGGTGACCGGCGTGTTCGAGACGCTCGACGCGGTGACCGCCGGCGTGCTGCAGGCGCAATCGACCGCGCCCGTCTACTTCACCGGCAAGGATGCCGGTTTCGCCGTCATCGGCGATCTCAGCTTCGGATACCAGCATCCGCACCAGGCCGAGGCGTGGTTCTACTACAAGGGCGGTCTCGACATGCTGCGCCAGGCCTACGCCAAGTACAACGCGTACCCGGTGGGCGTCAGCTGGTGGGGCGTCGAGTCGATCGTGTCGAAAAAGCCCATCCAGACGATGGCCGATTTCAAGGGCAGCAAGTTCCGCTCGCCGCAAGGCATTGTCGCCGAGATCGTGACCAAGCTCGGTGCCTCGCCGATCATCATGCCCGGTGGAGAGGTGTTCTCGGCGCTCGACAAGGGTGTGGTCGACAGCGCCGACTGGGCGACCGTGTCGATGAACCAGCGCATGGGATTTTTCGACGCCGCCAAGTATTCGATCAAGTGGTATCACTCGATGCCGGTTCAGGAATTCACCGTCAATCTGGATGCCTGGAAGAAGCTCCCCGACGACATCAAGGGGATCGTGCAATCGACGACGCGCGAGTGGACGTGGGACCAGGTCCAGCGCATCGCGGTCGATGACGTGCGCGCGTTGAAGGAGGTCGGTCCGAAGGGCGTGAAGCAGATCATCTGGACCGACGCCGAAATGGCGAAGATCCGCGCGGTCGCGCACAAGACGTGGGAGGACTGGTCGAAGAAGACGCCGCTTGCGAAGCAGGCGTATGACTCGCAGGTGGCGTGGCTGAAGGATCTCGGCGTGCTTGCGTGAGCGAAAGTCGGCACGACGTCGAGCCGGGCGGCGGCGCAACGTTGCCGCCCGGCTCGTTCGCGGCGCGCTTCTGCGCCGCGATCGACAGAGTCAACGAATGGATGGGGCGCTTATGGGGCGCCACGATCCTGCTCGTCACGTTCGCCGTCATCTACGAGGTCGTCGCGCGCGGCGTGTTCGACCAGGGAACGCTGTGGTCGAACGAGACCACGATCTACGTTTCGGCGGTCGCCTACCTCCTCGCCGGCGGGTACGCGCTGCGCCATCGCCGCCACGTGCGCATCGACGTCGTCTATCAGCTTTTCTCGCCGCGGGCTCGCGCGCGCGTCGATCTCGTCACGTTCGTCTTCTTCGTGATCTATACCGGCGCGCTGGCGTGGGTCGGCGCAACGATGGCGTGGACGTCGTTCCTGCAAAGCGAAACGACGGGCTCGCCGTGGAATCCGCCGATCTGGCCGGTGAAAGCCGCCATCGCGCTGGCCGGATTGCTGCTGCTGCTTCAGGGCATCGCCAACCTGCTGCGTGAGCTGCGCGCGCCGCCAACCGACGGCGGCCCGGCATGAGCATCGAGCTGCTGAGCCTGCTGTTCGTCGGCGTGTTCATCGTCATCCTGCTGCTCGGGATGCCGCTCGCGTTCGCGACCGGCGTGGTCGCCGTGGTCTTCACGTATTTCCTGTTCGGCGTGCCGGGACTCACGCTCGTGGTGAGCCGCGTCTTCACGCTGATGGGCAATTACGTGCTCGTGTCGGTCCCGCTTTTCATATTCATGGCGTGCATCCTGGAGCGGGCAGGCGTTGCCGAAGTGATCTTTCGCGCCGTGCACATATGGTCGGGCCGGCTGCCGGGCGGACTCGCGGTCGCGGTGATCATCTCGTGCGCACTGATGGCCGCGATGGTCGGCGTGATTGGCGCCGAGATCGTGACGATGGGCGTGGTGGCGCTGCCGGCGATGCTCGGCCGCAAGTACGACAAGAAGCTCGCGCTCGGCTGCATCTGCGCGGGCGGCGGTCTCGCCACCCTCATTCCGCCGAGCGTCGTGTTCATCATGTACGGCCTCACCGCAGGCGTTTCCATCGGTCAGCTCTATATGGCCGGCGTCGTGCCGGGGCTGCTGCTCGCCGGCGTTTACGTTGTCTACATCATGACCCGCACGTCGCTCGTGCCGAGCCTTGCGCCGCCCGCGCCGCCGGAAGAGCTCGCGCGGCCTCTGAAGGAAAAGATCGCGATGGCCGGCGAGCTCGTCGTGCCGGCATTGGTCGCCTTCTCGGTGCTCGGATCGCTGTACTTCGGTATTGCGACGCCAACCGAAGCCGCAGGCGTCGGCGTGGTCGGTGCGCTCGCCGCCATGCTCGTCAACCGCCGTTTTCGCTGGCGCGCGATCATGGGGGCGATCGAAGACACCACCAAGGTCACGGTGATGCTGTACTGGCTCTTCTTCGGTTCCTCGGCGCTGATCGGCGTGTACACGCTCGCCGGCGGCACGCGCCTCATTCAGAACGTCATGACGGAGCTGCCGCTCGGCCCGTTGGGCGTGGTGATCCTGATCCAGCTCATCTGGATCGTGCTGGGATGTTTCATCGACTGGATCGGCATCCTGCTGCTGACCGCGCCGATCTTCGTTCCGGTGGCCGAGAAGCTGGGATTCGACCCCGTGTGGCTTGGCGTCCTTTTCTGTCTCAACATGCAGATCTCGTACATTTCGCCGCCTTTCGGGCCCGCGGCGTTCTATCTCAAAGGCGTGGTGCCCTCGGGAATCAGCCTTGGCGAGATCTTCCGCTCGGTCTGGCCATATCTTTTTCTTCAGGTTGCCGTGCTCGGCCTCGTCATCGCGTTTCCGCAGATCGCGCTCTGGTTGCCGAGCCAGATGAACCGCTGACCGAGCGCCCTCGGCGCAGGCTCGCCGCCGGTGCACGCCGGTTGGCCGCGAGATTTTCCTTGATACCGATTAAAGCCAGGCGAGAAAGTCGTTGACTCCCCTTGGGCAGCCCATAACATATCAGTGGAATATCAGGCATTGCACGCGGCGTGACGGCCGCGCGCGCAAGTCACCACGAAAAGCGAGGCGAGCATGGCGGGTGAGATCGAGGCGATCAGGAACTGGATCATCGCGGGCAAGCGCAAAGAGGCGGTGGAAGAGGCGACGAAGGCTCTCGCCGCCGGCGTGGACGCAGGTGCGATCATGAAGGACGGGCTGATCGGCGCGATGTCGATCGTCGGCCAGAAGTTCTCCAGCGGCGAATTCTTCCTGCCGCAGATGATGATCGCCGCACGCGCGATGACCGAGGTTTTGCCGGTGATCAAGCCGCATCTGGTCGGCGAGGCCGCGCAGAAACGGGGCAAGGCGGTGATCGGCACGGTCGCCGGCGACTTCCACGACATCGGCAAGAACATCGTCAAGATGATGATGGAAGGCGGCGGCTACGAGGTCGTCGATCTCGGTGTCGATGTCGCGCCGGACAAGTTCGTCGACGCGGTGAAGAAGGAAGCGCCCGATTTCGTGCTGATGAGCGCGCTCATCACGCT
>DASWDF010000045.1:0-13963 GCA_036395475.1 Casimicrobiaceae bacterium
GCCGGCGGGCGTTTTGAGCCGCATGACGAAAGGCCCCGCCTTCCCGGGGTCGCCCTGCAGCACTGCGACCTTTGCGCCCTTGGGCATCGACGGCGGCGCGTCAGTCCATTTGATATCTTTGGCATTGATGAAAGTCTGCGCATCACTTGCTCCCTGCGCCAGTGCCGGACCCGCGAGTACGGCGGAGGCGATCAGAGCCAGAGTAACAGCACGCTTCTTGTCGATCGACGTTCCCATGGTCGCATTGCTCCTTTCACGAAAAGAACGGCGCCGCGATGGAGCCAAGCCTGTGAGGTCGGCACTGCGTCGCCGTGGGTTGCGATACTACCAGCCCACAGGAATAATGCGAGCGCGAACCAGCGCTGCCGGTCTCGACGGAGAATAGTCGAGCACGATCGCGGCCATGTTGGGGAAATCGTACGCATTGATCGATACAGGGGAGACTCCGCATGGCCCAGGCGCCTGACGCCGCGATCGACCTGCGGTCGGATACCGTGACGCGGCCGACCGCCGCGATGCGCTCGGCGATCGCAGCGGCTCCGGTCGGCGACGATCAATACGGCGAGGATCCGACGGCGAACGCGCTGCAGGAGCGCGTGGCGAAGCTGCTCGGGAAGGAAGCCGCGCTCTGGCTGCCGTCGGGGACGATGGCCAACCAGGTCGCGCTGCGCGTGCTCACGCGGCCGGGCGACGACGTCATCGTCAGCCGCGAAAGCCACGCGGTCTGGCACGAAACCGGCGCGGGAGCGGCCAACGCGGGAGTCCAATTCACCGAAATCGGTGCGCGCGGCGTGTTCACTGCCGCCGAATTCGAGGCGGCCTGCAAGCCCCGCGGCCACGTCATCTACCCCCCGACGACACTGGTAGAGATCGAGAATACGCATAACCGCGCTGGCGGGATTATCTTTCCGCAGGCCGAAGCGGAACGCATCTGTGCCGCTGCACGCGAGCGCGACATCGCGACCTTCCTCGACGGCGCGCGGCTGTGGAATGCCGCCGTCGCTAGCCGCCGCTCGCTCGCTGAGCTCGCGGCGCCTTTCGATCTCGTCGCGGTCGCTCTATCGAAGGGCCTTGGCGCGCCGGGCGGCTCGCTGCTCGCCGGCTCGCGCGCGCTCGTCGAGCGCTCCGTGCGCTACCGGCGAATGTCGGGCGGCGCGATGCGCCAGATCGGCATCTTCGCCGCGGCGGGTCTGTACGCTCTGGAGCGGCACATGGAGCGCCTCGCCGAAGATCACGCCAATGCGCGGCTGATCGCCGAACGGCTTGCCGGCAGCGAGCGCATCGTCATCGATCTCGCCGCGGCGCAGACCAACATTCTCGTTTTCGGACTCGCTCCCGACGCACCGGATGCGCCGACGGTGGTTGCCCGCGCCCGGGAGCGCGGTCTGCTGATCTTCGCGTTCGGCCCGCGCACCGTGCGCGCCGTGACTCACCTCGATGTTACGCGCGAGCAGTGCCAGCAGGCGGCCGAGATTCTGGTGGCAATCGTCGAAGGTCGCGCCGGAAACCCTCAATGAAGCGCTCCGGCGCGCTACTCGGCGTAGTACACCGCGAAATCGCCTGCTTCGTCCTGCCACAGCGCGACGTCGGAAAAGCCCGCGTGGCGCAGCAGCGCAGCAAACTGCTCCGGAGAATACTTGTACGAATTCTCGGTGTGGATGCGCTCCCCGGCGGCGAACACGCGCTCATGGCCGGCGATGGTGACGCATTGCGCCCTGCGCGCTTCGAGATGCATCTCGACGCGGCTCGCCGCGGTGTTGTAGAACGCCACATGCGCGAACGCCTTCGGATCGAAGTCGGTGCCCAGAAGCGCATTGACATGGTTAAGGACATTGCGGTTGAAGGCAGCGGTGACTCCGAGCGCGTCGTCATAGGCTGCCGAAAGCCGCGCCTCGTCCTTGGGCACGTCGACGCCGATAAGAAGCCCGCCGCGGCGGTCGCAGAGCTTGCGTACCTGGGCGAGCAGTTCGAGCGCCTCGTCGGGAGCGAAATTGCCAATGCTGGAGCCGGGATAGAAGAACGTGACCGCGCCTGCGTCGAGATCCGCAGCGAGGTCGAGCGTACGCGAAAAATCGGTGATGACGCCGGTGAACTCGACCTCCGGATGCGCCGCGGCAAGTCGCGTCAGAGCGGGCTCGATCACGGCCGCCGCGATATCGACGGCGATGAAGCGCCGGGGCTTCAGCGCAGCAAGCCAGGACTCGCCCTTGGCGCAATTGCCGGCGCCAAGATCGACGAACTGCCGGTTGCGACCAACCACTGCGGCGATCGTCTCGCGGTGCGCGCTGAAGATCGACCGCTCGGTGCGCGTGAGGTAATACTCGGGCAGCTCGCAGATCGCTTCGAACAGCGCGCAACCCAGGCCGTCGTAGAAGTACTTCGGGGGTATCGCCGCCGGCGCGGTGAACAAGCCGTCGATCAACGCGGCCCATTCGGTCCGCGCCTGCGGGCGGAGCGCGCCGATCATGCGGTTCACAAGATGATAACCGCGCTCTTTCGCCCGCTCGGCACCCCGGTACGGAACCGCTGCCCATTGCGCCATCAGTCACCCTCCCCGATCCCCAAATGATAATCGTCGCGTTTAGCTTGAAAAACTTACAATGCTGGCGACTCCAGCCTGACTCGCTTACGATGCGCGCCGATACTGTCGCAACGAACGCTATGATTGGCCAGCCGGGCCGAGGATGTCGGACCGACAGGGTTCCTTCAAGTTTCCGTGGACCTTAGCGTCGCAATTCTCATGCCCGAGTCTACTGATTCCTCTCCCTCCCGCGGCGCCTCGCCGCTCGAGACGCGCATCGGACTCTTCGCCGGGACGAGCTTTCGACTCGCGACCGGTCGCTGTCTCGATTGCGCGGCGATCCCGCAGGCGCTGTGGTACTTCGCGGACGAAACGATCGCCGCGCCGCGCCGGGGCGTTCCGGTGGCCGGTTTCACCCGGAGCGTCAGCGTATGGCAGGACGTGGAGCAATGGGCCGTCACCCACCCTCCCGGGACGCCGATCGACGCCCCGCCGCTCGTCTGGATCGGCTCGCCAGAGATCGTGCGCGGCGCGAGTCTCTCCGCCGATGGCGCGACGCTGGCCGCGGCCCCGAAGCGCTGGTCGTTCACAGTCGTGCCAAAGATTCCCCTCAACCGTTCCTACTACAACGCCGCATCGACCGCCTATCTTGCGCCGCGAACGCTGACGGTGCGCGGGAGCAGCCGCGACGGCGTGTTCACGGCCCGCACACTGTGGCCCGAAGATTTTCGGCTGGATAGCAGCGCGCCATTACAGCGTGTTGACGCAACCCCCGAGGCGGTGCGGGCGCTGGTGCGTGCCGAACCGCGCGGCGGCGCGCAGAGCCCGTTCGCGGCGATAACGCTGTGGGAGCGCTCTCCCGGGTCGACACGGCGCTGGGAGGGCGCGCCCGTTCTCGCCGTCATCCTCAACGGCGCGCAAGGCGATGACGACGAAGCGCACGGCGGCCATTTCGCTTTGGTCACGGGCCGCGTCGGCGCCGCGGGCACGCCGGGGGGCGCGGGCGCGATCAACGACTGGATCACCAACAATTTCTACACGCTCGATGCAGAGAGCGAAAAGGGCATCATCGCCGCGATGCTGCCGCTCGACAACTATCTTGCCGATCTGAACAGCGGCCAGGCCTGGTATCGGCCGTCCTACCTCATCGTCGCGGTGCTCAAGCGCGAGCGCGTCGCGAGCCAGGTGCAGGGTGCGCTCGAGCGAACCTACAACCAGTTCTACCGGCACCAGCTCCTCTACGATCACGCGACGATGAACTGCACGAGCATCAGCGTCAATGTGCTGCGCACACTGGGCTGGAATGTCCCCGCGCGCGGCGCGACCAGCTGGGCCGTCGCGGCGCTGGGATTTCCGTACTTCGCGCTGCGAGAGCGTCGTCTCGCGAACACCTTACAGAGCTTCGACTATCTCACCGAGGATCGCACGCGGCTCTTTCCGGCGGCGGGATTCGAGGAGATCGGTGCCGACCTGCTCCGGTTCGCAACCGGCCGGCCCGCGCGCACGCCGACGCCGATCGAGGCCATGCTCGCCGAAGATCTCGAAGCGCTGGTATTTCTGCGTGTCCCGCAGCTGCCGTCGTCACGGGTCTGGGGCGACTATCCGGTCGTGAGCGCGTGGGAATACCGGAGACGTTATCCCAGCGACCCCGCCAAGGTGCAGATCATTCCCGTTCCCTCGCGGCCGTTCCCCGATCACCTGCGCGACGCCGATCTCCTCCCCCCGCCCGGCAACCGCGGACAGGTTGCGCTGTCGGTCTGGGCCATGCTCAGCGTGGTGGGAATACCCTGGGTCTTGTGGCGCTGGTGGCGACGCCGCAGCGCGGATCTGCCGACCTCACCGTTCACTAGATCTCGTACTCCAGGTTGAAGCGGATGGTCGCATTCGGCGCATTGTGATTCAGGCCGAACAGAACCGCGGCATCGAATTTCCTCGCCGGTCGCAGGATATATCTTGTCGGCGCGATCCGGACTGGGCGTTTCGGTACGGGGCTAGCGCGCCTGTGGCGCGCCGTGCGCGCCATGTATTCTTCTTCTTGGTTTTCCCCATACTTTCATTCCGATGACGATCAGCGCACCGGTGATCACATAGAACAGCACCTGAATCCCCGCCGGACGCGCGTCGTAGCCGATCAATGCGTGCAGCGTCTGTCCCAGCAGCGACCGATCGGAAAGCACCGTGGACGTATCCCAGAGCTTCGGCCCCAAGGAAGGCAGCAAGTCGGCCTGCACCAGGAATCGCGCTCCCTGCGAGGCCATCCCAGCAGCAAGCAGGAGCAGCAGCCAGTTGGTCGCGGTGAAGAAGTGTCGAATCGGAATTCGGAGCAGGCCCAAGTAGAGCGCGAGTCCGGTCGCGCAACCGCCGGCGACGCCGAGCGCGATACCGCCCGCGATATCCACCCAACCGGAGCCGCCGGCGACTTGGGCAAACAGGAACAGAACAACCTCGGAGCCTTCGCGCAGCACGGCAAGGGCAACAACGAGCAGCAGCGCCATCAGCGGCCGGTGGCCGACGGACACCTCCGAGCCCAGCGCCTTTAACTGCAATGCGAGTTGCCGGCCATGAGTCGCCATCCAGATCGCGTGCCACGCGATCATCACGACCGCGGCAAAGAGAACCACGGCGTTGAACAGTTCCTGACCCATGCCAGCCACCGCATCGGCGATGACGCCCGCCGACAGTGCCACGGCAACGGCGCCGAACACGCCGGCAGCAATGCCGGAGCCGATCCAGCGTTCCCGTCCGGGTACGCCGCGCGTCGCCGCAAACACGACGCTCACGACCAGCGCCGCCTCGAGGACTTCGCGAAAGACAAGTATGGCGATGCCGAGCACGATGGCCGCCTATTGCGCGATCAGCACGCCCTTCGCCGTTTCCTTGTGGAATTCGCCGAAGAACGGATAGCGGCCCGGTTCGAGCGGGCCGACGAAGACGGTGACCTTACCCTTCGGCGGCACGACCTTTTCACGTTTGAGCTCGTGGCTTTCGAATTCCTCGGCCGTCGCGTCCTGGTTTTCGATGACGAGCTTGATCTTCTTTCGCGCCGGAATCGTGATCTCCGCGGGCACGAACTTGTGCTCGCGGATGACCAGCCGCACGTCGGTATCCTCCGCCGAGGCCGGCAAGGGCACGAGCACGAAGCCGCAGGCGAGGATGAGTGCCGATATGCGCGTCGAGGTCATGAGGGAATCTCCAGAGACTAATGGTAATAGTAATGATTCTCATTAAAGAATGCAAGTCCGCGTTGAGATGATCGTTGTTCCGTGATGGCCATTCATTGACGGGGATCAAGGTTCCGGGGCGGGGCGCGAAGCGGTCGTCCACAGAACCGCAGGCCGGGCAAAATCAACGAGTTGCGAGACGGTACCCGGCCTGCGCCAGCACCGCAGCCAGGACCAGCGACCACAGCGCGGCCTCGCGCGGCAGGTTGGCCGCAAGAACCAGCGTAAATGCAACGGGCGCGATCGCCTTGGCGACGAACGCCGGAAGCGCGAGTCGTCCCAGGAGCGCGCCATAGTTGCGCCGCCCGAACAGCACTGCGGGCACGGTCCCGCGCACGATGGTCATCACGCCGTTGCTCCAGCCGTAGAGCACGGCGAAAGCAAACGCGATTGCGGACGGCCCATCGATCAGCGCCAGGCATGCGAGGCCCGCGGTCATTAGCCCGAACGCCAAGGCGCCGACCGAAAGCGGCGAAAGGCGGCGCGCAAAGGTGAACTCCGCGATGCGGCCGAGAACCTGCATCGGGCCGATCAGCGACGACACGAGGACCGCGTCGCCCGCCGTCAAACCGGCGGATTTCAGCAGCGCGATCACATGCGCCGAGAGCGTCGCCGAGAGGAAGGCGGCCACCGAAAACGCCGCGGCGAGCCAGACATACGACCCGCGATCTGCGATTCGCCGCGGCGCCGTGGCGCCCGGAACCGCGTCGGCGCCGACTGCGATGCCGGCATCCTTCGCAAGGCCGGCCGCATGTGCCGGTACGAACGCCAAGTGCAGCGGCAGGCACACCGCCAGATGCAGCGCGGCGTAGATCCACAGCGTCTCGCGCCAGCCGACATTGTCGAGGAGCCACTGCGACGCCGGCCAGAAGACCGTGCTGGCGAAGCCTCCGAAGAGGGTTAGCGCCGTCACCGCGCGGCGGTAGCTCGTCCCCGTCAACTGATGCAGCGTCGCGAACGCGGGGTCGTACAGGCATGCCGCCATCGCGACGCCGGCCAACGACCACCCCAGGAGAAGCACCGGAAAGCCGCGCGCCGATGCTATCGACGCCAGCGCGACCGCGCCGAGGATGGACCCCCACGAAAGCACGAAGCGCCCGCCTTGTGCGTCGACGAGTCTGCCGACCGCAGGCGACACGATTCCGGAGATGAGTAAGCCGACCGTGAACGCGCCGAAGAGCGACGTCGCCGAGATGCCGAGCTCGCCGCGCATCGCTTCGCCAAGCACCGCGATGGTATAGAACAGCGTGCCCCAGGAGATGATCTGCGCGATGCCGAGCGCGGGTATCAGCCGCGTCAGCCTGATCGTCGTAGCGCGCTGGCCGCTGCTCGCCACTCAGGGAACCCGGTTGTCGCCGCCGATTGTCCGCAGCGCAATCACCGAAAAAGCTTAGCACGGCGATCGACACGCCCCCCGGGAATAATTCGCGCGGCGCGGCAGTAAGATGTCTTCATGATCGCCCGCCGCGCCGACCGGACTCGTTTCGAGGAGATCGTTTTGCCCCAACTCGATGCGGCGTATAACCTGGCGCGCTGGCTCACCCGCAACGGCCACGACGCGGAGGATGTCGTGCAGGAAGCCTGCGAACGGGCGCTCAGGTATCTCGACGCATTTCGCGGCGGCGATGCCAAGGCGTGGTTCCTCACCGTCGTGCGGCACGCCTGCTATGACTGGTTGAAGCGCAATCGGCCTTCCGAGATCGCTTCGGGCGACGGCAGCGAAGCCATCGAGAATGCAGCGGATCCCGCGATGCTGACACCCGAGCAAGCCGTACTGCGCGATGCGACCAGTTCCGCGCTGGCGGAAGCGATTGCCGAGTTGCCGGTCGGGTATCGCGAGGTGCTGATCCTGCGCGAATTCGAGGAGCTGCCGTACAAGGACATCGCACGCGTCGTGGACATTCCGATCGGCACGGTGATGTCCAGGCTCGCTCGCGCCCGCGCGCTGCTGCAGCGCTCGCCGCTCCTGCACGCGATCCGCGATCGTTCCGCCGGGGCGGAGCGCTAAAGGCTTAGCATGGAACGGGCCATGAATCGAGGTCAATGATGAACTGCCATGAGGCGATGGCATTGCTGCCCGCGTATAGCGATGGCGAGCTCGATCCGGTACAAAGCGCCGCAATCGAAAAGCATGTCCTCGGCTGCACGGACTGCGCCGTGCGGCGCGACGACCTGGCGAGCCTGCGCTCGCGCATTCGCAGGGAGGCGCCCTACTACACCGCGCCGCCTGCGCTCCACGCCCGCGTCAAGGCTGCCCTCGTGCGCGCGAAGGGCGCGCCTCCGCGTGAGCGTCCGGCGCGCGACCGCTGGCGCTGGCTTACGGCGGGAGCGCTCGCCGGCAGCGTCGCGACCGTTTTCACCTGGTTCGTCGGCAGCGCCGTGCTCGACTGGCAGGTCGGCACCGATCTCGTCGCAGAATCCGTCGCGAACCATGCGCGAGCGACGCGCGGCAATCGACTGATCGATATCGCGTCGTCGGACCGGCATACCGTGAAGCCCTGGCTCTCGTCCCGGCTCGACTATTCGCCGCCGGTGCAGGACTTTAGCGCCGACGGACTGCCGCTCGCCGGTGCCCGCCTCGATTATCTCGACGGGCATCCGGTGGCAACACTGGTGTACCGCTACCGCGAACACACAATCGACGTCTTCGTGCGTCCGTCAATCGGCGGCAGACTCGCATCCTCGCCGGCGACGGCGACGCTGCGTGGTTTCAACGTCGCGCACGCCACCGGCGCGGGGATGGAATGGTGGGGCGTGTCCGACGTGAGCCCGGATGTGCTGCAATCGCTCGTCGCCCGGCTCGCGCGCGGCGCGGAATAAGCCTTCGTGCATAAGTGTATGCTTGGCGCTCGGGCCGCGCCGCATTCGCCGCGCAATCAGGCTCGGCCCGGCGCTAACGATACGACAACCACGGAGGAATCATGCGCACTTTCCATTGGGTGGCGTTGATGATCGCCGCGTTGCTTCTCGCTGTTCCTGTCTTTGCGCAGGCACCGGCGCCCACACCGGCACCGATCCCCGACGCGATACCTTTCGACATCCCCTACGGCACGCCGATATCGCTTGAGCGCGCCAAGCAGGTCGCCGAAGCTGCAATGGCCGAGGCAAAGAAGCGCAACTGGAAAGACGCGATCGCTATTGTGGGAACAGCCGGCGATCTCGTGTACTTCGTTAGGATGGACGGTACGCAGTACGCTTCGGCCAAGATCGCCGAACACAAGGCTCACGCGGCGGCGATCTTTCGCCGTCCCACGAAGACCTTTTTCGACGCAATGGAGAGCGGCCACCCGTATATCGCCACGCTCGACGGCGTTATCGCATCCGACGGCGGTCTCCCGCTCATCGAAGGCGGCAAGCTGATCGGCGCCATCGGCGTCAGCGGCGGCACAGGTCCGCAGGACGGCGTGATAGCGAAGGCGGGTGCGGACACCGTGAAATAAAGCGGACGCGTAGCCCGGGCTGAGCGCGCAGCGCGATGCCCGGGGATACTTTTGCACGATTGAGTCCCGGTCCCGGCCCCGGGCTTCGGCTCCGCCTCAGCCCGGGCTACGGATTATCCCGGGTGACGACCACCGCGAGTCGCAGACCGTCACTGCGCGACCGCACACTCAACGGTGTTTGAACTCCGGCTTGCGCTTGTCGACGAACGCGCGCATGCCTTCCTTCTGATCCTCGAGCGCAAAGGTCGCATGAAACTCGCGACGCTCGAAGATCAGCCCCTCCGCGAGTGACGATTCATATGCGCGGTTCACCGCTTCTTTGACTTTCAAGACCACCGGCAGCGAGTAGCCTGCGATCTTGGTCGCGACCGCGAGCGTTTCGTCGAAAAGTTTGTCGGCTGGTACGACGCGGGCGACAAGGCCCGAGCGCTCGGCCTCGGCGGCGTCGATCATCCTGCCGGTGAGGCACCAGTCCATCGCCTTGGCTTTGCCGACTGCGCGCGGCAGCCGTTGCGTCCCGCCCATGCCCGGCATCGTGCCGATGGTGATCTCGGGCTGCCCGAACCTGGCGGTATCGGCTGCGATGATGAGATCGCACATCATCGCCAGCTCGCATCCTCCCCCCAATGCGTAGCCTGCGACAGCGGCAATCACCGGTTTGCGCGTGTGCTTCACCGACTCCCAGCTCATGATGTAATTGTCGGCGTAGACCTTCTGATAATCCCATTCCGCCATTGCGCCGATGTCTGCGCCGGCGGCGAACGCCTTGTCGCTGCCGGTGATGATGATCGCGCCGATGCCGGGATCGGCGTCGAACGCGGCGAGCGCCGTCGCCAGCTCGGCGGCGAGGGCGTCATTGAGTGCGTTCATGCGCTGCGGGCGGTTGAGGCGGATCACCCCCACCCGGCCGTGCGTTTCAACGAGAATGTCGCGATAGTTCATCGAGGCTCCGCTAGGCTGGTTGAGGTCGGTGTCGCGACAACGTCTTCCCGCGCGGCCGCCATCGCCGCGCGGAGCACGCCGAGGTCGCCGATATGGTTCGCAAGCAACAGGATGAGCTTGGCGTTGACCATGGCGCTCTGCTCGTCGGTGAGCTCGCGATGCAGGTCGATCAACTCCTGGTAGAAGTCGTCGGGCGAGCCGATGTTGGGGTCGAGATTGAGCGTCACGCGACCTGCCTTTCTGCCACAGGGGCCTGCCCTGTCGCCTTCGCGATTCCCGCGCGCACCTTGGCGAGATCGAACGCCCGCCAGCGAGCGCAGACGTGCTGGTCGGGGCGGAAAAGGTACGCGGTCCCCGGCCGCGCGTCGTAGCGCTCGGCAAGCATGCCGGTCGGATCGGCGATGCGGTGCGCGCCCGCCGGCAATGGGTCGTCAGTCGCGCTGACGAGCACGCTGTTGCAAGCGATCGCGTCCGAAGCGAGTGCCTTGAGCTCCCGCAGAAGCGCGTCCGACAGAGGTGCGGTGTTGAACAGCAGCAGAGTGAAACCGTCGCAGAGGTAGTCGAGCAGCCATTCGCCGCGATCCCCCGTGACCGGCGCATCGACCGCCGGCGACCCCGGCGCCATGCGTCCCGCGAACGGCTCCGCGTCGGGCGTGTTGAGCGGCGAATCCGTGAGCATCGCCGGCACCGACAGGCGCCCGCTGTTGACCAGACGCCGCCCGAAGGCATGGCGCTTGGCGAGCATCAGCACGGCGTCGCGGAAAGTGCGGCTCACTTTGCTCTTCGGGGTGATGAAATCGGTGCTGCGCGTGGAGTTGCGGATATTCTCGTCGGCGGCGGGTACGCGCTCGCTGTCGTAGCTATCGAGCAGCCCTTCGGGCGCCTGGCCCGACAGAACGAGCTCCAGCTTCCATCCCAGGTTGTCGACGTCCTGGATGCCGCTGTTGGCGCCGCGAGCGCCAAAGGGGGAAACCAGATGCGCCGCATCGCCGACGAAAAGCGCGCGGCCGCGACGGAAGGAATGCATGCGTCGGCACTGAAAGGTGTAGACGCTCGCCCACTCGATCTCGAACTGCGCGTCCTCGCCGAGCATCGCGCGCAGGCGCGGCAGGATCCGCTCGGGCTTCTTTTCTTCTTCCGGGTCGGCGTCCCATCCCAACTGAAAATCAACGCGCCACACGTCGTCCGCCTGGCGGTGCAGCAGCGCGGACTGGTTGCGATGAAACGGCGGATCGAACCAGAAGCGGCGCTCCGCCGGAAACGTCGAGCTCATGTGGATGTCCACGATCAAGAACCGGTCGCGGAAGGCCTGGCCTTCGCTCTCCAGGCCCAGCATGCCGCGGATGGGGCTGCGCGCACCATCCGCGACGATCAGCCAGTCGGCCTGCACCGTGTATTCGCCGTCAGGCGTCGATATCCGCACCGCGACGCGATTGGTCTGCGGCGTCACGCCCACGACCTTGTGCCGCCAGCGCAGCTCCGCGCCAGCGAGCTCATTGGCGCGCTCGACCAGGAACTGTTCGACGTAGTATTGCTGCAGATTGATGAACGCTGGCCGGTGATGCTTCGGTTCAGGCAGCAGATCGAACTGGTAGACCTGCTCGTCGCGAAAGAACACGCGGCCTACGTTCCAACTGACGCCCTTCTGCACGAGGCGATCGCCGCAGCCGAGCCGGTCGAGGATCTCCAGGGTGCGCTTCGACCAGCAGATCGCGCGCGATCCCACGCTCACCGTGTCGTCCTCGTCGAGCACCAGCACGTCGATGCCGCGCAGCGCAAGATCGATCGCCGCGGTCAATCCCACCGGACCCGCCCCGGCGACGATCACCGGCCAGTGGCGTGGCGAGCCGCCGAGCTCGGCCGGCTTGGTGTACGGGTAGACCGGCTGCGTGTACGTCTTCACGGGCGAGCTAGCCTTCCAACGTTTCCCACATCTCCTTGTCGCGCTGCGCGGTCCAGATGCGTGGATCGCGGTATTGCGTCGCTTCGTCGTAGGCGCGCGTCACGTCGAACGGCAGGCAGTGATCGAAGATGACCCAGCTTCCGTACTTCGGCTTCAGGCGCTGGTAGGTCTCCTTGTACACGGCGCGCAGATCTTTGCCCGCGGCGGCTCCCTCCTTCACCGCGGCAAACATTTCGCTCACGAAAGCGCGGGTGCCGTCGAGGCCGGCTCGTACCGCCTCCGGCGTCTGCAGCGAGGCTCCGCGCCCGGGCACGAGCTTCTGCGGCGATAGCGCGGCGATCGCGTCGAGCGTCGCCGGCCAATCGCTCAGATACGCATCGCCCGTGTACGGCGTCGCGTCGTATTCGACCAGATCGCCGGAGAACAGGATTTTTGCCTGCGGCAACCAGACCACCGTGTCGCCTTTGGTGTGGCCGCGTCCGAGCTGCATCAGCTCGACCTGCAGCTTGCCGAGCCAGAGCGTCAGCCGCTTTTCGAACACCAGCGTCGGCCAGGTGAGGCCCGGAACCGACTCGACCGCCTGGAACAGCCGCGGGAAGCGCTCGATCTCGCTTTTCATGTCGGCGTCGCCGCGCTCGGCAATGAGTTCGTAGGTGTCGCGGCTGGCGATGATGTGCTCGGGCTTGTAGCCCGACGCGCCCAGCACGCGCACGGCGTGATAGTGCGACAGCACGACGTACTTGATCGGCTTGTCGGTGACCATCCGGATGCAGCGGATCACGTCCTGCGCCATCACCGGTGTGGCCTGTGTGTCGATGACCATGACCGCGTCGTCGCCGATCACGATGCCGGTGTTCGGGTCGCCCTCGGCCGTGTACGCGTACGCGTGCTCGGAGAGCTTGTCGAAGCTGATCTTTTTTTCTTCCAAGTCGGCCTGTGAAGCAAATTTCTTGTCTGTCATGTTTTCTCCTCATCACGATGCCGTGGCCTAGGGTCAGTGCCGTGGCCTAGGGCAGAGACGACTTTCCTTCTAAATCGGATCAAGTTGCGAAGGGGCGCGAGTAAAGTCGTCTCTGACCCTACTTCCGTTTGTCGACGACCCTCTTCGCCTTGCCGATCGAGCGCTCGATGCCGCCGCTTTGCACGACGCGCACTTCCGCGGTGATGCCGATCAGGCTCTTGACCAGATGCGCGAGCTGCGCGCCCGCCGCGTCGCCGTCGGCGCCGCCCGCGCCCGGCGCGCGCTCGACGAGAACCGTCAGCTCGTCGAGAACCGTTGGACGCGTAACTTCGAGCTGGTAGTGCGGCGCAAGCGCCGCGTGCTTGAGGATCAGCTCCTCGATCTGGGTCGGAAACACGTTGACGCCGCGGATGATCAGCATGTCGTCCGAGCGGCCGGTGATTTTCTCGATCCGCCGCATCGAGCGCGCGGTCGGCGGCAGGAGCCGCGTCAGATCGCGGGTGCGATAGCGAATGATCGGCAGCGCTTCCTTGGTGAGCGAGGTGAACACGAGCTCGCCCTTCTCGCCTTCGGGCAGCACCGCGCCGGTCTCGGGGTCGACCACCTCGGGATAGAAGTGGTCTTCCCATACCGTGAGGCCGTCCTTGGTCTCGATGCATTCCTGCGCCACACCGGGTCCGATCACCTCCGACAGTCCGTAGATGTCGATCGCGTCGATATCGAGCTTCTGCTCGATCGCCCGCCGCATCGTCGGCGTCCACGGCTCGGCGCCGAAAATGCCGATCTTGAGCGAGCAGGTCTTGGGATCGATGCCCTGCCGCTCCATCTCCTCGGCGATGGCGAGCATGTACGACGGCGTCACCATGATGATGTCCGGCTTGAAATCGACGATCAGCTGCACCTGCCGCTCGGTCATGCCGCCCGACATCGGAATGACCGTGCAGCCGAGCTTCTCCGCGCCGTAGTGCGCGCCCA
>DASWDF010000046.1:0-11054 GCA_036395475.1 Casimicrobiaceae bacterium
CGGCCTTGGTGCGACGACGGGCGCATTGGCACCCAAGCATCGGTGCGACGATTAGCTCTGTCCGTATCCGCGAAGCCGACCTTGGATCGGCAGAACCGACCAGAAACACGTCGCGCCGCGCGGAACTCGTTCGCGGAACTCGTTCGCTTGAGTAACGTCAAATAACGGATTAGCATCGGGTATCGTTAAACAGGAGACCGCGCCCAGGTATTCCGGCCATGCACCGTTCCCGATCCTGTCCCCTCCGCTTCGCATCGATGCTGCTGCTAGTCATCGCGACTCAGCTCGCGTTTGCCGGCGACCTGTGTCGGTCCGTGATGATTGGCAACATGGCCGCGGGCGGCACGCAACACACGTCTGGTCCCGTGGGCGACTCAGCGCGCGTTGAGATGGCGATGCTGCCCTGCTGTGACCGCACTATGGTCGATGCCAGCAGATGCCTCGCGGCGCCAATCGATGCGGCGGTCACCACGCCGGCGCCAAGTGTATTTTCGCAAGAATCTGTCAGCCCTATCGTTGCGCCCGTTGCTGCGCCCTTCTCGAGACTTCAGTCCCGCGCTTACTCGGGACTGTCTCCGCCACCGTATCTCCTGTTCCACCGTCTTCTGAGTTAGGCGCTTCGTCGCCGCTCAGCCTGCTCCGGGACTGCGGCTGAAGTCGCCGCCAACGGAGCCAAGCTCCTGCTGACCTTTCGCACGCCGCATTTGCCATGCGGCGGCGCGACCGTCATGGTGTTCCCGACGCTGACATGGCTGAGCCTGGACTGGCTACACCCATGGCTTTGTGCGGGATGAACAGATGATGGAGGTTCCAATGGAAATTCGTCGAATACTGGTTACGTCTTTCGTGGCCGCAGCGATGGCTGGCAGCGGGCTCGTTCTCGCCGCCTCCAAGACGCAGACCAAAGAACAGTCGAGCAATACCCCGGGCATGAGCCAGATGATGGACCACGGCATGATGCGCGGCGGGATGATGCACGGGGAGATGATGGGGATGATGAATGGGTGCAAGGAGATGATGAGTACTTCGGCGATGCCTCAGCTGCCGCCCGGGAATGCGAAGCTGGAACTGCAGATGCGGGCGGAGATGATGCAGAAGATGAGTGAAATCCTCGCCAAGTACGCCGACAGAATCAGCGTTGATAAAGGAAGCACCCAGTGATCGTCCGCCAGCGGCAATCGCGGTGCACGGTACCTGGCGCGCGCGTGGTCACGTTCCTCATGGTCGGGCTGCTCGCCATCGGAAGTGCCGCCGCGGTTGCGAAGGCCCGCCAGGTCGATCCGCTTCACGGCAGGATCGTCGCACTCGGATTCGATGCGGGTAGCCAGACGCTGTTCAAGGCGTATTCCGGCGCGCTCTATCGGAGCGCCAATGGCGGTCGAGACTGGGAGCCGTTATCGCTGCCGACCGCTGTCGCCCGCGGCCGGATCGCCAGCGTAGCTGCGGCAGCTCATCGCAAGGACGTCCTCTACGTGGCGGGTCCGGGCTTCGGCGTACTGCGCAGTCAGAACGGCGGACGAAACTGGGTTGCGGTGAACAGCGGACTGCCGAGCAACAACGTGGTCGCGCTCACGTCGCACGCGGACCAGTCGAACACGATCTACGCGTACCTGTCCGGGAAGGGAATCTTCCGCAGCGAAGACGCTGGCGCGCATTGGCGATTGATGGATACGGGACCACGGCAGCGAATCTCGCAGCTCGTCCACTCGAACATGCCGGGCAGCATGCAGACAGGCTGGTTCTTTGCCGCCACGGCCAAGGGAGTGAACCGCTCGATGGACTGCTTTTGCGGTTGGCGCGATGCCGGCGCGCTCGCGCGCGCGATCACCGCGGTTGCCTACAACCCGCAGCAGCCGAAGCAGGTTTACGCGGCTACCGACTCTGGGCTCGTCATCAGCAGCGACGGCGGGGAGCAGTGGTCACCGCTGAATGCGCCTGGACCGGCAATTTCTGCGCTCGCTGTCACGCCTGCCGGCGACCTGTACGCGGCCGTCGGCAAGGGCGAGCTCTTTCACAGCGCCGACCGCGGTAAGACTTGGGAGCGCATCAATGCGTAGCGCGTCGCTCTGCGCCGGCTTGGGCCTGCTCGGCATCGCCGCGGTCGCACGCGCCGCCGAGGACCCGCCGCTGGCCCCGGCTGACGTCAAAGCAGGTCGCAGCGTCTACCGGCACGCCTGCGCCTCGTGTCACGGTGCTCGCGGCAAGGGTGCGCCGAATTGGGAAAGGCCGGACGCGCAAGGCGAGATGCCTGCGCCGCCCCACGACAAGCAAGGACATACCTGGAGGCACTCCGACGCCATGCTCTATCGAATCATCCAGACCGGCTGGCGCGACGAATTCAACAAGACTGAGCGGCTGACCATGCCCGCCTTCGCGGGTCAGCTTTCCCCGAAGCAGACCGTTGCCGTCATTACCTACCTGAAGACCCTATGGAGGTGCGACCAGCGCCGCTTCCAGTGGGAAGAGAGCCGGCGCGAGCCGTTTCCACCGGAGGCGCGCTGAGATCCGGCACGCGAAAGACGAACCCGCAGAAGCATTCATATCCCGAAAGGAACACGACTATGCGCTATTGGAAAATTCTGATTACAGCCCTCACGCTCGGCGTGCAATTGTCTGCCAACGCGGCAGACATTGCGGTGAAGCTCTACCGCAATCCCACTTGCGGCTGCTGCGAAGTCTACGCCCGCTATCTGCGGAGCAACGGCTTCGCTGTCCAGATAATCGACACCACCGACTTGACCTCGATCAAGCAGAAGTACGCGGTGCCGTCACACCTGGAGGGTTGCCATACCGCGATCATCGGCAACTACGTGTTCGAGGGACTGATCCCGGCCGACCAGATCAAGCGTGTCCTCAACGAGCAGCTGCGGATCAAGGGGCTATCCGTACCCGGCATGCCGGTGGGAGCACCGGGAATGCCCGGCGACAAGAGAGGGCCGATCTACGTGTACTCCCTCGAACCCGCGTCGCCGCCGAAAGTCTTCGCGACTTTCTGAGTCCCAAAGAGAATCCGATGTTTGCACGTGCGGCCGTCGCCACTCCCCGCAACGCGTTACTGCGGCGGCTCATTGCCCAGAGCTCTCTGGCCCTAGGCGTGTGGGCGATGAGCCCTGCGGCGTGGCCCGCGGTCGCAGGAGATCCTGCGCCGGAATGTGCGGCATCCACGTTCGACAACGCGCGCACGATCCGCGTCGCCGATTACAAGGGCAAGGTCGTCTATCTCGACTTCTGGGCTTCATGGTGCCCGCCGTGCCGCGAGTCGTTTCCGTTCATGAACGAGCTGCAACGCGAACTCGGCGAAAAGGGGCTGCAGATCATGGCGGTCAGCGTGGACAAGGTGGCCGCCGATGCCCAACGCTTCCTCGCCCGCTACCCGCCGCAATTCACGGTCGCCCTGGACACGACGTGGACCTGCGCCTCCGCGTACCTTCTGCCGGGCATGCCGACGTCCTTCGTCATCGACAAGCGTGGGCTGATTCGCGACGTGCACATCGGTTTCCGCGACAAGGACAAGGTAGAGATACGCCGGCAGATTCTGGAGTTGCTCGATGAGCGAAGCTAGACCTTCGCCGACGAAACCGCCCGGCGTCACGCTCCGGACGATGCCGATCCGCCGATCAGCCGCACTTTTGGCGCTGCTCGCATTGGCCGCGTGCAGCCAGGGCGACTCGAAACAGAAGTTTCAGGCGGCCGACATCACGGGCGTCGCCTGGGGACGCGATTTCCACCTGGTCGATCCCTCGGGCGCGCCACGCAGCCTGGCCGACTACCGCGGCAAGGTGGTGATGCTCTTCTTCGGATACACCAACTGCCCGGACGAGTGTCCGACGACGCTCGCTAAGATGGCGCAGGCGGTGGATCGACTGGGGGCGGACGGCCAACGCGTGCAGGGCCTATTCGTCACCGTGGATCCGGCGCGCGATTCACCCGCCGTGCTCGCGCGATATGTGCCCGCGTTTCACCCGACCTTCGTCGGTTTGTCGGCGGATGCGGCGACAACCGCCGCCACGGTCAAGGATTTCAAGCTGGTCGCCGAGGCCCAGAAGGCCGATGACCGCGGCTTCTACACCGTCGATCACACGAGTGGAATCTTCGTATTCGATGCACAGGGACGCCTGCGCGTTTTCATGGGCGCCAAGATCTGGGTTGACGCGATGGTCCATGATCTCAAGCTGTTGCTGAACGAAGGGTCAGCGAAGGATCAATCGTGAACCTGCCGACGATGGATGAAAGGCCGCGGGCTTTCGCTGGAGGACAGGTATGAATGTCGACCGGACGCTGCCGTCGAAGACTCTGCGACTGGCCGGCTTGGCACAACGAGTGCTTGTTGGCAGCGGAGCCGCATTCATGTTGATCGCGAACCCGGGATTTGCAGCCGCCGCGGGCGATCCGCTCCAGGGCGCACAAGCGTTTCGAAACTGCGTGGCGTGTCACTCGATCGACGCGGGACAGAACATGACCGGGCCAACGCTGGCAAGCGTGTTGGGTCGCAAGGCCGGCGGCTTGGCGAGCTTCCATCGTTACTCCGACGCGCTCAAGCGATCCGGGATCGTGTGGAGCGAGCAAACGCTCGATGCCTGGATCGCCAATCCCGCCGCGTTCGTCCCGGGCAACGACATGCGATTTCAGGGCATCGGGGACGCTCAAACGAGAAACAATCTCGTGGCCTACCTCAAGGCTGTCGCGGAGGGGAAAGGACGGTCGCTGGCATTCCAGGTTGGCATGAATCTGGGCGACGGGTTGCCCGACCTCAAGCAGTCGCCTGCGCAGACCCAAGTCAAGACCATACGCTACTGCGACGACACCTACGTCGTGACGACCGGCGGCGGTCAGACCCTGAAGTTCTGGGAATTCAACTTGCGGTTCAAGAGCGATTCGAGCAGCCGCGGGCCGAGGAAGGGCGAACCGGTGCTCGCCGGTCAGGGCATGCAGGGCGACCGCGCGCAAATCGTGTTCTCCAGTCCTGCCGAGATCGGCGCGACGATCAAGAGCGAGTGTCCATGACGTCCACGCCGGCGCAAGTGCAGGAAACGCGGCAGGGTGCCGTGTCGCAGCCATCGCGCGCGCGCCGGATTGCGCTGCTCGTACCGCTGCTGCTTTTTGGCGGAATCGTCATCTTCCTCGCGATCGGATTAGGGCTCGATCCCCGGGAAGTTCCCTCGCCCCTGATCGGCAGGCCGGTCCCCGCGTTTTCGCTGCCGCCGGTGCGTGGACGGCTGCTCGGCTTGGCGAGCAGCGACCTCAAGGGCGAAGTGTCGCTCGTCAACGTGTTCGCCTCGTGGTGTGTCGCTTGTCGCGCAGAGCACCCGCTGCTGATGCGGATCCAGCGCGAGGGGATCGTGCCGGTTCACGGGCTCAACTACAAGGACCGACCCGACGACGCCGCGCGCTGGCTCGACGAGATGCAGGATCCCTACACGCGCACCGGAGCCGATCTGGACGGCCGGGTGGCGATCGACTGGGGCGTGTACGGCGTGCCGGAGACCTTCGTCATCGACCGCGACGGCAGGATCGCCTACAAGCACATCGGACCGATCTCGCCCTCGGCCTGGAACCAGACGCTGCTGCCGCTGATCCGCAGGCTCCAAGAAGCATCGCCATGAGCGAGCGTGCCCTTGACGACCATGCGGCCATCAGAAGACGGCGGCTGTACAGGACCGGCCTCGTCGCGCTGGGGCTTTTGCTTCTGGCGCTCTCGATCGTTGGCGTCTGGGTTTCGCTGGGCCCGTCCGGGTCCGCTCTCGTGCCTGAAGTTCGCTCTGCTGCCGACGCTCAGAGGAAATTCTTGTTTACAGCCTATGCGTCGCCGCGTCCCATCGCAGCGCTGGAGTTCGAAGACGGCCAAGGCCGAAAGCGTACGCTGGCGGACTTTCGCGGCAAGGTCGTGCTGCTCAACCTCTGGGCGACCTGGTGCGGTCCCTGCCGGAAGGAAATGCCTACGCTCGACCGCCTGCAGTCCCAGCTCGGCGGCGCGGACTTCGAAGTCGTCGCGTTGTCGATCGACCGAGGAGGCCAGGCCGTCATCAAGAGTTTTTTTGACGAGATCGGCGTGCAGAGGCTCGCGATCTATGTCGATGCCACCGCGGAGGCCGGCACCAAGCTCGGTATTCTCGGCGTGCCGACGACGCTGCTCCTCGACCCGGCGGGCCGAGAGATCGGCCGCGTAACGGGACCGGCGGAATGGGATAGTCCCGAAGTGATCGACACGATCCGGCGTTACCTGCCGCCGCGCCCGTGATCGCAACTTGAAACAGGAGAAATCTCGATGGAACCGGAACAGACAGAAACCATGCGGCGTCCGGAAATCGCCGGTGCCGCGATCGCACCGCGTATCTGGCGCGTGCTCACAATCGGCGGCCGGCTCAACCGGCGTATCGCGATTGTGGCATGGTCGGCCACCGTTGTCGGCAGCGGCCTTTTACTGAGTTGGAACTGGCTCGTCGCCGCCGGTCTGTCGACCATTGTGCTCGCGATTCTCCCCTGCGCGGCGATGTGCGCCGCAGGATTGTGCATGGGTGGTGCGGACAGTAAGCGCGCCGATCCAAGTGCAAGGAATGCGTCGAACCGGGATGGAACCCCATCTTCATGACACGATTCGACCGATCAAGTCATCTTTCGCGGCACGACTGCCCAACGGTCAACGCTTGTCACATCAAGGAGGTCACATGAGAGCTACTCTGTGCATACTTGCCCTGGCGGCGACAATAGCCTCCGCGGCAAACGCAGCAGGACCCGCGGCCAAGCCGACCGAGCCCGACGCTGCACTCGTCGACGCCATCGTGCGCAAGCTGGAGAGCAGCGGCGCGCTCGACGCCGCAGTTGGCCGCGCGATCGACCGTCAAGCGCAACGCCAACAGCAGGCAGCTCAGGCGGAGGAGGCACAAAGGCAGGCGCAGCTTCAGGCGCAGGCGAAGAACGCGCGCCGCGTCGACACCAAGCAGGATCACATTCGCGGGAACTCGTCCGCCGAGGTGTCCTTGATCGAATACACCGACTTCGAATGCCCGTTCTGCAAGCAATTCCACGGTACGCCGCAGGCTTTGCTCGATCGCTACCAGGGTCGGGTCAACTGGGTGATGCGCAACTATCCGCTGCCGTTTCACGACCCTGCCGCGCGTAAGGAAGCGCTGGCGGCGGAATGCGTGGCGCGCCTGGCTGGCAACGATGCCTACTGGAAGTACGCGGACGCGCTGTTCGCGAACACCAAGTCGAACGGCGGCGGATTGCCCGAGGACAAGTCGGTCGAGAAGCTGGCGGATACGACCGGCGTGAAAAGTGCGGCGCTGTCCAAATGCATGAACGATGACGCGACCGTCAAGCGCGTGGAGCAGGACATCGCGGACGGGAATGCGGCGGGAGTCAGCGGAACTCCGACGACCGTCGTCCGCAACAACAAGACCGGCGCCAGCGAGGCCGTCGTCGGCGCGATGCCCGCCGGGGGACTGGAGCCGGCGATCGGACGGATGCTCAACGCCCAGCCGTAACGACCGACCCACCGCGATCCGTTTGAGGCCCATGACCGAGGCATCGAATATCGGGCTTGCAGCGGCGTTCGCGGCCGGGGTCGTGTCGTTCCTGTCCCCATGCGTTCTGCCGCTCGTGCCTGGGTACATCTCGTACATTGCCGGTCAGGCAGTGGATGCGCCCGCTCGCGCGAGCGACTGGCGACGCCGCGCGAAAGCGTTGCTGATCAGCGCGTTCTTCGTGGCGGGTCTTGGGGCGGTGTTCGTCGTCCTGGGCGCCAGTGCGACGGCGATTGGACAACTCTTCCTGCGGTATCGTTACGAAGCAAACATCGTCGCTGGCGCCATCGTCATCGTATTCGGCGTGTTCATGCTCGGTGAAATGCGCGGCCTCGCTTGGTTGCAACGCGATTTTCGCATGCATCCGCGCGTTGCCGGTGGTCATCCAGCGACGGCGTTCGTGTTGGGAGTGGCCTTCGGCTTCGGCTGGACGCCGTGCATCGGGCCGATCCTGGGCGCGATCCTCACGGTCAGCGCAGTGCAGAGCTCTCTCCAAGGTGGTGTCGGTCTGCTCACGGCCTACGCCCTGGGGCTCGGTCTGCCGTTCCTGCTGGCGGCCGTTTTCCTCCGCGAGTTGCTCGGCTGGCTCAGTTTCTTGCGCCGCGTCGGGCGCCCGCTGCAAATCGGCGCCGGCGTCTTCATGATTCTGTTCGGCGTGGCGATGGTGACGGGGAAACTTGCCGCGTTGTCCTATTGGTTGCTGGAAACCTTCCCCGCTTTGGGACAGATCGGCTGACGCGAGAGGAAGCGCCGCTCAGCGGCCGAGCAGGTGTCCCAGCGCCTTGCCGACACCTTCGGCCGCGGTTGCGGTTGGATTGGCATTGGTCGCGGATTTCGAGGCGGCGATATTGGCGGCGGCGCCACGCCCAAGCGCGATCTGACACGGCGCCGACGGATCGGCCGTCGCCTGCGCGATCAGCGATTCGCCGATGATCGACAAGCCGCCTGTGTAGACCGCAGCGCCGAGCCTCGCGACGGTCGCGGCAGTGGCCGTCGCGTCGATGCCGACCGACGGTGAAGTGAAGGGTCCGTGAAAGCGCACTAGCTCAGCAACCTGCGGCACAGCGATTGGAATCCCCTGCCGAATCTGCGGCTTGATCGACAGGTCGAGCGTTTCGCTGCGGAAATCCAGCGTGCCGCTTGCGGTCGCGCCGAGCTTGTTCGTTTCCGCCGCGATGCTGCGGTCGATCGACGCCACACCGTTCTTGAGCGGCAGGCGGATGACGGCGCATTGCAGCTGCGTCGATGGATCGACGCTGCGGAACGGGTTGACGGCTTCCAGCAAGCGATCCAGCGGGACATCTGTACTGCCTTTGGGATTGACAACGGTCGCGGGCCCGACCACGGCGATGACGTTGCCGTTCGCGCTGCTCGCCCATTGTCGCGGCGAAGCGCCGCGCGCGCTGATGTCGGCCTTGACTTCGGTCTTGCCGCCGTGCAGCTCACGCTTGACGCCCGCCGCCGCGAGCAGCGCGCCAAGATCGAGGTTCTTCGCGTCGACGTGCAGCGAGAGCGCTGCGTCCGGTGCGCGGCTCGCGTCGAGTTGCAGGCGGCCGAGGACCGTGCCGCCAAGCGCAGTCGCCTGCATTACCGGTATATCGAGCTTGCCGTTCACCAGCGTGAGCTGTACGTGCATCTGGTCGAGATGCCGGCCATCGGGTAGCGAGAGCGCGCCGATGGTGATCTCTCCTTCGGCATCGAAGTCTTTCAGTGCTGCGACATCGATGGGCGTGTCGCTGAATACGTATTTCGACGGTGCCGCTGCCTTGGCGGCGGCGAGCGCTTGGGCAGGGAACGCGAAATCGGCGAGCGACAATGTCGGCGCGTCGAGCTTGAACGTCACCTTCGACCGCGGGCCGCCGGTGACAACGGCCATCTTGCCGGTCATCGCGCTCGCGCCCGAGCCGATCTTCAGATCATCGAGTCCGACGACGTTGCCCTGGACGGTCACCTGCGTGCGGACCGAAGCCTTCTTGGCGTTGATCTCGCCCTGAACCGTAACCGGATATGGCCAGCGCTGGCGCATGAGCTGATCCAGCGGGCCGAAGTCGCCTTCGAGCGCGACGGCCGTATCATTGACCTTGCCGCGGAAGCGGCCGCTGACGGGCGACTGCGCGTCGCGGGCATGCACCGTCAGATCTTCGATCAAAATAGTCGTGATCTCGCCGGTCTTGCCGTCGCGGTACGTAACCGCGCCGTTGGAGACTGCGATGTCGCCGACCGCGAAACCGCCCAGCGTCCCACCGGAAGGTGCCGGCGTGCTGCCTTGTGCTGCGGCGGGCAGCGCCGGAAATTCCCAGTTGCCCTTGCCGCCGGAATCGGTCTCGAGCACGATCGTCGGCTCGATCAGCTTGAAGCGGATGACTTCGAAGCGCTTGCGCAGGAGAGGCAGGAGCGCGATCTGCGCCTCGACGTGCTTGGCGGTGAGCATCTGCGGCTGCTTGCTCCAGGGCGCGTTGCCCAGGGTCACATCGTCGAGCACCAGCTTGGGCTCGAGCCCGAGCTTGAGATCGATGCCGCCGCGCACTTCGAGATCGCGTCCGGTCGCGTCCTTGACGCGCTGTTGTATCGGGCCGATGAACTCCTTGACGTCGACGGTATGAACGGCGATCGCGACCGCGATGAGCAGCAGCAGGACCACGCCGCCGAACACGGCCAGAGTGCGCCAGAAAATACGCATGCCCGGATTGTATCGCGCGCGCTTGCGGTGCGAGTTACAGCGCGAAAGTGTCGGGGTTTGGCAACAACTGGCGCGCAGCTGCTGTAGCCTGGGCTGAGCCCGAAGGGCGATGCCCGGGAACAACATATCGCAGCGCGGGCCCCGGGTATCGGGCTTCGCGCTCAACCCGGGCTACGAAGAACCCAGGCTACGCCGCGATGTGCAGATCAGCGCAACGACGCGTTGAACTTCTCCAGCGCCGCGGCTCCGGGGACGAGTTCCTTCTCGCCGAGCTGATTGAGCGGCACATCGACCGTGTTCAGCAGCCGGTGCAGGTCGTCGGCGTCCGGACGGAGATACAAGAGCCCGGTGACCACCTCGCCCGCGGCCTGGCGCTGCAGCAGATAGTTCATCGCCCTGGCTTTGTCGCTCGCGTCGTAGTCCTCGTGCAGCTTGCGCAGGCGCAGCACCGAGCCGTCGTGTTGCACCACTTCCTGCAGGGTTCCCGGAGCGTACTCGGTCGTGATCTCCGTCTTCGCGGGCATGAAGTCGAGGCGGTTGACCGCTTCGTTGTGCTCGCGCACGAAATCGTAGCTCTTGGTCGAGCCCACGTGGTTGTTGAACGCGACGCAAGGGCTGATGACGTCGATGAAAGCAGCGCCCTGATGCGCGATTGCGGCGCGGATCAACGGCACGAGCTGCTCCTTGTCGCCGGAGAAGCTTCGCGCCACGAAGCTCGCGCCGAGTTGCAGCGCGAGCATCACCATGTCGATCGGCTCGTCGTTGTTGACCGCGCCACGCTTGGCTTTGGAGCCCTTGTCGGCGGTCGCCGAGAACTGTCCCTTGGTGAGCCCGTAGACGCCGTTGTTCTC
>DASWDF010000047.1:0-17948 GCA_036395475.1 Casimicrobiaceae bacterium
TAGGCTTTCAGCGGCAAACCGGCCAGTTCAGCATCGCCGCCCAGGCGCAATGGACCAGCGCCGAGTTTCGCGAGATCGGTTCCACCCCGGAAAATCCGCTGCCGTTGCGGCAGTGGAGCGCTTCCTTCGGCTATCAGTTCCAGCGCTTCGGCAGTGCCGGCATCACCTATGTTGCGCAGGATTTCCGCACCAAGCCCAATATCCACGTGCTGTCGCTGGGCTATTCGGTCGGCCTCGGGCCATGGGCTTTCTTGAGCCTGTCCGCCGCGAAGACCTTCGGTATCGGCGGCAACATCGCGCTCGGTGCGACGGTCACGGTGCCGTTGGGCGAGCGCACGCTCGCTGGGGCGAGTTACAACGGCACGCGGAGCTCGACCCAGGGCAACACCAGCGACACCAGCTTCACCCTGCAGCGCAGCGTCCCCGCAGGCGAGGGTTACGGCTACCGCGTCATCGCGCACACCGACGGCGAGATCCAGGCGAGCGGAACCTGGCAGAACAATATCGGTACCTATACCGCGGATGTGTCGCGCTTTCAGGGCGCCAATGCCGCCCGGCTGAGCGTCGCCGGCGGCATCGGCTACGTCGGTGGTCATGCATTCTTGAGCCGCCAGATCACCGACAGCTTCGGCGTGGTGCGCGTCGCCGATTATCCGGGCGTCGGGGTCCTGCAGGACAATCAGCCGGTCGGCCGCACGAACGCCGACGGTTACGCGGTGTTGCCGCAATTGCGCGCCTATGACGTCAACCGGATATCGATCGAGGAGCGCGATCTGCCGCTCGATGCCCAGGTCGACAAACTCAAGATGGAAGCGGTGCCGTATTACCGCAGCGGACTGTTGCTCGATTTCCCGGTGCGCCGCTCGCACGGCGCGACGCTGCGCATCCGCCTCGACGACGGCGCGCCTATTCCCTCGGGCGCGATCGTCCAGGTGACGGGCCGCGACGAGGATTTCCCGGTAGGACTCGACGGCGAGGCGTACGTGACCGGTCTCGAGGAGCACAACCACCTGCGCGCGACGTGGAAGGGCAAGAGCTGCGAGTTCGATGCCGCGTTCCCGCGCTCGCCCGATCCCCTGCCGAGCCTGGGGACGTTCGTTTGTCACGGAGTAGCGCGATGATGCGAGTCGAATCTGTTTCTGCAGGGTGGCCATGGCGCGACAAGCGCTCGTCTTGGAATGCCGGCGCGACAGGCGTCGCGCTGTGGCTTTGCCTCACGACGAGTGCCGTTGCGACACCTAGCTGCAATGTCTCTACGCCCGGGCTGAGCTTCGGCAGTTACGATGTCTTCGCCACCGGCGTAACGAACGGCAATGCCACGCTGACCATCTCCTGCGACCTCAACCCTCCCCCTGGCAACGCCGACATCAACTACACGATCAGCCTATCCACCGGCAGCGGGAACAGCTTCGTACAGCGGCAGATGAAGAGCGGCGCCAACACATTCGGCTACAACCTCTACACGACCAACGCTTACTCGGTCGTCTGGGGCGATGGGACGGGCAGCAGCGCGACAGTCACAGGGAGCATGCGGCTTACGACCCCGAGCCCAAGCCAGACGAAGATCCATACGGTGTACGGTCAGATCCCCGCGTTGCAGGATGTCGGCGTCGCCAGCGATTACGGGGACAACGTCACGGTCACCGTGACGTATTGACGCACGCGTTCAGAGCGGTCGCACGTTGAGTGCGAGCGGCCAGGCGTAGGTTCCGGGCTGGACCTGCGCGGCCAGATTGAAACGGTACGAAAGATTGAGCGGTATGTCGCGGCCCTGTCGCCCGCGCTCGATGATCGTCCCGCCGTCGGGTCCGAGGTCCGCAGCGCCGCCGGTCGAGCTGACGCGCACGGAGGTGAAAATCGGCAGCCGGCTGAAGAAGTCGATGACGTAGCCGGCCGGGTTGTTGGACGTCACGCGCAACTGCGATGCGGCCGGAACCTCGACATAGCCGCGGGCGATATCCGCGTCGGTGATCGTTATCTCGGAGCGTTGCTGCACGAGCTGGCTCACGGTCTGGGCGGGTACGAACGCGGTCACCGCGATCTGACTGCGCGTCGCGGCATGGATGTGCGGCGACATCGTCGCTGCCGCCAACGTCGTGAGCGCACCGAAAACGATGCGACGCTGGATGCGCAGTGCCCGGCTGACGACTGAACGCTTCACGAAGCCTGCCTTGACGAGCTCCTCGCCCAGCCGACGACCGCTGGTCTTCTGCCGCTCCAGCGCGATCGCGAGCTGTTCCTGCGTTATCTTACCCTGTGCGACCAGGATCTCGCCCAGTTTTGGCGCGCGGTCGGCCACGGCGGGGCCCTCGCCCTGTTGCGCTTGCGCGGCCGTATCGCGCGCGTGGGCAGCGGCGGCGGGCGCAATTTCGGCGTGATGCAGACGTTTCTTGTCCATGGGTCGGCCTGGTCTTGGTTTTCGGGGTCGTCCCGAACCGAACGCAAGACCTGTGCCCGTGGCTTCAAAATGCGCGGCATCAAGCTGTACCCCACACCTCCCGCGCCGTTTCGACGATTAGCTTGAGCTTCGCGGCCTGCGACTCGCGTGCGATCTCGTTGCCGTGCACCGTGCTCGAGAAGCCGCATTGCGGGGACAGGCAGAGCTGCTCCAGCGGCACGATGCCCGCGGCTTCATCGATACGGCGCTTGAGCGCATCTTTGGATTCGAGCTCGCCGACCTTGGTCGTCACTAAGCCGAGCACGACGGTCTTGGCCTTGGGAACGAAGCGCAGCGGCGAAAAATCGCCCGAGCGGGCATCGTCGTATTCCAGGAAATAGCCGTCGACGCCAAGCTCGTTGAAAAGAACTTCCGCCACCGGCTCGTAACCGCCCTCGGCAACCCAGGCGCTTTTGAAGTTGCCGCGACACAAATGGGTGCAGATCGTCATGCCGGGCGGCCGGTCGGCGATCGCTGCGTTGATCAGGCGCGCGTAGCGCCGCGGCAGCTCGTCCGGATCGTCGCCGCGCGCACGCGCACCCTCGCGCATCTTCGGATCGCACAGATAGGCGAGATTGGTGTCGTCGAGCTGGACGTACGTGCAACCCGCATCGCCCAGCGCCTTCAGCTCGGCTCGATACGCCGTGGCGACGTCGGCAAAGAATTCCTCGAGGTCCGGATACGCCTCGCGGCTGATCGCGTCGCGGCCGCCGCGGAAGTGCAGCATGGTCGGCGAAGGGATCGTCACCTTCGGCGTGCGCCGCGTCGCCGACTTAAGGAACATGAAATCAGCGACCTGGATCGGTCGCATGTGGCGTACTTTCCTGGTCACGTGCAGCACGGGCGGAGCGAAGTCGACGTCGCCCTTGGCGCTGTGGAAATGCGCCGTCAGACCGCCGCGGGCCTCGACGCCTTCCAACTGCTCGAGGAAATCGATGTGAAAGTAAGTCCGCCGGAACTCGCCGTCGGTGATGCCCTGCAATCCGACGTCTTCCTGGAACCGCACGATGTCGGCGATCGCCGCGTCTTCGACGGCGCGCAGCGCCGCCTTGCCGATCTCGCCCTTCTGGCAACGCTCGCGCGCGGTCAGCAACTGCGCCGGGCGCAGGAAGCTGCCGACGTGATCGGCGCGGAAGGGGGGTTTGCTGCGCTGGCTCATGGCGAGGTCAGACTCCCGGGTCCTTGAAGTTCTCCACCTTGTCGAACTCCACGTTCCAGTAGTGCCCATCCTTCATCTCGACCTTGCGGATGTAGACGTTCTGCACAACGTCGCGCGTCGCCGGATCGATCGACATCGGGCCACGGGGGCTGACCCACGCCATGCCTTTCATCGCCTCGACCAGCTTCTCGCCATCGGTCGCGCCGCCCGTCTTTTTCAGCGCTTCGTAGATCAGATGCATCCCGTCGTAGCCGCCAACCGACATGAAGTTCGGCCGCATGCCGTTGTTGGCCTTCATGAAGGCATCGACGTAAGCCTTGTTCTCGGGGGAGGGATGCGCGGCCGAATAGTGGAACGATGTGATCACCCCGAGCGCCGGTGCGCCGATGGTATCGAGGATATCGTCGTCGACCACGTCGCCAGGGCCGATGAGGGCGATCCCGGCGTCCTTCAAGCCGCGCTCTGCGAATTGCTTCATCACGGCGGTGCCCTGTCCCGAAGGCACGAAAACGAACAGCGCGTCGGGCTTGGCGTCCTTGGCGCGCTGCAGGAACGGCGCGAAGTCGGGATTGCTTAAAGGCGAACGGATCGAATCGACGATTGTGCCGCCGGCGTCGCCAAAGCGCTTGACGAACGTCTTCTCGGACTCGCTGCCCGGGGCGTAATCGGCCACCAGCGTGACGACCCTCTTGATCTTGTTCTTCGCCGCCCAGTCGGCGATGGGCGCGGTATTCTGCGGTAGCGTGAATCCCGTGCGGACGATGAACGGCGAGCGCTGGGGAATGATCGAGGTCCCCGCACACATGACGATCATCGGCACCTTCGCTTCTGTTGCAACGGACGCGGTCGCTAGCGCGAGCGGCGTCAACCCGAAACCGGCCAGGATCGCGATCTTCTCCTGCACGATCAGCTCTTGGGCGATGCGCTTGGTCGTCTCAGGTGCGAGGCCGGTGTCGTCCTTGACGATCAGTTCGAGCTTGCGGCCGGCGACGGTGTCGCCGTTCCTCTGCATGTAGAGCCGGACGGCGGCTTCGGTCTGTCTTCCGGTCGACGCGAAGGGACCGGTCATCGGGAGGATCAAGCCGATCTTGACCGGATCGGCGGCGAACGCCGAACGCGGCAGCCACGCCGCCATCGCGGCGGCCGTGCCGCCGACCAGAAACCTGCGCCTGGATTGCAATCTCGCGTGTCGCATGCTCTTCTCCTCCTTGCCCTGTTCCTCGTCGTCGTCGCCGCGAACGCGGAGACCCATTGATATTATGCGCCGCGGTTTAGGTCGAATAGAAACCTCGGCCCGCAGCGGCGAGCCGCTCGAGCGCCGGCGCCGGCGTCCAATAGGCCGCCCCGAAGCGCTCGCGTAGCACGCGGATGCGCTCGAGCACGAGCTTCGCGCCCAGCCGGTCGGCGTAGAAAAGCGGGCCGCCGCGATAGCGCGGAAACCCGTAGCCGGCGAGCCATACGATGTCGACGTCGGAAGCGCGGGAAACGACGCCCTCGTCGACAATCTTCGCGCCCTCGTTGATCATGCCGATCAAGCAGCGCTCGACGATTTCGGCGGGCGCAATCGCGCGCCGCTCGATGCCGCGGGCGCGCGCGTGCTCGATCAGCATCGCCTCGACGGCGGGATCGGCCATCGGCTTGCGGCTGCCCTCGTCGTAGCGGTACCAGCCCGCGCCGGTCTTCTGGCCGAGCCGGTTGGCCGCGACCATCCGGTCGAGAAGGTCGCAGTCGCGTCCAAGCTCGCGCAACTGCCGCCGCAGACTCGCGTTGCGCCAGCCGATGTCCAGTCCCGCCAGGTCGCCGACCGCGAGTGGCCCCATGGCGAAGCCGAAGTCGGTGAGCGCCGCGTCGATCTGCTCCGGCGACGCGCCTTCCTCCATCATGAAAAGGCACTCGCGCGTGCGTGGGAGCAGCATGCGGTTGCCGACGAAGCCATCCTTGCCCTTGCAGACGACGCCAACCTTCTTGAGCCTCCTGACCAGCGCGATGCCCGTCGCAAGCGCATCGGGAGACGACAAGTCGGTGCGCACGATTTCGACCAGTCGCATCACGTTCGCGGGACTGAAGAAATGCAGGCCGATGACGTCCTCGGGCCGCCGGGTGAAACCCGCGATCTCGGCCACGTCAAGATACGAAGTGTTCGTGGCGAGCAGCGCACCGGGCTTGGCGATCGCATCGAGCTTCCCGAAGACATCGCGCTTGACACCGATGTCCTCGAACACGGCCTCGATGACGACGTCGGCGGCGGCAGCCGCATCGATCTCGCTCGCTCCGGTTAACCGCCCGAGGACGAGCTCCAGCTGATCCATCGTCATGCGGCCCTTGCTCACCCAGTCGTGGAAATGCGCCGCGATCCGCTCCTGCGCTCGTGCGAGCGCTGCGTCCGCGGCCTCGACCAGCGTGACGTTGAGGCCTGCATCGAGCAGCGCGATAGCGATGCCCTGCCCCATCGTTCCCGCGCCGATCACCGCGACATGACCCAGCGCATGCGGCGCGGCGGTTGCCACGCCTGCGGGCGGCTTGCCTACCTCGCGTTCGGCAAAGAACGCGTGGCGCAGGGCCTTGGATTCGGGCGAGTCGCGCAGCGCGAGGAAGTCTGCGCGGGCACGCGCAACCGCGTCGGCGAAGGGCATTTCGATCGCCCTGCGGACGGCAGCGACGATCTTCTCGGGGGCGGGCTCGCCGCGACGCTTGCGCGCCGCCCGCTCGTGGCGCTGGAAGATCTCCGGCGCGGCTTCCGGCGATGGCAGCGCGGCGATGCGTCGCGGGCCGAGGCCCGCCGTCAGGACTCGCCGCGCGAAGTTGACTGCGCAGGTGCGAACATCTCCATCGGCGATCTCGTCAACGAATCCCGCGGCCTCGGCCGCATCGATTGCGCGCGGCTTGCCGTCCAGCATCAACGCCAGCGCGGCGTCGAAGCCGACGAGGCGCGGCACGCGCTGCGTACCGCCGGCACCGGGAAGCAGCCCGAGATTGACCTCGGGCAGACCGATCTTGGTCCCGCGCGCCGCGACGCGGTAGTGGCAGCCGGCGGCCAATTCGCAGCCACCGCCCAGCGCGTTGCCGTGCAGCGCGGCGACGACCGGTTTTCCCGCGTCCTCGAAACGCTGAATGACGTCGGTCAGATGCGGCGGCTGCGGCGGCAGATCGAACTCGCGGATGTCGGCGCCAGCGCAGAACGTGTTGCCTGCGCAGGCGATGACGATCGCACGCACGGAGTCGTCGGCGACCGCCTCATCCAGCGCCGCGACGAGCCCGGCGCGCACATCCCGCGACAGTGCGTTGACCGGCGGGTTGTCGATGACGATCACGGCGATGCCGGCATCGCGTGTCAGCGACACGACCTGGGGTTTGGGGAGCAAGTTGGCGGAACCTGTGACGCTTTAGTCGAGGCGCACGTAGTCGAAATCGAGTGGCTGCTTGTTGATGCCCACCGCGGGCGGCGCGATCCAGCCGGCGAACTTGCCCGGCTCGACGACCCGACCCATCAGCGAGGCGACGTACGCGCGGTCGTCGGGGGTCGGCAGCCAGTTGCGCTCATTCGCCTGCCATTCGTCCTCGCCAATGATGCGACCATCGAGCCCGATGCGCGCTCCGGCGAAGGATCCGATCCGGCGGTTGAAGGCCTTGTGTGGCAGCAGGATCCTTTCTTCGATCCCCTGCTTCTGCAGCACGCGGTTCCAGCGGCCCACACCGGCGATCGTGTCCTTGATGTACCGCTCGCGCAGCCGCTCGTTCAGCGCATTGAGCGCAGGCACCTCGCGCTCGACCAGCCGACCATCGGCCACTTCGAGCACCGGGTAGGTCGCGTTCTCGAGCACGTGATCGTCGGCGATCCTGCTTTCGTCGAAGCGGCCCTTGAGCCCCGTGCTGTAGAAGATCGCGGCGTTCGAGGAGACGTCGGCGCCGAACAAGTCGAGCGTCACGCTGTAGTGGAAGTTGAGATAGCGTTGCAGCGTCGGCAGGTCGATAACGCCGTGCCGACGCACGTCCGCGGGATCGCGGACTCCGTGCCGCGCCATCACCTCCGCGGTCCGCTGCAGGATGCGCGCGATCCCCGACTCGCCGACGAACATGTGATGCGCTTCCTCGGTCAGCATGAAGCGCGTGGTGCGCGCCAGCGGGTCGAATCCGCTCTCCGCCAGCGCACAGAGCTGGAACTTGCCGTCCCGGTCGGTGAAGAATGTGAACATGAAAAACGCCAGCCAGTCGGGCGTCCTTTCGTTGAAAGCGCCGAGGATGCGCGGATTGTCGCGATCGCCCGAGCGCCGCTCGAGTAACGCTTCCGCCTCCTCGCGCCCATCGCGCCCGAAGTACCGGTGCAGCAGATAAACCATCGCCCACAGGTGGCGGCCTTCCTCGACGTTGATCTGGAAGAGGTTCCGCAGGTCGTAGAGCGAGGGCGCAGTCATGCCGAGGTGCCGCTGCTGCTCGACGGACGCCGGTTCGGTGTCGCCCTGCGTGACGATGATGCGGCGCAGGTTGGCGCGGTACTCGCCGGGTACTTCCTGCCATGCTTCCTCGCCCTTGTGCGCGCCGAAGTGAATCTTGCGCCCGGGCTCGGCGGGGTTGAGGAAAATGCCCCAGCGATAATCGGGCATCTTGACGTAATCGAAATGCGCCCACCCCCCCTGCTCGACGCTGATCGCGGTGCGCAGGTAAACGTCGAAGCCCGCCGTGCCTTCGGGGCCCATCTCCCGCCACCAGTCGCGAAAGCGCGGCTGCCAGTGCTCGAGCGCGCGCTGCAAGGCGCGGTCGTCCGCGAGACCGACGTTGTTGGGGATGCGTTCGCCGTAGTCGATGCTGCTCACGGCTTGCGCTTGTAGCCGAGTTGGAGCGTCACGTCCTCCGCGACCGCCGTCGCGAGCGTCGCTACGGGGCCGTCGAATGCAAGCTGGCGGTGTCGATCGGCGTCGGCGTGCGCATCGAAGCTCACCGGTGCGCGCGGTTTTGCAGCTTGAGCTGCCTGGGGCACAGCAGACACGGCATCCTCCGGGCGGCAGCGCGGACAGCAACGCAGTCCATCACCGCTTCGACGATATACTAGCAGCCTGATGCAGAACCCTCCATGAGGCGCGTTTCGGACGAGATGGCCCCGGATGCAAGGCGCGAGCCGCGTCGAATAGCTGGTGCATATTCGCAAGGCGAGCAACGCCGCAGGCGGGGCTCTCATCGGCCAATGCGCGTCGAAACCCGGATCGGCAGCAGAAACGGAAGGGCTCGCGCCGTTCGTCGCGCGGGAAATCTGGCGGGTCATCGCAGCGCTACGCCAGGACGGTGTGGCGACGATCATCGTCGATCGCGACTATGGCGCGGTGCCCGCACACACCGACCGCTGCGCGATCCTGGTCAAGGGACAAATCATTGCCGATCTGCCGAGTGGTGAGCTGCGGAGTCGGCCGGAGCTGCTCCACCGGCACCTCGGAGTGTAAATGCCATTTCTGAGCGTGCGCGGTCACCGGCTGGAGTATGCATGGCAGGGGGGAGCGCACAGCGACGCGCCGCCGATGGTCATGGTGCACCAGGGATTGGGCTCGCTCGCGCTCTGGAAAGACTTTCCGCAGCGCCTCGCCGACGCGACGGGCCACCGGGTGCTGGCGTATTCGCGCCTGGGCTACGGCAAGTCCGATCCGCTCACCGGCCCACGCGGTGTCGACTTCATGCACCTCGAAGCGCTCGAGATCCTGCCGCAGCTGCTCGACAGCCTCGGCGTGCACAACCCGGTTCTCTTCGGTCACAGCGAGGGCGCCTCCATCGCACTCATCCATGCGGCGCGTGCGTGCCGTCCGGTCGCCGCGGTCGTCGCCCTCGCGCCGCACGTTTTCGTCGAGCCCTACGGTCTGACGAGCATTGCCGCGGCCAGGCGCGCGTATCTGGACGACGAACTACGCACAAAGCTGGCGCGCTACCATGACGACGTCGAAAGCGCCTTCTGGGGCTGGAACGACATCTGGTTGCATCCCGATTTCGTCGCGTGGAATATCGAGGCGCTGCTACCCGAGATCGCGTGCCCGGTGCTGGCGATCCAGGGTGTGGACGACGAGTACGGCACGATGGAGCAGATCGATCGGCTCGAGCGCGGCGTGCGCAGCGCGCGCCGGCTGGAGCTCGCCGCCTGCGGGCATTCGCCGCACCGCGATCAGCCGGACGCGGTGCTGGCGGCAGTGACGAGCTTTCTCGTCGCAGCTTCCTGAGGGCACTCCCGTGAGTAACGACCAGAGCGGGCCACTCTCCGGCCTCCGGGTAGTCGAATTCGCCGGCATCGGGCCGGTGCCGTTCGCGGCGATGCTGCTCGCGGACATGGGCGCTGACGTCGTCCGCGTCGCGCGTCCCGGCACGCCGGTGCTCGACAAGCGCGACATCGTCGAGCGCGGGCGCCGCGTCGTGTCCGTCGATCTCAAGGGCGCCGAAGGCCGCGAATCCGCACTGCTGCTCCTTGACCGCGCGGATGTCTTGCTCGAGGGCTTTCGGCCGGGCGTCATGGAACGCCTCGGGCTCGGCCCCGAAGCGGTCTTGCACCGCAATCCCCGGCTGGTCTACGGACGGATGACGGGATGGGGCCAGACCGGGCCGCTTGCGGCCGCAGCCGGCCACGACATCGACTACATTGCGCTCACCGGGGCGCTGCACGCGATCGGCGAGGCGGGACGCGGGCCGATCCCGCCGCTGAACCTACTCGGCGATTTCGGCGGCGGCGCGCTGTATCTGATCGTCGGCGTCCTCGCGGCACTTCTCGAGGCGCAACGCTCCGGCCGCGGCCAGGTCATCGATGCCGCGATCGTCGACGGCGCCGCGTCGCTGCTTACGTTCATCTACGCCGCGGTCGCGCGAGGCGAATGGCGCGACGAGCGCGGCGGCAACCTGCTCGATGGCGGGACGCCGTTCTACACGACGTATCGCTGCGCCGACGGCGAATACATCGCGGTCGGCGCGCTCGAACCGCAGTTCCACGAGGTTTTGATCGCTCGCCTGGGTCTCGATCAGAAAGCGTTCAAGGATCGACTGAATCCCGAATCGTGGCCGCGCTTGCGGCAGATTCTGCAGCAAACGTTCGCGCAGCGTCCGCGCCGCGAATGGTGCGACCTGCTCGAAGGAAGTGACGCGTGTTTCGCGCCGGTGCTGGCCCTGGGCGAGGCAGCGGCGCACCCGCATATGGCGGCGCGCAAGGTATTCAATGCAATCGACGGTGTGTCGTGTCCGGCGCCCGCGCCGCGTTTTTCGCGCACACCGAGCGCGCCGCGCGCCGTCTCCACAGAAGTCTGCGATCCCGCCGAGATCGCACGCGAATGGGGCGCGCGTAGCCTGGGCTGAGCGCGCGTAGCCTGGGCTGAGCGCGCAGCGCGATGCCCGGGGCAGCGCTTCGAAATCAACGTCAGTCCCGGGCATCCCCCGGATCGAGTCCGGGGTCAGCCCGGGCTACGGGCGCAGCGGAGCGCCGGCCTAGAATGACCGCGGCAAGCCGAGCACGTGCTCGGCGATGTAGCTGTAGATGAGATTGGTCGAAATAGGCGCGACCAGATACAGCCGCGTCTCGCGGAACTTCCGCTCGACGTCGTACTCGGCGGCGAAGCCGAAGCCGCCGTGCGTCTGGAGGCAGACGTTTGCCGCTTCCCACGCCGCCTTTGCTGCGAGGTGCTTGGCCATGTTGGCCTCGGCACCGCAAGGCTCACCGCGGTCGAAACGATCACAAGCCTTGAAACGCATCAGGTTGGCCGCCTCGACCTCCATATAGGCCTCGGCGATCGGAAAGGCGACGCCCTGATTCCTGCCGATCGGGCGACCGAATACCACGCGTTCGCCGGCGTACTTGGCGGCGCGGTCGATGAACCAGTAGCCGTCGCCGATGCATTCGGCGGCGATCAGCGTGCGCTCGGCGTTGAGCCCGTCGAGGATGTACTTGAAGCCCTTGCCTTCCTCGCCGATCAGGTTCTCCGCGGGGATCTCGAGGTTGTCGAAGAAGAGCTCGTTGGTCTCGTGATTGACCATGTTGCGGATCGGCCGGACCGTCAGCCCCTTGCCAACCGCATCCTCGAGCTCGACGATGAAGATCGACATGCCCTCCGATTTGCGCTTTACCTCGGCGAGCGGCGTCGTGCGCGCGAGCAGAATCATCAGGTCCGAGTGCTGCACCCGCGAGATCCACACCTTCTGGCCGTTGACGACGTAGCGGCTGCCCTTCCGAACCGCGGTCGTCTTGAGCTGGGTCGTGTCGGTGCCCGTCGTGGGCTCGGTTACGGCCATCGATTGCAGCCGCAGCTCACCGGCGGCGATGCCGGGCAGATACTTCTGCTTCTGCACTTTCGAGCCATGCCGCAGGAGCGTCCCCATGTTGTACATCTGGCCGTGACACGCGCCCGAGTTGCCGCCGCAGCGGTTGATCTCTTCCATGATCACCGAGGCCTCCGCCAAGCCGAGGCCGGAGCCGCCGTACTCCTGCGGGATCAGCGCGGCGAGCCAGCCCGCCTTGGTGAGCGCGTCGACGAATGCCTCCGGATATGCGCGCGCTTCGTCGATCTCGCGGAAATACGCGTCGGGGAAGTTCGCGCACAGCGCGCGCACCGCCTCGCGAATCTCCGGATAACGATCGGTTCTGTGTTCCATGATCTCGCCTCCCGGGACACGACGGGTCGGCGCGGATCCCGGCCCGCGCCGAACGAGCGCTACGGCCTATACGACTGTTCCGATCACCCCGCGCCTGCCAAGCTCGCGCACGATGAGATCGGCTGCCGCATCCGGCTCGAGCCGAGTCGTTTCGACGTGAATCTCCGCCTGCTCGGGAACTTCATACGGCGAGTCGATCCCGGTGAAGTTTTTGAGCTCGCCGTGGCGTGCCTTCTTGTACAGCCCCTTGGAGTCGCGTTGCTCCGCGACCGCGAGCGGCGTGTCGACGAAGATCTCGATGAATTCTCCAGCGTCCATCAATTCGCGCGCCATGCGCCGCTCGGCGCGGAACGGCGAGATGAAAGCCGTAATCACGATCAGACCCGCGTCGACCATCAGCTTCGCCACCTCGGCGACGCGGCGGATATTCTCCACGCGATCGACGTCGGTGAATCCGAGATCCTTGTTCAGGCCGTGGCGCACGTTGTCGCCGTCGAGCAGGTACGTGTGGCGGCCGAGCGCGTGGAGCTTCTTCTCGACCACGTTGGCGATCGTCGATTTGCCAGCGCCCGAAAGGCCGGTCAGCCAGAGCACGCAGGATTTCTGGCCCTTCAACTGCGCGCGCACCGACTTGTTGAGGTCCAGCGCCTGGATGTGGATGTTGTGCGCGCGGCGCAACGCGAACTCGAGCAACCCTGCGCCGACGGTGTTGTTGCTGACGCGATCGATGAAAATGAACCCGCCGGTATCGCGATTGTCCTTGTATACGTCGAAGGCGACCGGATGGTCGAGCGAGAGGTTGCACACGCCGATCTCGTTCAGCGCCAGCGTCTTGGCCGCGACGTGCTCGAGCGAATTGACGTTGACCTTGTACTTGAGGTCACCGATTTGCGCATTGACGGTGCGCGCGCCGATCTTGAGCAGGTACGACCGACCGGGCAGCATCGGTTCGTCCGCCATCCAGATGATCGTCGCCTCGAACTGGTCTGCGACCTCGGGCGGTGCCGACGCGGTGGAGATCAGGTCGCCGCGGGAAATGTCGATCTCATCGGTCAACGTCAAGGTGATCGACTGGCCGGCGATGGCCTGTTCGAGATCGCCATCCGCGGTGACGATGCGCGCGACCCTGCTTTCGCGACCCGAGGGCTGCACGCGAACGCGCTCGCCGGTATGGATCGCCCCGCTCGCGATCGTCCCGGCGAAGCCGCGAAAGTCGTGATGCGGACGATTGACCCATTGCACCGGCAACCGGAACGGCGCCTTCTGCAGGCGTTCTTCGTCGATGGCAACGGTCTCGAGGTAGCCCATCAGCGTGGGGCCGCGATGCCAGGGCATGTGTGCGCTCCGGGCGACGACGTTATCGCCCTTCAGCGCGGACACCGGAATGAAGGTTACGTCGTCGAGGCCGATGCGCGCCGCGAAATCACCGTACTCGGCAGTGATGGCGCGGAACGGCGCCTCTGCATACTCGACGAGATCCATCTTGTTGACCGCCACCAGAATCTTCCGGATACCGAGCAGCGAGACCAGGTAGCTGTGCCGTCGCGTCTGCGTGAGCGCGCCCTTGCGAGCATCGACGATCAGCACCGCCACGTCCGCGGTCGAAGCGCCGGTGACCATGTTGCGGGTGTACTGCTCGTGGCCGGGCGTGTCGGCGACGATGTACTTCCTCCGGTCGGTAGCGAAGTAGCGGTACGCAACATCGATCGTGATCCCCTGCTCGCGCTCGGCGGTCAGGCCGTCGAGCAGCAGCGCAAAATCGAGCCCGTCGCCCTGCGTACCCATTTTCCTCGAATCCGCCTCGAGTGCCGCGAGCTGGTCCTCGAACAGCAGCTTCGATTCGTACAGCAGCCGGCCTATCAGCGTGCTCTTGCCGTCGTCGACGCTGCCGCAGGTGATGAACCGCAGCAGGCTTTTTCGCTGGTGCGTGGCCAGATAACGCTCGATTTCGGGCGCAGTCTGCGCAAAGGCTCGTGCCATCAGAAGTAGCCTTCCACTTTTTTCTTCTCCATCGACCCCGCCGCGTCGTAATCGATGACGCGGCCCTGGCGCTCGGAGGTCTTCGCCAGCAGCATTTCCTGAACGATCGCCGGCAGCGTATCGGCATTGGACTCGATCGCGCCGGTGAGCGGATAGCAGCCCAGCGTGCGAAAGCGCACCTTTCGCAGCGCCGGCACCTCGCCGTTGCGCAGCGGCATGCGCTCGTCGTCGACCATAATCAGCGTTCCGTCGCGCTCGACCACCGGCCGCTCGCGCGCGAAGTAGAGCGGAACGATGGGTATGTCCTGCAGATAGATGTACTGCCAGACGTCGAGCTCGGTCCAGTTGGAGAGCGGAAACACGCGCAGGCTCTCGCCCTTGTGCTTGCGTGCGTTATAGAGCTTCCACAGCTCGGGGCGCTGTGTCTTGGGATCCCAGCGATGCTGCGCCGACCGGAACGAGAAGATACGCTCCTTGGCGCGGGACTTCTCCTCGTCGCGCCGCGCGCCGCCGAAAGCCGCATCGAAGCCGTACTTGTCCAGCGCCTGCCGCAGTCCCTGGGTCTTCATCACGTCGGTGTGCACCGCCGAGCCGTGCGTGAACGGGTTGATGTTCATCGCCAAACCTTCGGGATTGACGTGCACGATCAACCTCATGCCGACTTCCGCCGCGCGGCGATCGCGGAAGACGTACATGTCGCGGAATTTCCACGTCGTGTCGACGTGGAGCAGCGGAAACGGCGGCCGGGCGGGGAAGAACGCCTTGATCGCGAGGTGCAGCATCACGGCGCTGTCCTTGCCGATCGAATAGAGCATCACCGGATTGTCAGTCTCGGCGACGACTTCCCTGATGATGTGAATGCTTTCCGCTTCGAGGCGCTGCAGATAGGTGAGTGCCATCCCGGTCGTGTCTTCGAGGCCCGGGCGCCGGCGCGGGAGATCCCGCGCCGAACAGCGAGCGGCTCAATATATCATTCAGGCCGAGTATGCTACCTGAACTCGACTTGCTCGACAGGATCATCCCGGTCGCCCGCGAGGCCGGCACGCTCGTCATGCGGGTCTACGCCACCGAGTTCAAGGTCGGAAGCAAGCGCGACGCTTCTCCGGTGACCGAGGCCGATCACCGCGCCGAAGCGCTGATCCTGTCCGAGCTCGCCCGCATCACACCCGGCCTGCAAGTCGTCGCCGAGGAGGCAGCTTGTGCGGGCCCGACCCCTATGGTCGAGGCGGAACGATTCTGGCTCGTCGATGCGCTGGACGGCACACGCGAGTTCATCGATCGCAACGGCGAGTTCACGGTGAACATCGCGCTCGTCGAGCGGGGCATGCCGGTGCTCGGGGTCGTGCTCGCGCCCGCGTCGGGGAGATTGTTCGCGGGAGCCGCCGGAGCCGGCGCCCTCATGGAAGACCCATCGGGGCCCCGCAAGGCCATCGTGTGCCGCCGCGTACCGGCCGCGGGTCTCACCGTCGTATCCAGTCGCTCTCACGGCGATGTCGAAGCGCTCGATGCATTCTTGGCCGGACGCGTCGTCGCCTCGCACGTCACCGCCGGCTCATCGCTCAAATTCTGCCTCGTGGCCGGCGGCGAAGCCGACCTCTACCCGCGCTTCGGCCGCACCATGGAATGGGATACCGCCGCCGGCCACGCCATCGTGCGCGCCGCCGGCGGCCGCGTGACCGACCTGAACGGTGCGGAGTTGCGCTACGGGAAGCCCGATTTTGCGAATCCGCACTTTGTCGCGATGGGTCGACAGGAGTAAATCCGCGGCTATCGGCGCTGCGGGCCGAGGCGCGCTACGCTGCCGGCGCGGCAATCTCGTGATTGACGATGAAGTAATCAGGCGGCGGAGGTCCCCAGACGTAAAACGAATCCTCCAGAGGATGATCGGCGCTCTGCCATTCGACGTCGGCGGGGACGAAATCGATGTCGTGCGAGTATTCGGCGAAGCTGCCCCATGGGTCCTGGATGTAGCAGAAGTAGTTGGATCCGATCACGTGCCGCCCGACGCCCCAGCTGCGCACATAGCCGCGGTCGGCCATGTGCTGCATCCCGAGGCCGATCTCGTCGATGCTTTCGACGACCCAGCTCGAATGATGCAACCCCGGTCCGCCCGACTTCGCGAAAGCGAGCATGTGGTGATCGCTGGCATGCGCACCATGCATGAAGGCGATCACGTCGCCGGAGCGATCGGACAAGCGCAGTCCGAGCGCGTCGCTGTAGAAGCGCACCGAACGCGGAACGTCGGATGAGAACAGCAGCACGTGCGACAGTCTTCGCGGTCGCACCCTTCCCGCGCCGCTACGGCCGGGCGCGGCGCCGCGACCGGCGGGATGAGCGGGCGGCGACGCCGGCGCTCCCGACTCTTCCGGCGAAACCTTGGGGGCCGCAACGACCTGCACCATATTTCCGTCGGGATCGCGCGTCCAGACGCCACCCTCGTCGCCGAGTGGATGCCCGGCTAAGCGCGGCGCGCCCGTCCGCTCCATACGCTGCACCAGGGGCTCAAGGTCTTCCGCATAGACTCCGAAGCGCAGGTATTGGAGTTTCTTGGGGCCCGGCGCGGCAAAGATCGATCCCCACTGGTGAGGATGACCGTAGGTGTGCAGATCGAGGCGCTGGCCCTCGCGGCGCGCATCGAGGCCGAATTCCGAATAGAACCGCTGCGCCTCGTCGAGATCCGGTACGGTGAAAACGAAACGATCGAGTGAATGGACTGCGGTTACGCCGTTTCGACGCGGCGTCGCTTGCGACGAAGACTTCATCGGTAATGTTCCTCCAACCGCGGCAAGTATACTGTGACATGCGCCGGCCGCAACCGTCCGCGCGTCGCGCCCGTTGCACATTACGAATGAGGAGTTGCATGCAACAATCGCTAAGACGCTGGATCAGCACGGCGATCACCGTGGCCCTGCCCGCCATGCTTTTCGCGACCGCGGTATGCGCCCAGTCCGATCAACGCTCGCTCGTGACCGCCGCGACGTTGACGTTTGCGAACTTCACGAACGATCCCGACATGGCCTGGTTGCAGCGCAACCTCAGACGCGCCAAGGCGGTGATGATCACCCCCGAGATCACCAAGGCCGGTTTCATTCTCGGCGGCTCGGGAGGTCGCGCGGTGGTGGTGGCGCGCGATCCCAAAAGCGGCAAGTGGGTGGGGCCGGCGTTCTATACCGTGGCTACCGCAAGCCTGGGCTTTCAGGCTGGGATCGCCGTGTCCGAGATGGTCACGCTGGTCATGACCGACAAGGGCCTTAATACGCTCCTTGCGGACTCGTTCAAGATGGGAGGCGATGCCGCGGTCGCCGCCGGGCCGGTCGGTGCCGGGGCCCAATCGGATTTGGTCGCCGACCTGGTCTCATTCAGCCGCGCCAAGGGCATATACGGGGGCATCAATTTCGACGGAACCATCGTCTCGACGTCCGATAAATGGAACCGGATCTACTACGGCAAGCCGGTCACCGCGTCCGACATCCTGGTCCGGATGAGCGTTCGCAGCAAGCAAGCCAACGAGTTGCTCAACCTCGTGACCGCCGCTACACGGAAGTAGCCGCCTTCGCCTTACTACTGTAGGCTTGCCATAGTTCATTGCATTGCAGCAAATTCTGCTTGACGGTGCCCGCTTTTGCCTCTACCGTCTTGCTTGTGCATTGCAGCATTCGGCTGCCGGCAATACTTCGCACAGACCGTAGGGGCTGTAGCCCGGGCTGAGCCGAAGGCGATGCCCGGGATCCTCGCTGCTTCGCAGCCATTCCCACGACCGGTTCGTGCTCG